>NZ_BAAGSO010000133.1:0-87705 GCF_054782395.1 Streptomyces daliensis | reverse complement strand
CTTTTCGGCTGCCTGTACATACTCGTCGCCACCACTTGCGGGGACACCCCACCACGTCCCCTCCCACCCGGTGGCCAACCTCGGGCCGGTGCCCCCTCCGCTTGTCCCCACGCTGTGTGCCGGTACATCGCTGGCACCGATGCGCCCACCCCCGTGCCGCGCCGGAGGGCCTCCGCCCCTGTCGCGGGACGCTGACGGCGGTGGCTCACCCCATTGTTGTGGGCAAGCGTCCCGCTCGGCGAGGGGGCACCTCCCAGCGGTAGCTGGGGGAGGGTGGGCACAACCCGTGCCACCGGCCCGCACCACGCGAACGAAACCCCAAAGGGGCACTCGGGTAGGCACCCCCTGCCAAGGGGGTGTTGCGCGGGACGGTCGGCCCGTGGAGTGGGGACCGCAGGTCCCGCGCTGGGGGTGGGCCGCCACACGGCAAGGCGCGCAGTCGCACCCCGCGAAGGGGGGGTGGGCATTGGCGCACCCGGAACCGGGCAGTGGGCCACCGGCGGGACGGGGACGGGGTGGGGTGTCCCCGCAGGTCGAGAAAGTCACCGGCGGAAAGCCGTAAACGAGACCTTCACGCCGAGGAGACACCCCACCCCGGCACCGGACACCCACCACCCACACACCCACAACCACGACCCGAGCCAAGAAACACGCGGCGCCAGCCGCAAAGCACCGATCCATAGGCCGCGCCGTAGCCACACAGCCGCACCCGAACACGGCGCCAAGCCCAGCGCAGCGCCCCGTGCAGCGGCACAAAATCAGCGCGGGACCCTACAGCGCGCACCACACCGGACAACCGTCCCGCGCAACACCCCCGTCAAAAGGCCAACCCCCCGTTCCCTTCCGCACCCCGCGAAGGGGTGTCGTGGAGGGTGAAGTCGTCGGCGAGGGTTTCGTCGATGACGTGGGGGGGCGGCTGGGGCGGACGCGGCATCACCGCGGCCTCGGAGTGCCCCCCACAGCCGAACGCCAACGACACGACCCGCCCGTCAGCGGGACTGAACTCGTTCGCGCAGACCCCGAACGCCTGCCGCAACGACCCGGAGAGCGGCACAAGAAACCCGCAGCTCACACAGTTCGCGGGCGCGGCCTGCGCCATGGCCGTCTTGGGCCCGTAGGACTCCTCCCAGCGGTCCGCCGCCGCGTGCAGCCCATAGCGGGAGAGGACCCGCGGACGTGGCATGCCCAGTTCCTCGGCGACAGCCGCGATGCTGCCCCGCGCGGGAGCGCCGACGGCCTCGGCCTCACCCGAAGCGTCCGCGTCCGGGGACGCCCCGTTCGGCGAACCGGGCCAGACTTCGAGGTCCTCGACGCCGTCGGCCTCCGCACCGTCTCGCAGCGCCGCCCGCTCGGCCAGCTCCGCACGGTGCCGCGCCTCTTCGGAGAGCGCGGAGTTCGGCGGCGGCTCCTCCTCGCCGGAGAAGCCCGGCTCCAGCCGGAGGTCCTCCGCTTCGGTCGGCAGGAGGTCGCCGGGCCCGAGGTCGCCGGGGCGCAGCCGCTCGCTCCAGGGCACCCATTCGGGGGCGAGGAGGGAGTCGGGCCCTGGGAGGAGGACGGTCTCGTCCAGCGTGACGACCTTCGCCCGCGAGGCGCGCGCGACCGTCGCCGCCCAGCGCCACCCGCGATAGGCGGGGTCGAGGCATTCGAAGAGGTGCGTCACCACGCGGTCGGCGTCGGCCACGGCCTCGATGTGCGGCCCGACCGACCCGCTTCCCGCGGTCTCCTCGACCGCCTCGCGCGCGAGGTCCACCGCCTCGGCGCACAGCCGGTCGGGGGCGCGGCGGGCGCGGGCGCTTCGCGTCGGCGACGCTGTCGTCGCGGCACTCGTCGCGGCACTCATGCAGCACTCACAAGAATCGTCTCTCCTACGCCGTAGCGCCGTTGTCGGCGTGCGCTGCCCGTACGGCGGCCGACGAAAGGACGGCGGGGAGTGGACGGAGCGGAACCCGAGGACCGCTGCGACGTCCGCGCCACCGCTCGGGGGCCGTGCGGAGCGCACCGTTTACCCACGCTACCCCACGGATTACGAGAGGTATGTAGGAGAGGGAGCTAAGAGGACTCCGAGAGGCGGCGCCGGGGCGCGCGGCGCCGCCCGTCGAGCGCCGGAATACGGCCGCGGCACGGGGCGCCGGGGCCCTTACGCGGCCGTCGGACACGTGTCGAAAGTCCCCCGGAAGGCCGCGCGGCGCCGCACCGGGTACCGCGCGGGCGGGGCCGCCCCGCGACCCGCGCCGCCGGGGCGGACGGGACACGGGGAACCCGTCGGTCACGCGTCCCGGGCGCACCGCTGGGGCACACTGGAGTCCGTGGCGCCAGAGCCCCGTCCTCATCCGCTGCGGCGTGCGGCGCGTGCCGTAAGGCACCCGCCCGCCGCGCTGGCGCGCCGTGTCCGCCGCGCGACGCACGCGCAGGGCGCGGGCGAGTCGGGTCTGGGCAAGCTGATCGAGCTGCACGCGGTGAACTCGGCGGGCGACATGATGATCACCGTCGCGCTCGCCTCGACCATCTTCTTCTCCGTGCCGACGGGCGAGGCGCGCGGCAGGGTCGCGCTGTACCTCCTCGTCACCATGGCCCCCTTCGCGCTGCTGGCGCCCGTGATCGGGCCGCTGCTGGACCGCGTGCCGCACGGGCGGCGCGCGGCGATGGCCGCGGCGATGCTGGCGCGGGCGCTGCTCGCGCTGGCGATGGCGGGGGCCGTGGCGACGGGCGGTCTTGAGCTGTATCCGGCGGCGCTCGGGGTGCTGGTGTCGTCGAAGGCGTACGGAGTGGTGCGCTCCGCCGTCGTGCCGCGGCTGCTGCCGCGCGCGTTCTCGCTGGTCAAGGCGAATTCGCGGGTGACGCTCGCCGGGCTGCTCGCCACGGGTGCGGCGGCCCCGATCGGCGCCGGGCTGCATCAGCTCGGCGAGCCCTGGCCGCTGTACGGGGCCTTCGCCGTCTTCGTACTCGGCACCTTTCTCTCCTTCTCCCTCCCCCACAAGGTCGACTCGGCGAAGGGCGAGCGGCGCGTCCGCCTCGCCCGTACGCACTCGGAGCAGGACCCGGGCCCGGCCGAGGAAGGCGAGGGCGGGAGCGGGCGGCGGCCGGGGCTGCGGACGGTCGGGGTCTCCGTGCGCGCCGGGCTCCTCGCCAACTCCTCGCTGCGCGCACTCTCCGGCTTCCTCACCTTCTTCCTCGCCTTCCTCCTGCGCGAGCATCCGCTGTCAGGGCTGTCGGCGGCGTTCTCCCTCGCCCTCGTGGGCGTCGCGGCCGGTACGGGGAACGCGCTGGGCACGGCCATCGGCGCCTGGCTCAGGGCGCGCGGGCCCGAGGTGATCATCGCGACGGTGCTGGCCCTCGCGCTGGCCGCGACGGTGACGGCCGCCGCGCTCTACGGCACCGTCCTCGTGACCGCCGTCGCCGCCACGGCCGGGATCGCGCAGGCGCTCGGCAAGCTGTCGCTCGACGCGCTGATCCAGCGCGACGTGCCCGAGGAGGTCCGTACGTCGGCTTTCGCGCGCTCGGAGACGCTGATGCAGATGTCGTGGGTCGCGGGCGGGGCCGTCGGCATCGCGCTGCCGCTGATCGGGCCGCTCGGCATGGGTGTCGGCGCCGCCGTCGTCGCGGCCGGAGCGGCGACGACCGTACGGGGTCTGCTGACCTCCGCGGGACGCGGCACGCCGCACCCCCGCGTCGCCTGACCCCGACCGCCCGGTAGCCTGCCCGCTATGAGCTACGCGATCTCCCGGCGGGGTGTCCGCACCGCCACTGCCATCGGTGCCGTCTCCCTCGGCCTTCTCGCCCTCTCCGCCTGCGAGAAGCCCACCCCCGTGGCGACCGCGACCGTCAACGGCGACAGCGTGACCACAGAGGCCGCCTGCTACAACGACGGCAAGGCCATCCCGCAGGGTGAGGCCAAGAAGTGCCTGAGCAAGAAGGCCGAGAAGACCGTCACGGTCGGCCTGGGCGACAAGCTGCGCGTCGGCGTCGAGCCGGACATGGCCGAGGACGGCTGGCTGCTGTTCGTCAACGGCCAGCCCGCGCTGCCCGATCCGATCAAGAAGACGTACTACACCTTCCCCGGTGACGCCTTCTTCCAGCAGCAGAGCGCCGGCGGGCAGGCCACGTCGACGGACACCGCGCAGGTCAGCATCGTCGTGGCGGACGGCAGCGAGTTCAAGGGCATCTGGCACCTGAAGCTCAAGAGCGACGACTGACCCCCACCGGCTCCCCAGGACCGCATCCCGTGAACGTCCTCGTCGTCACCGCCGTCGCGCCCGAGCGCGACGCGGTGACGCGCGCCTGCGGCGAGGAGCCGGGGCGGCGCGCCCTCCCCGGCGGCTACGAGGCACACCGCGTGCGGCCCGCCGACGCCGCCGACGACGGACCCGGCCAAGCCCTCCCCGTGCTCGACGTCCTGGCCGCCGGTGTCGGCCCCGCCGCCGCTGCCGCGGGGACGGCGACGGCGCTGACCGCGGCCGCCGTCGCGGACGAGCCGTACGGGCTGGTCGTCTCGGCGGGGATCGGCGGCGGCTTCGCGGCCCCTGGAACAGGGACCGGCGCTGTCGTCGTCGCGTCGGCGATCGTCGCGGCCGATCTGGGCGCACGTACGGCCGAGGGCTTCGCGCCCGTCACCGCACTCGGCTTCGGCACCGACACGCACCACCCCCCGGCCGGTCTGGTGCGCGCCGCCGCCGGGGCGACGGGTGCCGTCACCGGGCCCGTGCTCACCGTCTCCACCGTGACCGGCACCGCCGAGCGGGCCGCCGAACTGGCCGCGCTCCACCCGGGCGCGGCCGCCGAGGCCATGGAGGGCTTCGGCGTCGCGGAGGCGGCCGCGGCGCACGGGGTGCCGGTGCTGGAGATCCGTACCGTCTCCAACCCCGTCGGACCCCGCGACCGCGCCGCGTGGCGCATCCCCGAGGCGCTCGGCGCGCTCGGGGGTGCCTTCGAGGCGCTGTTGCCCGTGCTGCGAGCATGGAAGGCATGAGCAGCACCGACAGCGACAGCGGCAGCGACACCGGAACGGGCGTCGGCGGACCGCTGAAGATCGCGTTCTCACCGTGCCCCAATGACACCTTCGCCTTCGACGCCTGGGCCCACGGCCGCGTCCCCGGCGCTCCCCCGCTCGACGTCACCTTCGCGGACATCGACATCACCAACGGCATGGCCGAACGCGGCGAACTGGACATCCTGAAGGTGTCCTACGCGGTGCTGCCCTGGGTGCTGGAGGAGTACGCGCTGCTGCCGTGCGGCGGCGCGCTCGGCCGCGGCTGCGGCCCGCTGGTGCTCACCCGCGAGTCCGGCACGTCCGGCGCGTCCGGTGCGTCGCTGAGCGGCAAGACGGTCGCCGTGCCGAGCGAGCGCTCGACGGCGTACCTCCTCTTCCGGCTGTGGGCGGCCGACGAGGTGCCGGGCGGTGTCGGCGAGGTCGTCGTGATGCCGTTCCACGAGATCATGCCCGCCGTGCGCGACGGCAAGGTGGACGCCGGACTGGTCATCCACGAGGCCCGGTTCACCTACCAGGAGTACGGCCTGCACTGCCTCGCCGACATGGGCGAGCACTGGGAGGCCACCACCGGGCTGCCCATCCCGCTCGGCGCCATCATCGCCAAGCGCTCGCTGGGCGAGGAGACGCTGCGCGTGCTGGCGGAGTCGGCGACGGCGTCCGTGCGGATGGCCTGGGACGACACCGAGGCGTCGCGTCCGTACGTAATGGAACACGCGCAGGAGATGGACCCGGCCGTCGCCGATCAGCACATCGGGCTCTACGTCAACGAGTTCACGGCCGACCTCGGCGAGGACGGCTACGCGGCGGTGCGCGGCCTGCTCACCAGGGCGGCGGCGGAAGGGCTCGTGCCGCCGCTGCGGCCGGACGCGCTGGCCTTCCCGTAGACACGTCGCACCGGCGACGGCGCGCGGCTTCGGCGCGTGATCGGCCGGTCGGCCGGTAGGTGAAACAGGTCCCGGGGCGGTGGCGGACCGCCCCGGGCGCCCTGGACGGGGGCGGCGGGGCTCAGACGTCCAGTTGGTCTGCTACGGCGCGGAGCATGCCCGCGATCTTGCGGCCGTGCTGCTTGTCCGGGTAACGGCCGCGCTCCAGGGACTGCGAGACGCCGTCCAGCAGGGTGGTGAGGTCCTGGACGATGGAGGCCAGTTCGTCCGGCTTGCGGCGCTGGGCCGCCGCGACAGAGGGCGCAGGGTCGAGCAGCGCGACCGAGAGTGCCTGGTCACCGCGCTGGCCTGCGACGACGCCGAACTCCACACGCTGTCCGGGCTTGAGGCTGTCCACGCCGTCGGGGAGCACTGACGAGTGCACGAAGACGTCACCGCCGTCGTCGCGGGAGAGGAAGCCGAAGCCCTTCTCACTGTTGAACCACTTGACCTTGCCGGTAGGCACGTCTGTCCTCGTCCTCGTACTCGTCCGGGCAGCCGGGCTGCCGCAATCTGGAAACAACCTGAAAAGGGTCTGAATAGCAGTCGAGCGGGCCGCATGACCCGCTAAGCACCAAGGCTAATGGTCCGGAGCCCGGTGACAAGATGCCGCCGAGGGGTTCCTCGGTGCACTTGCTCACCGAATTACCCTGGGCTTGTGAACGCTGAAACGTCCCGCGCTGGTGATCTTCTCGTACGCCTCGGAGGCGTCGTCTTCCTCCTCGGCGCCGTCGCCACGGTGGTCACCGTGGCCCCGCTGTTCCTGGGTACGGAGCCCTTTCCGGCCCCGGCGTACTTCGTCTGCATGCTGATGGGCGCGGGCTTCGTGCTCGCCGCGGCGGGGGTCGTGCGGTCGGCGGCGGCGCAGCGGCGCGCGGCGAAGTCGTAGCTCCCGGGAGGCCCGAGGGCCGCGAGGGCTCAGGCCGCCGTGTACGCGGCCAGCCAGGCGGGGAACTCCCCGAGCCCGCCCTCCAGCACCACATCCGCACCGGCCTCGCGCAGCTCCGCCGCGTCGCACGGCCCCGTCGGCACCGCGACCGAGAGCGCGTCGGCGGCCTTCGCGCCGCGCACGTCGCCGATGTGGTCGCCGACGTAGACCGTCGCACCGTGCTCGCGCAGCGCCTCCGCCTTGGCCTCCGCCCACAGCCAGCCGACGGTCGCGTCCGGCTCGATGCCCAGGTGCGCGAGGTGCAGCTTGGCGTTCGGCTCGTGCTTCGCTGTGACGACGACGGCACGGCCCCCCGCGGCCCGCACCGCGGCGACCGCCTCCCGCGCGCCCGGCATGGCCGGGGACGGGCCGATGGCGTACGCGGGGTACAGCTCGCGGTAGCGCTCGCCCACCGCCGCGATCTCCTCGGCCGGGAACCAGTGCGCCAGCTCCGTCTCCAGCGGCGGGCCGAGGCGGGTGATGGCGAGATCCGCGTCGATGTACGTGCCGGTCTCGGCGCGCAGCGCCTCGTACGTGGCCTTGATGCCAGGACGGGAGTCGATCAGCGTCATGTCGAGATCGAAGCCGACCGTCGGGCCGTGCTGGGGCTGCTGGGGCGGGACGTGCGAATCCATGTCGAACATTCTGCCTTGCCCTGGCCCGTAAACTGAGGTCCGCCTAAGCTGACCGATCCCCGCGAGCCAAGTGCCGAGGACGCGATGCCAGTTGCTCCGACGACTCCACCGCACCGGCCCTCGCACGGCACGGCTGACGACGGCGACGGCGGCGGCCGGTCCGACGGGCCGCACGGCGGCGGACGCTCCGGTGCCGCGCGGCGTGCGGCGGCCGTCCGGCGGGCCGGGTTCCTCCTCGGCGCCTGCGCCGCGCTGGTGTGCGCGGTGCTGCTGAGCCTCGCGGTCGGGGCGCGGCCGATCGCGCCGACGGTGGTGTGGGACGTCCTGCTGCACGGCGGCGACGGGGACGCGGCGGATGTCGTGCGCACGCTGCGCGTCCCGCGCACGGTCGTCGGCGTCATGGTCGGCGCCGCGCTCGGTCTCGCGGGCACGGTCATGCAGGGCCTGACCCGCAACCCCATCGCCGAGCCCGGCATCCTCGGCGTCAGCCAGGGCGCGTCGGCGGGTGTCGTGTGCGCCATCGCCTTCGCCGGGGTGCACACGCTGGCCGGGTACGTCTGGTTCGCGTTCCTCGGCGCTGCGGTCGCCGGGGTCGCGGTCTACGCGATCGCCGCGCGGACGGCGGCACGGGGCGGCGTGGGGGGCGCGAGCCCCGTCACGCTGGCCCTCGCGGGAGCGGCCGTCAACGCGCTCCTCGTCTCCGTCATCTCCGCGATCCTGACGACGCGGGCCGCCACGCTGGACGAGTTCCGCTTCTGGCAGGTCGGCTCGCTGACAGGGCGTGACGCGCAGATCGCGGGCCAGGTCTGGCCGTTCCTCCTCGCCGGCGTGCTGCTCGTCCTCGTCGCGGCGCGCGGGCTGGACGCGCTGGCGCTGGGCGAGGACGTGGCGAAGGGGCTCGGGCAGAACGTCGCGACGGTGCGGGTGGTGGGCGGCCTCGGCGCGACCGTCCTCACCGGGGTGGGGGTGGCCGCCGCCGGGCCCATCGCGTTCGTGGGGCTCGCCGTGCCGCATGTCGCTCGCGCGGTGGTGGGGGGCGGGCACCGGTGGCTGCTGCCCATGGCCGCTGTGCTCGGGGCGACGGTGCTTGTCGTCTCCGACGTGGTGGGGCGCGTGGTGCTGCGGCCCGGTGAGGTCCCGGCAGGCGTGCTGACGGCGCTCCTCGGCGCCCCGTTCCTCATCGCCCTGCTCCGGCGCGGCCCCCCTTCGCGGGGCGCGCCATGAAACACAGGGTCCCCCCTTCACCGGGGCAGCACCCCTTCACGGGGCCCGAGGTGAACCCTTCACGGGGTGCGCCTACCCGATTGCCCCCTGGGCTCTCGTACGCGTGCTACGGCCCGGTGGGTGGGTTGTGCCCACCCTCCCCCAGCTACCGCTGGGAGGTGCCCCCTCGCCATGCGGAACGCCTGCCCACAACAAGGATGGCGTGCCGTCCACAGCGTGGGAACAAGCGGAGGGGTGAGGGGGCACCGACCTGCTGGTGGCCACCGGGTGGGAGGGGACGTGGTGGGGTGTCCCCGCAAGTGGTGGCGACGAGTATGTGCAGGCACGAAAAGCCGACCCGCACTTGTCGCCGCCCGAGGAGACACCCCGGCACGGCACCGACCCCCACCACACACCAACCCCACACGACCACCGGCACAAACCAACAACCACGCGGCGCCAGCCGCACCGCACCGCAACCACACGCCGCGCCGAAGCCACCGGCCAGGCACCCGAACACGGCGCCAAGCCACACGACGGCACCCCCGGACAGGGTCACAAAAATCGGCGCGGGACCCTACGGCACCCACCACACCGGCCAACCGTCCCGCGCAACACCCCCGACGCACGGGGCACCCCCCGTTTCCTTCCGCCCCCCGCGAAGGGGACCCGTCCCGCGCAACACCCCCGTGAAGGGCCAACCCCGGAAGGGGAGTTGACGGATGAGTGACGTGCGGGCCCTCAGGGTGGGGGCGGTCTCGTTCCTGGTGCATCGGCGTGCCGGCGCCACCGCCGCCATGCTCGCCGTGGCACTCGCCGCGGCGACCGTCGCGGCCCTCACCCTCGGCGAGACCACCGTGTCACCGGCCGAGGTCATCAGGGTCCTGCTCGACCAGCCGTCTCCGGACGAGCTGGTCGTCCGCACGCTCCGCCTCCCCCGCCTCCTCGTCGGCCTCATGGCGGGCGCCGCGCTGGGCGTCGCCGGGGCCCTGATCCAGACCGTCGCCCGCAACCCCCTCGCGAGCCCGGAGATCATCGGCGTCACGCACGGCGCGGCCGCGGTGACGGTGGGCGCGATGACGTTCGGGGTGACGTCGTCCGCCGTGCTGCCGTATCTCTCCGTCGCGGGCGGCGTCCTCGCCGCCGCGCTGGTGTACGCCGTCGCCTGGCGCGGCGGCCCGCACGCCGCGCGGCACGCGGCCCGCTTCGTGCTGATCGGCATCGGCGTCTCCGTCGCGCTGCGCTCCGTCACCCAGCTCTTCCTGACCAAGGGCGACTATCTGGTGGCGCAGCAGGCCAAGGTGTGGATGACCGGTTCGCTGAACGGCCGGGGCACGGAGCAGGCGGTGCCGTTGGGCGTCGCGCTGCTGGTGGCGCTGCCGTGCGTGGTGTGGGCGGCACGCGCGCAGCGGAACGTCGTCCTCGACGACGATACCGCCACCGCGCTCGGCGTCCGCCTCGGCCGCACCCGCCTGGGCCTGACGCTGACGGGCGTCGTGCTGGCCTCGGTCGCCACGGGCGCGGCGGGCCCCGTCGACTTCGTCGCGCTGCTGGCCCCGCAGATCGCGCGCCGCCTCACCCGTACCGCGCAGATCCCGCTGCTGTCCTCGGCCTTGCTGGGCGCGTTCATCGTCACCGTCGGCGATCTGCTGGCGCGCAGGCTGTTCGCGCCGACGGAGCTGCCCGTGGGGGTGCTGACGGCGGCGATCGGTGCCCCGTATCTGATCTGGCTGCTGCTGCGGAGCGGTGGCGGCGGCCGGGCCCCCCATGCCCGGACCCGTAACTCCCGTACCGGAGCCACCGCATGAGCAGCAGCACGGACCGCACACCTTCCCGGCTCGCAGCGCGGGGGCTGACGCTCGCGTACGACGACCGTACGGTCGTCACCGGCCTGGACCTCGATGTGCCGGACGGCGAGGTCACCGTCGTCGTCGGCCCGAACGCCTGCGGCAAGTCCACGACGCTGCGCGCGCTGGGGCGGCTGCTGAAGCCGCGCGGCGGCAGCGTGCTGCTGGACGGGCGGGAGCTGGCGAGTGTGCCGACGCGGCAGATCGCCCTGGCGGTCGGCCTGTTGCCGCAGTCGCCTGCCGCGCCGGAGGCGATCACCGTCGCGGATCTCGTCTCGCGCGGCCGTCAGCCGCATCAGCGCTGGTGGCAGCAGTGGTCGGCGGAGGACGAGCGCGCGGTGACGGACGCGATGGAGCGTACGGACACGGCCGGGCTCGCCGCGCGTCCCGTGGACGAGCTGTCGGGCGGGCAGCGGCAGCGCGTGTGGATCGCGATGGCGCTGGCGCAGGAGACGGATCTGCTGCTGCTCGACGAGCCGACGACGTATCTCGACATCGCCCATCAGGTCGAAGTCCTGGATCTGGTGCGGCAGTTGAACCGCGAACGCGGCCGTACGGTCGTGATGGTGCTGCACGACCTCAACCAGGCGGCGCGCTACGCCGACCACCTCGTCGCCATGCGGGAGGGCCGGATCGTGGCGCGGGGCCGGCCCTCGGACATCGTCGACGCGCGTCTCGTACGGGAGGTCTTCGGGCTGGAGTCGGTCGTGGTGCCCGACCCGGTGACGGGCTCGCCCCTGGTCGTGCCGGGGTCGCCGTGGCAGCCGGACGACGGCCACGACCACGGTCACGGTCACCGCCACGGCCACGGCGAGGCCCCCGAGGACGCCGTCCCCCTCCGTTCCCCGAGCACGTCCCGCTCTCCCAGGAAGGCGAACCCATGAAGGCGACCTCCCCCTCATCCCTCCAGCGACGGCGCCGCGCCACCGTCGTCGCGCTCCTGCTCTCGGCCGCGCTGGGCCTCTCGGCGTGCGGCTCGGGAGCGGACCCGGACCCGGACGCGGACGGAGGCGCGAAGCGGAACCAGGGCACGCACCCCGTGAAGACGGCCAAGGGCGTGGTCTCCGTGCCGAACGAGCCGGAGCGCGTGGTGGTCCTGGACACCGCCGAGCTGGACTCCGCGGTCACGCTGGGCGTCAAGCCGGTCGGCGCGACGAAGGCCGACGTCGGCAAGAGCTTCCTCGGCTATCTGCCCGACGAGAAGGTGGAGGGCATCGAGAACGTCGGCACCATCGGCTCGCCCAGCCTGGAGAAGATCGCCGCGCTGAAGCCGGACCTCATCCTCACCAGCGCCGTGCGGGACGACAAGAACTACTCGCAGCTCAAGGCCATCGCGCCCACGGTGATGACCGAGTCGACGGGCTACCCCTGGAAGCGGAACTTCCGCACGCACGCCGACGCGCTCGGCAAGAAGGACGAGGCCGAGAAGGTCCTCGCCGACTACGAGAGGCACGCGGGCGAGGTCACCGCCGCGCTCGGCGGCGCGGCGGAGGCGAAGGACATCGAGACGAACGTCGTCCGGTTCGTCGAGGGCGCCGACACCCGCGTCTACGGCGAGAAGAGCTTCATCGCCACCGTCCTGAAGGACGTCGGCCTCGGCCGCCCGAAGGTGGCGCGGGAGGCGAAGGACTACGGCGGCCTCGCGACGGACATCAGCCCCGAACGGATCGACGAGGCCGACGCGGACGCCGTCTTCTACACCTCCTACGGCAGCCCCGGGAAGTCGGGCGAGGAGAAGGCGGTCAAGAGCCCGCTGTGGAAGAACATGCGGGCGGTGAAGGACGGCCAGGTCTTCCACGTCGAGGACGAGCTGTGGATCCAGGGCATCGGCTACACGGCGGCGAACCGCGTCCTGGACGAGATCGAGAAGGACCTCGCCGGCTGAGCCCCGGGGCGGGGACACTCACACCTTCACACCTGGTCCCTGGGCACGGAGAACGTCCACGTACGCGCGAAGACCTCGCGCTCGGCGGCACCCTCCCCGTCGGCCTCGGTCCCGGTCACGGTCTCGTAGGCGGCCAGGTGGTTGACGACGCAGAACTCGTGCGCGTCGGCGGTCATCCGGGAACGAGTGTGCACACGCACGGCCCACTCTCCTCTGCTCAGAGTCTCCTCGCGCTCGCTCTCGACGGTCGCCGAGAGCGGGTCGCCCTCGACGAGGCGGAAGCGGTCGAGGGCCTCGCCGCCGCGGGTCAGCCCGTCGGCGTGGTCGGTCATGACCCCGTCGGCCGGGGTGGTGGTGATCACCTGCTCGCCGGTCTCCGCGTCGTACTCGACGCGCCGCTCGCCCGGGATCGGGGTCAGCCAGACGCTGTGCGGCGGGCCCTCGCGGGGCGGGCCGTACGGGCGCAGCGCGGCCTCCTCGTCGGGGCGCGGCTCCCGTACGGGAAGCGTCAGTTCGCCGTACCCGGTGTCGAGCGTGAGCGCCACCTCCTCGGGCGAGGGCCAGGCCCACGGCCACAGCGAGGCGGAGACGGCGACGCGCACCCTGTTGCCCGCGCCGAAGGCGTGCCCTGTTGCGAAGAGCGGCACGGTCACCTCGTAGGCCCGGCCGGGCTCCAGCGGCCCGGGTTCGGCGTGCCCGTCGCGGTGGGTGAGATTGAGCAGGCCCGTCGTGACCAGCCGCGAGCTGCCGTCAGGGGCGACCTCGCACAGCCGCACGGCCAACTGCGCCTGGGCGCTGTCGCTGGTGACGCGCAGGGTGACCTCGGGCGCGCCCAGGATCTCCAGCCGCTCGGGGAGCGGAGGTCCGGTGAAGGTGTACGAGCGGCCGTCGTCGGCGGCCTGGTCCGTGTCCCGGCCCGGCACGTCACCGGACTTGAGGAAGTCGCCGGAGGCGGCGCCGAGTGCGAGCGGCGAGCGCAGCACGGCGGTCCCGGGCCCGCCGTCCGGCCTGGTCAGCCCGTCGGGCCCGGCCAGTGGGATGCGGCGGTGCTCGACGCCGGGCGCGGGCCAGGAGGGCTCGGCGACCCAGCGTCCGGGGCGCGTCTCGCGGTCGGAGCCGACGGGTACGGGGTCCGGCATCCACACGCGCAGCCGGGGCTCGTCCATGATCCCTTCGCCGGTGTCGGTGTCCTCGCCGCCGTCGGGGCCGTCGGGGCCCATCCAGTGCGCGAACCAGCGCACGCACTCGCCCTGGAAGTCCATCGCGGGCCCGGGCTCCGCCTGGTGCGGATAGGTGTGCGCCCAGGGCCCGATCATGGCCTTGACGGGCACGCCCGCCGCGTCCAGACCCTCCATCAGCCGGAGGACGGCTCCCCTGTGCGGGTCGAGCCAGCCGCCGACCGCGTAGACGGGCACCTTGATCGCGGAGTAGTCCTCGCAGACCGAACCGTGCGCCCAGTACGCGTCCCGCCGCTGGTGGGAGACCCACTCCTCGGCGTACGGGACGGTATTCTCCAGCCGCTCCAGCCACTTCGCGCGCCAGGAGTCGCCGAGCACGGCGGGGTCTCCGGGACGGGCGTTGCAGGCGAGCATCGTCGCCGCGAAGGGCAGCATCTCGGAGGCGAGCAGCGAGCCGCCCGCGTAGTGCACGTCGTCCGCGTAACGGTCGTCTGTGGAACAGACGGTGACGACGCAGCGCAACTGGGGCGGGTCGAGCGCGGCGATCCGGAGCCCGTTGAAGCCGCCCCAAGCCTTGCCGATGATCGCGACCTGCCCGTCGGACCACTCCTGCTCCTCGATCCAGGCGAGGACTTCGAACGCGTCGGCCAGCTCGGTGGGGTGGTACTCGTCGAGCATGACGCCGTCCGAGTCCCCGCTGCCACGGCAGTCGACGCGGACCGCCGCGTACCCCGCCCGCGCGAACTGTCCGTGGAGGGTGACGTCGCGGGGCGCGGTGCCGTCGTTCTTGCGGTACGGGATGTACTCCAGCACCGCCGGGACGGGTCCCGTGGCGTCGGCGGGCAGCCAGACACGGGCGGCGAGCCGCGTCCCGTCCTCGAGCGGTATCCACACGTGCCGCAGGACGCGGACGGGGTGGTCGCGGCGTGCGGAGGGGTCGCGGTGTGCGGGTGCGGGTGCGGGCCGTGTGCCTCCGCTGGAGGGGGAAGTTCCGGTGGTACGCATGGCCAGACCCTAGACGAGCGTGCGGCGCCCATCTGCCCCTGTATGCAGGGGTTTTCACCCCTTGTGCGGTCGTGAACATCCCCACAGGCATGGGGCCGCGACCGCCGGGTAGGCAGACCGTGAGTGCTTGCTGAATGACGGTTCAGCAAGCCGTCGGAGTCAGGCGCCCTCGGTCGCGAGCCGCACGCCGAAGGCGATCAGCACGACACCGGTCACCCGGTCCATGGCGCGCCGCACGCGGGGCCGCTCGAAGACCGAGCGGGCGCGGGAGACGAGGTACACGTACCCGCTCAGCCACGCCATCGTCATCACCAGGTGCAGCGCGACGAGGATCGCGAGACCGAGCGGTACGGAGAGGTCGCTGGGCGCGAGGCTCGGCAGGAGCCCGGTGTAGAAGACGGCGATCTTCGGATTGAGCAGATTGCTCGTCAGCCCCGTGCGCCAGGCGCTGCCGCCCCCGCTCCGGAGGGAGGGCGCTTCCTCGGAGACCGGGGCCGCGGGGGCGCTGCGGCGGCTGTTCCAGAGCGCCTGGATGCCGAGGTAGAGCAGGTAGAGGACGCCGAGGACCTTGACGACCGTGTACGCGACGGCCGAGGCGGCGAGCACCGCCGCGAGCCCGACGACGGCGAGCACGCCCCACACCAGCAGCCCGGCGACGATGCCGCCCGCGGTGCGGTAGCCGTCCGCCGGCCCTGACGTGAGGGAGCGCCTGGTGACGACGGCCATGTCGGGACCGGGCACGAGGGTGAGCAGCGCGAGCACCCCAGCGGCGGCGAACAGCTGAGCGATCATCCCCCCAGTATTCGTCCCCCTTCTCCCGTCGCCCTGCCCGGGTCACCCACCCCTGTCCAGGGCCACGAGCGAGCCCACCCCGACGGCCCGAGGCACGCGCACCGGACCACAAGCGGGAGCACCCCCGGCGCGGGACCCACAGCGCCCGCCCCACCGGCTCACCCGCCTCGCGCAACACCCCCGGACGACGGAGCCCGCCCACAGACACGACGAGCCCGACGAATCACGCGCACCCGACCACGAACAGGCCCACCGGGCACGAGGGAACGCACCATGCCCCGAACCGCCCAACCGCCACAGCACCGGCAACACGCGATGGCCCGAGCCACACAGCACGCCTCCGACCCCGGGCCCGACGAGACACGCGCACCGGGCCACGAGCAGGGCCCACCCCGGCGCGGGACCCACAGCACCCACCCCACCGGCTCACCCGTCCCGCGCAACACCCCCGGACGACGGAGCCCGCCCACAGACACGACGAGCCCGACGAATCACGCGCACCCGACCACGAACAGGCCCACCGGGCACGAGGGAACGCACCATGCCCCGAACCGCCCAACCGCCACAGCACCGGCAACACGCGATGGCCCGAGCCACACAGCACGCCTCCGACCCCGGGCCCGACGAGACACGCGCACCCGACCACGAGCAGGGCCCACCCCGGCGCGGGACCCACAGCACCCACCCCACCGGCTCACCCGTCCCGCGCAACACCCCCTGTCAGGGGCACCCCCACTCGGCCAGCCCGCCCGTCAGGGCGCAACGCGGCGGGCGCGCCAGATGAGGAAGAGGGCGCTGGCCACCGCGGCGATCCGCAGCAGCACGGGGAACGCGTCACTCAGCGCGGTCTGCAACGCCTCGCCGCCCTCCGCGAGGGGGTCGCCCCAGCGGCCGTCGAGGCGGCCCCAGATCCAGACGGCCGTACCCGCAGCCACCAGCCCCGGCATGCCCGCAGCCGCCCACTTCGCCTCCGTACGGCTCAGGCGCGGCGACCACCAGGCCGCCAGCCAGCCCACCGCGAGGGGGATGAGCGAGCCGAACAGCGCCCCCGCGACGAGCAGCACGGCGGCACCGATCTCCACTATGCCGCCGACGCGCGACCCCTCGGCCGCGCCGCCGCCGCGTCCCGCGCGGCCTGGCCACAGCCGTCGGAGGGCCGCCCCGGCGACCGCTCCCGCGCCCGCCTCCTTGCCACCGGCGCCGCCCATGCCGGGCTCGGCGGCCGGAACGGTCGAGGCGCCCGTCACCGGGGGTCCCGGTGAGCCCGTCCCCGGGGCCGAAGGGGGGCCGGGGGGCGAGGACGGGCCCGTACCCGGACTCGTCCGCCCGTCGCCCATCCCGTCGACGGGCGGCGGCTTCAGCACCTCGGGCAGTTCGATGCCGCCGACGAAGCCCGGCACCTGCTCGCCGAGGCCACCGGTGCCCGTGCCGGGACCCGCTCCCATGCCGTCGCCGAGTCCGAAGGGGCTGGGGTCGGTGCGCCACCAGTCGGGGTTCGACTCCTCGGGGCCGAGTTCGTCCATGCCCGCCAGGTGCGGGGAGGAGTAGTCGCGGGGCGGCGGGGTGGGAGCGCGCTCGGGCTCGGGGTCGGGGGCGCGATCGGGGGCGCGATCGGGGGCGTCCGAGGGGTCGCGCTGGTCCGGTACGAACGGGACCGAGGGCCCGTCCTCCGCCCCGTACCCCGCACGGTCGTCGCCGTCGCGGGAGGCCGCACCGTCACGCGCGGGGCCGGAACCGGAGTCACCCGCGCCCCGCGTGTCCTGGGAGCCCCGCGCCCCGCGCCCGCTCAGGGACGACCCCAGCGAGGAACTCAGGGAGGAGCTCAGCGACGTACCCAGCCCGCCCAGGGACGCGCCGAGCCCGCCCAGCGAGGAGCCCAGTCCGCCGAACCCGCCGGTGCCGCCGAACGGGCCGCGTCCGCCGGAACCGGAACCGGAACCGCCACCGCCATCGGCCGCGACGTCGCGCAGACCCCCCGGGCTGACAGGGCCGCCGTTGGCCGCCGAGACGACCTCCTCCGGCTTGCCCAGCTTCCCCAGGATCCGGCGCACCGCGGCCTTGCTCTCGGCGCCGCCCTCCGCGGCGCGCATGCGGTCGATCTCGCCGCGCAGCCCGCTGACGAGACGTGCCCGTTCAGCGGCCGTCATCGACGTGCCGTGCGCCAGGTCACCGACCCGGCTCAGATAGTCGAATACGAGCTGCTCGCTCTCGATCCCCACCAAATCCCCAACGGCTGCTCACGGTTGGCGCGCGTACGTCTCGACCGTACCCCGCGCACCCCGCCGGGCACCGCCCCCGGGCGCTCCGTCCTCGTACCCGTACCCGTACCCGTGCCCGTACCGTCGAGCGCGCGGCACCGCACGCGCGGCCCCCGCACACGCGTCGCCCTCCCGCACCCGGGCGTACCCTGGCGCACGGCGCCCGCCTGTCACCGCGTCCGGCTAACGTTGTACGGATGAGCACCGAGCAGAACGGCGGCCCCGCCGCCCCCCGTACGCTCGCCGACGATCTGCGTGCCCGTAGCGACGGCGCACTCGCCGAGCTGCTGCGCGCGCGGCCCGATCTGCTCTCGCCGGTGCCCAACGACCTCACACAGCTCGCCACCCGCGCCGGGACCAGAGCGTCCGTCGTGCGCGCCGTCGAGCGGCTCGACCGCTTCGCGCTCCAGACCGCTGAGGCGCTGGCCGTCTCGCCCGACCCCTGCCCGTACACCACGCTCGCCGCCCTCCTCCCCGGCGAGGAGGCGGCGGCCCGGCTCCCGCGCGCCCTGGAGACCCTGCGCGCGCGTGCCCTGCTCTGGGGCGACGACGAGCGGCTGCGGCTCGTGCGCACGGCGCGCGAGCTGCTCGCGCCCACCCCCGCCTCACCCTCCCCCACGGGGCTCGGCCCGAGCCTGGCGGAGGCCACGTCCGGGGTGTCCGGGATGTCGCCGGGGCGCGTCCAGGAGATCCTGGAGACCGTCGGGCTGCCGGGCACCCACGATCCGGTGAGCGCCCTCGCCGCCCTGACCTCGCTGTTCACCGACCGCGAGCGGATGGCGGCGCTCCTCGCGCAGGCGCCGCCGGAGTCCGCCGCGATGCTCGACAAGCTGACGTGGGGCCCGCCGTACGGCACCGTCGAACTGGATTCGCCGTCGGCGCCCGTCGCGTGGCTGCTCGACCACGGGCTGCTCGTGCCCACGGGCGCGCCCCGCACCGTCGTCCTGCCGCGCGAGGCGGCCCTGCATCTGCGCGAGGGGCGCGCGCACCGCGTGCTGGAGCCCGTGCCGCCCGCGGTCGAGGCGCACAGGGAGTACGGCGCGGAGGCGGTGGACGCGGCGGCAGCAGGCCAGGCGTACACCGCGCTGACCACCCTGGAGGAGCTGCTGGGCAACTGGGAGGCCGAGCCGCCCGCCGTGCTGCGCGCGGGCGGCCTGGGCGTACGCGATCTCAAGCGCACCGCGACGGCCCTCGATCTCCCCGAGCCGGTCGCCGCCTTCTGGATCGAACTGGCCTACGCGGCAGGCCTCGTCGCCTCCGACGGAGAGGCCGACGAGACGTACGCGCCCACCCCCGCCTACGACGACTGGCTCGCCCTGCCCGCGCAGCGGCGCTGGGCGCGGCTGGCGACGGCCTGGCTGACGGGCACGCGTGTCGCGGGGCTCGCGGGCGGGCGGGACGCGCGGGGGCGCGGGCTGTCCGCGCTGGGTCCGGGGCTCGACCGCGGCCTCGCCCCCGACGTCCGCCGCCGCGCCCTGGAACTCCTGGCCACCCTCGCCCCCGGCACCTCGCCCTCGCCGGGCTCGGTGCTGGACCGGCTGCGCTGGGAGCGGCCGTTGCGGGGCGGGGCGGCGGGGGCGGACACGAGCGCGGGTACGGGTACGGGTACGGGCGCGGGGGTCGGGACGCAGGCGCCCACTTGGCCGGAGGGCGGCCCCGCCGCATCCAGTGCCGCATCCTCCGCCGCATCCCCCGCCCAGGACCTGCGCTCGCGGCTCGCCCGCTGGGCCCTGGAGGAGGCCGAGCTGCTGGGCTTCACGGGGCGCGGCGCCCTCGCCTCGTACGCGCGCCCGTTCCTCCTCGACGACGGGCGGGGCGATCCGGGCGATCCCTCGGAGCCCGAATCGGGCGCCCGCGCAAGGGAGTTGACGCCCGTCGAGCTGGCGTCGGCCGCGGAGCGCGCCGCTGACGCGCTCGCCCCGCTCCTCCCCGAGCCCCTGGACCACGTACTCCTCCAGGCCGACCTCACGGCCGTCGCACCCGGCCCCCTGGAACGCGCGCTGGCCGCCACCCTCGGCGCCCTCGCCGACGTCGAGTCCAAGGGCGGCGCGACGGTCTACCGCTTCTCCCCCGCCTCCGTGCGCCGCGGCCTCGACGCGGGGCTGACGGCCACGGACGTCCACGCCTTCCTCGCCGCGCACTCCCGCACACCGGTACCGCAGCCCCTCACCTACCTCGTGGACGACGTGGCACGCAGGCACGGCAGGCTCCGCGTCGGCGCCGCGTCCTCGTACGTGCGCTGCGACGACGACGCGCTGCTCGCCGAGATCATGGCCGACAAGCGGTCGGCACCGCTCCGGGCGCGGCTGCTCGCGCCCACGGTGCTCGCCTCGCCCGTGCCGCCGGACCAACTGCTCGCCAGGCTCCGCGAGATGGGGTACGCACCGGCGGCGGAGTCGGCGGAGGGCGACGTCGTCATCACCCGCGCCGACGCCCACCGCACCCCGCCCCGCAGCGCCCCTGACCCCGTCCCCGACGGGCCCCCGGCACCCGAGCGTGCCCTGCTCACCACGGCCGTGCGCGCGATCCGCGCGGGCGACCACGCGGCGACGGCGGCCCACCGCCCCGTCCGCGGCCGTAACACCCCGGCCCCGGACGGCACCCTCCCCCGCACCACCTCGGCCGACACCCTGGCCACGATGCAGTCGGCGGCCCTGACGGGCACGGCCCTGTGGATCGGCTACGTCAACGCGGACGGCGCCGCCAGCCAGCGCGTGATCGAACCGGTCCGCGTGGAGGGCGGCTTCGTCACGGGCTACGACCACACGGCGGACGAGGTCCGCACGTACCCCCTGCACCGGATCACGGGGGTGGCGGAACTGGTGGAGGACTGAGCACCGGCCAGCCCGCCGTCCTTCGGTCCCGGAACAGCCAGAACGCCCGCCGCTAGGATCGCGAACATGACTACGGCGCGCGCACAGGAAGAACCTGAGGTGGTCGAAGACGTCTTCGACGGCCTGGCAACAGGTGTCGAGGTCGAGGACGAGGGGGGCGGCGGGGCTGACGTACCGATCGTCAGGCCCTGGGACCCCGCGTCGATCCGGGTGACCACGAACCAGTTCTCGCTCCGCAACATTCTGGACATGATCGACGAGGGGTCACTGGAACTGGCCCCCGACTTCCAGCGCGGCAAGGTGTGGAAAGCTGAGCAGAAATCACGCCTCGTCGAGTCCGTACTCCTACAGATTCCACTCCCTGCGTTCTATTTCGCCGAGGACAGTGACGGCGCGTTCCGAGTCGTCGACGGACTACAGCGACTGTCGACCCTTCATTCCTTCGTCCGGGAAAATGCACAGGGATTCCGGCTCAAAGGAATGGAATATCTCAACGAGAACAACAAGAGCTTCTCGGATCTTCCCGTGCAATGGCAGCGCCGCATCTATAACACCCAGCTTGTGGTGAACGTCATCGATCCGACGACGCCGCCGGACGTCATGTACGACATCTTCAAGCGCATCAACACCGGCGGCACACCACTCAACGCGCAGGAAATCCGGCACTGCATGAGCAGGGCACGGAGCCGAGAAATCCTCAAGTCCATGACAGCCATGGACGAATTCAACACGGCGACGAACGGCATGCACGGTCACATCCGTATGAACGACCGCGAGATGGCGCTCCGCTTCGCCGCCTTCTGGCTGCTGGGCATGGACGCGTACATGGCACGACCGGCGATGGACCTGTTCCTGGAGCGCGCGACGAGAATGCTGGACGATCCGGAGGCGCTGTCCGATACACGCGTGGACGAACTGTGCGCGGCATTCCGTTCGGCCATGCTTAACGCCCATCTGGTCTTCGAGGAACACGCATTTCGCAAATGGCCGAACGGTGTGACGGGACGCAACCCGATCAACAGAGCGCTCTTCGAGAGCTGGTCCATCGCGCTCGCCCCATACGATTCGGCTGACCTGAGAAGCCGAAGGACGGACATCGTGTCGGCCGCCCGTTCCAGGATGACCAGCGACATCGACTACCTCGACGCCATCACCGCGTCCACCAGCGACCGGCGCCGTGTCGAGTACCGTTTCCAGGCCGCGGCAGAGGACGCGAAGGCGGGCACGTGATCACCGAGTTGGGAATCCGCAACTTCAAGTGCTTCTCGGACGCCGAGTTCGACCTGCGCTCACTGACCGTATTGACCGGGCTGAACGGGTCGGGCAAGAGCACCGTGGTCCAGGCCCTGCTGCTGGCCCGGCAGGCGGCCCAGTCCCCGGGCGACGGGATGATCAAGCTCAACGGTCCCTACGGACTGGCTCTGGGCGAGGCGCAAGAACTACTGCATCCAGCGGCGCAGCAGCCCGAATTCCACGTGCGGCTGCGAGACGACAGAGCGGATGCCGAATGGAGCTACCGCTTCGGTATTCCCACCGAACGCGCACTGCATCTCACGGCCGAAGCATCACCCGGCCAGTCACCGCCCGCCTTGTGCCAACAGGGAAGCGGCTTCACTTATCTCTGCGCGGAACGCCTCGGCCCCCGCGATCTGCTGTCCGTGTCCGCCGAGCCGCCTGACGAACTCGGAGTCGGCGTACGGGGAGAGCACACGGCACAGGTACTGGCGCTGCGCCAGGAAAGGCTGACCACACGGCGACTGACCGTACGCGAGCCGCTGCTGCACCCGGATTCCGAGGTGCCCCTTCTCCGCACCCAGGCGGAAGCGTGGGCCTCGCACATCATCCGCCCTCTCCAGATCACGGCACAATGGGCACCAGGAATCGCCGCGAGCACTATCCGCTTCAGAGAGGCGGGTCCGTACGGCGAGGTGATCCGCCCGGCCAACACCGGCTTCGGTGTTTCCTACGCCCTGCCCATCATCGTCGCTGGGCTGATGACCGAACCCGGCGACATCCTGATCGTGGAGAATCCCGAGGCACACCTTCATCCTGCCGGGCAGTCACAACTGGGCCGCTTTCTGGCACAGGTCGCGGGCAGCGGAGTTCAAGTGGTCGTGGAGACTCACAGCGACCACGTTCTCAACGGTGCCCGACTCGGCGTCGCCGAAGAAGGACCCCTGTCATCGCAGGAGGCGATCGTGCACTTCTTCGGCCGGGAGGAGGCCGTCCCCATCGAGCTGACCTCGCGGGGAGAGCTGACCACCTGGCCAAGCGGCTTCTTCGACCAGATCGAGGACGACCTGGGAAGGCTGGCACGTGCCCGACGCCGAAGGTGAACCAGACCGAAACACGTCGTACCGGGTGGTCGTGGACGAGACCAGTTTCGACTTCCGCGGGTTGACCCCTGACCAGCTCACCCGCTTACTGGACGACTTCAACGACGCGCTCGGGGGCATCCTCCGCGAATGGCCAGTGGCCACAGCGGAATGGTGGTACGAACACGCGTGTACGGACGACTGCGGGCTGTCCGACTTTCTCCGCATGCGTGAAGGCCCAGGCGCCGTGGTCTCTCCTGACGTGCGCCGTCGAACAGCCATCCTGATGGACCGCTGTCGCACATGGGACACGGACGAGACCCCAGACGCTCCGGACACCGTCCACATCGCCGGAAAGGTGCATGAGTTCGCCTGGACACTGGGCCACGCTCTGCGACGCACGCTGGACGGCCGTACAACGGCCTGCCTCGTCTTTCCCTCCGACGGCGGCGTCACGAGCGGATGGCAGCCGGTCAGCCTTCCCTCGGGTGGGGCGGGGGCCGAGCTGTACTTCCTGAGTACCGACCGCGAACTCGCCGCCTTCTGGCGCGGCCTGTACGAGCGGGAAAACATTCCCGAGCACCGCTTCTTCGAACTGGCGGCGGACGCCTTCCCGGAACTTGTCCTCGCGAATTCCCTGTCCTTCCGGAAGTTCGACGGCGCCTATCGAGAGTTGCACCTCTGGGTCGCCAAGGTCCTGACCGTCCTGAATGATCACTTCGCGGCTTCCCTGAAGCGACACGACGGGCTTCCACACGGCGTCCAAGCCGAGCTGGGCCGCTTCGGCGTCGACCTGTCGCCCGAGAGCCCGAATACCAGGGCCAAGGAAAAGGCGATGCGGCAGCGCGATGTCGAGCACGACGGAGAGACTTATCGCTGCGAGTGGCACGCGAAGCAGCATCCGGCACGGAACCGCGTGCACTTCACGCTCCCCGAGCAGCGGCTGGGCGGGCGCGTTCTGATCGGAATCTTCGTTGACCACCTGGACACCTAGCCTGACGGACAGTAACCGCGATCGCCAGGCCAGCGTTTCCCAGGCACCTCGGGGCCAGCCCCCCGCCGCACTGCCGCGGGGCACCGGCCTGTCCGCCACAGGCCCGCCCGCCCTGACGCCGGGCCTGCCCCGCTCCTCCCGCACCTGTGCCGACGCCCACAGCCGTACCCGCCACGATGCGGCACACTGGACGTTTGGCCACAGAGCCGAACCGCCCCCATCGCGACACGGAGGAGACCCGCGTGAACAGTGGGCCCCTGATCGTCCAGAGCGACAAGACGCTGCTGCTGGAGGTCGACCACGAGCAGGCGGACGCGTGCCGTCGCGCCATCGCGCCCTTCGCCGAGCTGGAGCGGGCGCCCGAGCACATTCACACGTACCGGCTCACCCCGCTCGGCCTGTGGAACGCGCGCGCGGCCGGGCACGACGCCGAGCAGGTCGTGGACGCGCTCGTCGCGTACGCCCGCTACCCCGTGCCGCACTCCCTCCTCGTCGACGTCGCCGAGACCATGGCCCGCTACGGCCGTCTCCGGCTGCTCAAGCACCCCACGCACGGGCTCGTCCTGGAGACCAGCGACCGGCCTGTGCTGGAGGAGATCCTGCGCTCGAAGAAGGTCCAGCCGCTGGTCGGGGCCCGAGTGGACCCGGACACGGTGATCGTGCACCCCTCCGAGCGCGGCCAGATCAAGCAGGTGCTGCTGAAGCTGGGCTGGCCCGCCGAGGACCTCGCGGGTTACGTGGACGGCGAGGCGCACCCCATCGCGCTGGACGAGAGCGGCTGGTCGCTGCGCCCGTACCAGCAGCAGGCCGTCGAGGGCTTCTGGCACGGCGGCTCCGGTGTCGTCGTGCTGCCCTGCGGCGCGGGCAAGACCCTCGTCGGCGCCGGTGCCATGGCGGAGGCCAAGGCGACCACGCTCATCCTCGTCACCAACACGGTCTCGGCCCGTCAGTGGAAGTCCGAGCTGATGCGGCGCACGACGCTGACGGAGGAGGAGATCGGCGAGTACAGCGGCACCAGGAAGGAGATCCGCCCGGTCACGATCGCCACGTACCAGGTGATCACGACCAAGCGGAAGGGCGTCTACCCGCACCTGGAGCTGTTCGACTCCCGCGACTGGGGCCTCATCGTCTACGACGAGGTGCACCTGCTGCCCGCGCCGGTCTTCAAGTTCACCGCCGACCTCCAGGCCAGGCGGCGCCTCGGGCTGACGGCCACGCTCGTGCGGGAGGACGGCCGCGAGTCGGACGTCTTCTCCCTCATCGGCCCCAAGCGCTTCGACGCGCCCTGGAAGGAGATCGAGTCGCAGGGCTACATCGCCCCGGCCGACTGCGTCGAGGTCCGCGTCAATCTGACGGACTCCGAGCGGCTCGCGTACGCCACGGCCGAGGCCGAGGAGAAGTACCGCTTCTGCGCGACGACGGACAGCAAGCGCCGCGTCACCGAGGCGCTGGTGCGGCGGCACGAGGGGGAGCAGACCCTCGTCATCGGCCAGTACATCGACCAGCTCGACGAACTGGGCGAGCACATCGGCGCCCCCGTCATCAAGGGCGACACGAGCAACGCGCAGCGCGAGAAGCTGTTCAACGCCTTCCGCGAGGGCGAGCTGACGTGCCTCGTCGTCTCGAAGGTCGCGAACTTCTCCATCGACCTGCCGGAGGCGACGGTCGCCATCCAGGTCTCCGGCACGTTCGGTTCCCGCCAGGAGGAGGCCCAGCGCCTGGGCCGCGTCCTGCGCCCGAAGGCCGACGGGCACGAGGCCCGCTTCTACTCCGTCGTCGCCCGCGACACGATCGACCAGGACTTCGCAGCGCACCGCCAGCGGTTCCTGGCCGAACAGGGCTACGCGTACCGCATCGTCGACTCCCACGAACTCCTCGCGTCCCCGGAGAGCCAGGAGAACCCGGAGGCCCCGGGCACCCCGGGCACCCCGGAGGGGTGAAAGCCGCGGTCCGCGGCGCCCCGTCAGCCCGAGGACTCCGGCGACGGGGCATCGCGTCCGGGCGCTCGTCCCGGGAACGGGAGGCGGACGGCGCGGAGGCGCAGGGCCAGTGCGCCCAGTGCCAGCAGGCCCAGCACGGGGTACGGGGAGGCCAGGGGCTGGAGCCACCAGGCGAGGTGGAGGTCCTGGTCGCCCGCCTTCGGGACCAGCCACATCGTGCGGGCCGCGAAGAGCACGGCCACCGGCGCCGTGGTCCGGCGCACCGCGCGCGAGGGCGAGGTGGCGAGCGCGAAGAGCAGCGGCACGCACCACACCCAGTGGTGGGACCAGCTGATCGGTGAGACCAGCAGCGCGAGCAGCGCCGTGACGAGGACGCCCCAGCGGTCCCCGTACCCGCCCTTCCCTCCGGCGGCGCGGTCCCTGACGTACGCGCGACGGGCCAGCGCCAGCCCCGCCAGCCCGACGAGCGCGGCCGGGACCAGCCACAGCAGCCCGGGTTCGGGCGTGTGCGCGGCGCGCGCGAGCAGTCCCTGGAGCGACTGGTTGTCGACGATCCACGCCTTGCCGACCCGCGACGTCTCGAACATCCGCCGCGTCCAGAAGTCCCAGCTCGCGCCCGGCAGGACGAGCGCGCCGAGCGCGACCGTCGCGGCGAAGCCCGCGAGCGCGCCGAGCGCGGCCCGCAGCCGCCCCGTCAGCAGCAGATAGACGGCGAAGATCGCGGGCGTGAGCTTGATGCCCGCCGCGACCCCGATGGCCAGGCCCTTGCCGCGCGCCCCGTCGGGCCTGGTGAGGTCCCACAGCACGAGGCAGGCCAGGGCCAGGTTGATCTGTCCGAAGACGAGCGTCTGGAAGACCGGTTCGAGCCACAGGCCCGCGCCCGTCGCGGCGAGGACGACGGGCAGCCGCA
The DNA here is from genome assembly GCF_054782395.1 of Streptomyces daliensis. Lineage (NCBI taxonomy): Bacteria > Bacillati > Actinomycetota > Actinomycetes > Kitasatosporales > Streptomycetaceae > Streptomyces > Streptomyces daliensis. The sequence continues at coordinate 61,071 of NZ_BAAGSO010000133.1, read as the reverse complement.
GCGCGGGGGGCACGGGGCGCGGCCCGGCGTCCGTCAGCCGGAGGGAGAGGTGGACGAGGAGGGCGAGGAGCGCCGCGTTGCCGAGGGCGAAGGCCACCTTGAGCGCGGGCAGCGACAGCCATGTGGTCGGTACGAAGAGGATCGCCGCGAAGGGCGGGTACGTGGCGGGGAGCTTCCACTCGGTGACGGTGAAGCCGTACAGGTCGGTGCCCTGCGCCACGGCGCGGCCCTCGGCGCGGTAGACGAGCACGTCGGCCATGGGGAAGCGCTGGACGAGGCACAGCGCGGCGAACGCGGCGAGCGACAGCGCGAGGAGGGCGACGGCGGCGACGGTGAGGGCGCGGGTCCGTCCGCGCGGTACGCCGTCGTCGCCGCCGTTGGCGTCGTCGCCGTCGTTGGCGTTGACGTCGCCACGGAGAGTGCGAAGGGTGCGGGGAGTACGAGGAGTGCGGGGGGTGTCCCCGTAGGTGCCCGGCCCTGTCACCTGTGCCGTCTCCCGTCCCCGGGCGGGGCGGCCCCGCCCGGATGCTCACTGGTCGCTGGTCGCTGGTCGCTGGTCGCCGGTGCCGGTGCCGGTCGGCGCCCCGCCGCGACCCTAGTCGACGTCTCCGCGCGGACCACGGCCCGTGCCCAGGCAGAAAGCGTGCCCAGCGTGCGGGCGGGAAATTCGTTCGCCGCGCTTCCGGCCCGTCGCTAGAATCGCGCGTCTTGCCGCCTCCCGGGACGGGAGGAGCCGACCGCACGGCAACCGGTCGGCACGCTCATGCCCCGTACCCGTCGCGCACCCAGCCGGAGGCTTCACCGTGACCGCCCCTGCCCCCGAACCGGCCCAAGAAGCGGAGCCGGAACCCGCCGCTCCCCCACCGTCGAACCCGGCGGACGAGCCGGACCCGTCGGACCCCCTCGGCCATGAACGCGGCCACCTCGCCGCGTCCCGCGCCGCGCTCCGCGCCATGCGCGAGGACGCGGAGGCGCTCGACATCGGCAACGTGACGGCGAACTGGGTCAACGCCGAAGTGCTCCAGTCCGAGGTCGACGCGCGCATCAAGTCGCTGGCCGACCTCGCCCACACCCCCCTCTTCTTCGGCCGCCTCGACTATCTGCGGCACGCGGCCGGGCACACCTTCTACATCGGCCGCCGCCACGTGCACGACGCCGACGGCGACCCGATGGTCGTGGACTGGCGCGCCCCCGTCTCGCAGCCCTTCTACCGCGCGTCGAAGAAGGACCCGCAGGACGTGGCGCTGCGGCGCCGCTTCGGCTACACGGGCGGGGAGCTGACGGCCTACGAGGACGAGCACCTCACCGACCCGGCCGAGGCGGAACGCACCAGCGCGCTGCTCCAGTCGGAGATCGAGCGCCCGCGCGTGGGCCCGATGCGGGACATCGTCGCGACGATCCAGCCGGAGCAGGACGAGATCGTGCGCGCGGGCATCGACGGCACCGTCTGCGTCCAGGGCGCTCCCGGCACGGGCAAGACGGCCGTCGGCCTGCACCGCGTCGCGTATCTCCTCTACGCGCACCGCGAGCGCCTCCATCGCACCGGCACCCTCGTCATCGGCCCCAACGACTCCTTCCTCCACTACATCGAGCAGGTGCTGCCCGCGCTGGGCGAGCTGGAGGTGAAGCAGGCGACGGTCACCGAACTCGTCGCCGCCCACGTCCACGCGCACGTCCAGGTGCGCGGCGAGGACGGCGCGGAGAGCGCCCGCGTCAAGGGCGACGCGCGGATGGCCGAGGTGCTGCGGCGCGCCGTGCGGTCCGGGGTGACGGCGCCGGCGGAACCGTGCGTGGTCGTGCGCGGGTCGCGGCGCTGGCGGGTACCGGCGTACGAGCTGGCGGAGATCGTCCAGGAGCTGCTGGCCCGCGACATGCGGTACGGCGCGGCGCGCGAGGCACTGCCGCAGCGGATCGCGCACGCGGTGCTGGTGCGCATGGAGCAGGCGGGCGAGGCGCCTGACGACCGCGTACAGGACGCGGTCGCGCGCGATCCGGCGGTCAAGGCCACGGTCAAGGCCGCCTGGCCCGCCGTCGATCCGGCGAAGCTCGTGCTGCGCCTGCTCTCCGACGCGGACTTCCTCGCGGAGCACGCGGACGGGCTGCTGACGGCGGACGAGCAGAAGGCGGTGCTGTGGGAGCGGCCCGCGCGCGGGGTGAAGTCGGCCAGGTGGTCGGCGGCCGACGTGGTGCTCGTGGACGAGGCGGCCGACCTGGTGTCCCGTACGCCCTCGCTCGGCCATGTCGTCCTGGACGAGGCGCAGGACCTGTCGCCGATGCAGTACCGCGCCGTCGGACGCCGCTGTTCGACGGGCTCGGCGACGGTGCTCGGCGACCTCGCGCAGGGGACGACGCCGTGGGCGACGGCGAGCTGGGAGGAGGCGCTGCGGCATCTCGGCAAGCCGGACGCGCTGGTGGAGGAGCTGACGCAGGGGTTCCGCGTGCCGCGCGAGGTGATCGCCTACGCGTCCAGGCTGCTGCCCTCGATCGCCCCCGGCCTGGCGGAGGCGACGTCCATCCGCGAGGCGCAAGGGCTCTTCTCCGTACGGGAGGTGGGGGAAGCGCGGGAGGCGCGGGGGCGCGGTGGCCGCGAGGAGCTGGACGGGGCCGTCGTACGGGCCTGCCGGGAGGCGCTGGAGCACGAGGGGTCCGTCGGGCTCATCGCGGCCGGGCCCCGGGTGGCGGAGCTGGCCGCCGCACTCGACGCGGCAGGGCTCGACGTGCTGGGTCCCGGCGAGGAGACCAGTGCAGAGCGGCGCCTCACGCTGGTGCCCGCGACGCTCGCGAAGGGGCTCGAATACGACTACGTCGTGCTGGACGAGCCAGCGGCGGTGGTGGCGGCCGAGCCCGACGAACGGACGGGGCTCCGCCGCCTCTACGTCGCCCTGACCAGGGCCGTCTCGGGCCTCACCGTCGTACACGCCCGCCCGCTGCCGGTGGCGTTGCGGGGCGGGGCCGGGGAGTCGCCGGGTCGTTGACCAGGGTCAGGGGGCCGAGGAGGTCGCGGGGGCCGAGGGGGACGAGAAGAGGCCGCTCAGGTGGTGGTCCAGGAGGGCGAGGGCGGCGTCCGGGGTGAGGACGTCGAGCAGTACGTAGCTGGTGAGGCCGTCGACGAGCCCGATCAACAGCATCGCCTCCGCCTCCACGTCCCTGCCGTCCGCGACGTCCCCCCGCTCCTGCCCCGCCCTCAGCAAGGAGGCGAAGAACCCCCGCAGCGCGGGGATGCCCTCCTGCGCCTTCTTCCGCGTCTCCTCGTCGTGGACGGCGCGTACGAAGTAGGCGATCTGGACGAGGTTGCCGGTGCGGCTCTTCTCGTCCAGCGGCAGCATCTCCGCGAGTGACTCGCGCAGCACGTCGTACGGCGCGGGCTCCCCCGGCAGCGCCGCTATGCGCTGCCGTATCCGCTGCTCGGCCAGTTCCTCGATGTGGCCGAGGGCGAAGGTGAGCATCTCGTCCTTGCTCGTGAAGTAGTGCTGGAGCTGGCCCAGCGAGATGTTCGCCGCCGCCGCCACGTCCCGCAGCCTGGTGCCTTCCAGGCCCCGGGTGCTGGCGATCTGCCACAGGGCCTCCGCGATCTTCCTGCGGCGCGCCTCGTGGTCCACCTGCTTCGGCAAGCCCTCCGCCTCCTCCCGGCGTTCTCCGGTCCGCGCTTTACAAGTCCGTTGTATTGGAATACCTTAGCCCATGACCGTTCCAATACCGATGACTTGACAAGAGCAAGCAGAGTCGGCCAGGCAGATGACAGACGGGGGAACCACCATGTCCGCGAGGGCACACGACCCAGCACAGGTGCATGCACAGGCACAGCTACGGCTGCGGCAGCCCCGGCACCGGGCCGATCCGCGGGCCTGGCGCTGGTGGACGGCGCAGGCGTGGGCCGTGTTCTCGGGACCGGCACTGCTCGTCGCGGCGACGCTGTTCGTGCTCGCGCTGCTCTTCTTCCCCGGCGCCCTCGGGTGGCTCGGCCCGCTGCTGCTGGCCGTGCTCGTGGCCCCGGCACTCGTGTACGCGGGGGTCATGCCCGCCATGCGGCGCCGCGTGCACGCGTGGGAGCTGGGCGGCCAGGCGGTCTACGCGGTCAGCGGCTGGTACTGGCAGAAGCACCGCATCACCCCGCTCTCGCGGGTGCAGACCGTGGACACCGTGCACGGCCCGCTCCAGCGGATGTTCGGGCTGGCCACCGTCACCGTGACCACCGCCTCGACGGCGGGCGACGTCCGTATCGCCGGACTCGCCGCAGCCGAGGCCGGGGAACTCGCGCGCCGCATCGGCGCCGCGGCCCAGCTCACCCCGGGGGACGCCGCGTGAGCGCGACGAAGGCCGTGGGCGACGGCACGGCGGCACCGGACACTTCGGCCACCTCGGAGGGCACATGGCACGCGCCCGACCCGCGCACGCTCGCCGTCCACGTGAGCTGGCTGGCCGCTCCCCTCGCCTCCACCTTGGCCACCGTCGCGCTCGGGGGAGGACGGGTCACTGCGGGCACCTGGATCACGCTCGGCTCGGTCGCGGCCACCTTCCTGGTGATCACGGCACTCGGTCTGGCCCGCTGGCGCACGACGCGCTACCGCGTCACGGACACCGCCTTCGAACTGCGCACGGGACTGCTCGGCCGGAGCCTGCGCCGCGTGCCGCTGCACCGCGTCCGAAGCATCGATCTGTACGCGCATCCGGTGCACCGCCTCTTCGGCCTGACCGTCCTGCGGGTCGGCACGGCGGGCAGCGCGAGCGGCGGCGGTTCGGGGACCGGGGCGAGCGGTGAGCTGCGGCTGGAGGCGCTCACCCGGGCCGACGCCGAACGGCTCAGGAAATCCCTGCTCGCCCACCCCGCGCGCACGGCAGGAGCGGGGACGGAGACCGGCGCCGGGGCCGACGGGGCCGCGTCCACGTCCGCGTCCACGTCCGCGCTCGCGCCCGCGTCGGACACCGTGCTCGCCACGGCGGACTGGCGCAGACTCCGCTACGCACCGCTCACGTTCTGGGTGTTCGGCGGCGTCCTCACCGTGCTCGGCACGGCCTGGCGCGTGCTCGACGGCATGGGCGTCGAGCCGTGGCGCCTGGGCCCCGTGCGCCGGGCCGCCACCGCCGTGGGCGGCTCCCCCTGGCTGCTCGCGCCCGCCGCGCTGCTGGTCACCGCGCTCGTCGGCGCCGTGGGAGCCGTCGTGCTCGCGGCCGAGAACTGGTGGCGGTACCGCCTGGAGTGGACCGGGCCCGCCACGCTGCGCATCCGGCGCGGACTGCTGACCACCCGCTCCGTCTCCATCGAACGCACCCGGCTGCACGGGGTGGCGCTGCGGGAACCGTTGCTGCTGCGCGCGGCGGGCGGCGCGTCCGTACGGGCCATCGCGGGCGGCCTCGGCAACCGCGAGGAAAACCGCTCCCGCAGCGTGCTGCTGCCACCGGCCTCGCGGACGGAAGCACTGGGCATCTGCGCGGCCGTGCTCACCCCTCCCGGCGGCACACCGGAGGCGCCGACGCCGGAACGGCTGGACACGGGCTCGGGGGCCGCGCCCCGGCTTACCCCGCATCCGCGCCCCGCCTTCCGGCGCCGCCTGCTGCGGGGACTGGGCTGGGCCGTCGCGCCCGTGTCCGCCGTCCTGGCACTGCTCGCCGCGCTCCTGGACGTGGGCGTGCTGTGGCACTGCGCCTGGGGGTACGCGGCCGTCGCCGTACCGGCGGGCTGGTGGCTGGCCCGGGACGCCGCACGGGGGCTCGGGCACGGCGTGGCCGGGTCGCGGCTGCTGATCAGGTCCGGCACGTTCAGCCGGGACCTCGTCGCCCTGCGGCGCGAGTCCGTCCTCTCCTGGACGTTCACCGGGACGCCGCTGTCCCGGCGTGCGGGGCTGCTCTCGGTCACGGCCGGGGTGGCCGGTGGCGAGGACGGCTACCGAATACCGGACATGTCGGCCCACGACGCCGTCGCCTTCGCCCACGCGGCAGCGCCCGGCATCCTCGACGACTTCCTCGTCCCGAACCACCGCGCGGCCCCGGCCTGACCCACGCCACGAACCGGACCGCGCCTGCCGCCCACGCCCAGCCCGTACCCCACCCTCGCGGACTCGCGGACTACGGCGAGGCTGCGGGCGGTGGTCGACGGCCACGGACGCCGGGCCGGCCACGGCCGCCGGCCACAAGGCCAGGGGCCAGGGGCCACGGCCGCCCGTCTACGAGTGGGGCGAGGCCGCCAGGGCGTGCACGGTGGGCTCGGTCTGCTCGTACAGGTTCAGATAGTGGTCGTAGAGCGCGGCGTACGTGGGGCCGTGTGCCGGGTCGGGGGTGACCGTGGATTCGATGGGGTTCCATGTGGCGATGTCCTCGCGGTGCGCGAGGCCGACGCCCACGGCGGCGAGGAACGCGTCGCCGTACGCGGCGCCGACGGTGTAGCGGGGCACCTGCTGCTCGCGGCCCGTGACGTCGGAGACGATCCGCGTCCACAGCTCGCGTGCCCCGCCGCCCACCGCGACGAGTCTGCGCGGGTCGCCGCCCGCCTCGGTCATCGCGGCCAGGTTGTGCCGTACGCCGAAGGCCGTGGCCTCCAGCGCGGCCCGGTACAGGTGCGCGCGTCCGTGCCGGAGGGTGAGCCCCGCGATGACGCCCCGCGCGTCGGGGTCGAAGCGCGGGGTGCGCTCCCCCGCGAAGTACGGCAGCATCAGCAGCCCCTCGGCGCCGGGCGGCAGTCCGGCCGCCTCGGCGGTCAGCGTGGCGTAGTCCGCGCCCGTGAGGTCGCGCAGCCAGGACGTCACCGCGCCCGAGGTGGCCATGCCGCCCGCGAGGCAGTACGTGCCCTCGAAGGCGCCCGCCGTGGACCACAGGCGGGCGTCGGGCACCGGCTCGGGGACCACGTTCACCAGGAACATCGTCGTGCCGTACATCAGCATCAGGTCGCCGGTGCCCGTCGCGCCCACGGCCGTGGCCTCGGACCAGGCGTCGACGGTGCCCGCCGTGACCGGCGTACCGGCCGGGATGCCGGTGGCCTCGGACGCCGCCGCCGACACCTCTCCCACCACGTCGGAGGGCCACACCAGCTCGGGCCACTCCAGGCCCGGCGCGATCTCTTCGCGCCAGTCCTCGATCCAGGCGCGCTCGCGCAGGTCGTAGAGCGGGGTGCACTGGCTGGCCGAGTGGTGGTCCAGTACGTACGCGCCCCCGGACCCCGGGCCCGAACCGGAGCCAGAGGGGTCCGTCAGGGGGTCCGTCAGGGGGTCCGTCAGGCGGTGGACGAGCCATGAACTCGCCATGTACCAGCGGCGGGTGCGCGCGTACACCTCGGGCTCCCGTTCCCGCAGCCACGCCAGCTTCGGGCCGACGGCCTGGCTGGTCAGCGGCGAGCCGCAGCGCTCCAGGACGCGCTGTGCGCCGTAGCGCGCGGTCTGCGCGGCGATCTGGTCGCCCGCGCGGGTGTCGACGCCGTAGAGGACGGCGGGGCGCAGCGGTGTGCCGTGCGCGTCGGCCGGGAGGAGGCAGGGGCCGATCCCGCTGACGCAGACCCCGGCCAGCGCGGTCACGCCCTCGCACAGCTCCCTCGCGAGGGCCCGCAGGTCGTGCCACCAGACCGTTTCGGCGTCGTGCTCGAACCAGCCGGGTCGCGGCGTCTCCGTGCGGTGCTCGCGCACGGCCTCGGCGACGAGCGTCCCGTCCGCCGCGTCGACCAGCACCCCCTTGGACGACGACGTGCCGATGTCGATGCCCAGCAGCAGTCCGTTCCGTGTCACGTGGCCTTCGCGCTCCCGTCGTGCCTCGCCGTTCGCCGTCGCGCCGTCGCCGTTCCGCCGCCGACGGCGTGCTCAGTCTCCAGACGGCTTCCTCAGTGTCCAGGAGGCGGCGTCATGCCTCCTCGTACGGGGCCCAGTTCCGTCCGCCGTCCTTCGAGGTCCACATGCCCTCGCCGTCGGCGATCCCGTACAGCGTCCGGCCGAGGGGGACGATCTCGTCGAAGGCGGCGGGCGTCTCCAGGCGGTGGAAGGAGGCGTTGGCGGGGGTGTCGGCCAGCCAGTAGCCCGCGTCGCGCTCGCCGATGAGGAGGCGGCCGTCGCGCAGCGCGGTCAGGGCGGGGTCGGTCAGGGAGGAGAGGGGGAGCCGCGAGGAGTCCGTGAGGGTGCGCCAGGTGGCGCCCGCGTCCGTCGTCAGGACGAGGGCGCGTACGCGCGGGTCGGGCGCCGTCTCGTCCTCGGCGAGCGTGACGGCTGCCGTGCCGCCGTCGGCGGCGAACTCCTGCGGCGCGGTGCCTTCCGGCAGCCCGAACGTGTGCCGCCCGCGCTCCCCCTTCGCCGTCAGCCAGGCGACGGACGCGTCCTTCTCGCCCCACATCGGCACCGACCACGTGGTGCCAGCGCGGTCGACGGCCGTGTGCTGGTTGTCGTCCGGCAGCCCGCCGAGCGGGGCGAGGGTGCCGGCGGACGGACGATAGGCGACGGTCGGCTCCAGCTCGTTGACCAGCACGTCCCCCTTGCGCACGGCCCGCGCGCCGTCCTCGGTGCGCAGCTCGCGCGCTTGGCCGCTCACGTCGAGGAAGAAGCCCTCGGTCTCCGCCTTCGGCGCGAACACGAACCCGCCCCCGACCCCGTGGACCTGCCAGTACCGGTAGCCCGCCTGCCCGTGCTCGGCGACCTCCTCGCCGTCCGGGCCGTAGACGCGCCAGGCGACGGCGCCGTCCTCGCCGCCCTCCTCGTCGCGCAGGTAGTAGGCGAGCAGCAGCGACCCGTCCGTGGCGCGGGCGACCTCGCTCGGGGCCCCGGCGGCCTCGATGATCTCGTCGGCGTCCGGGTCGGGGTCGGCGAGGACGCGCTGGAGCGCCGTGGCGCCGTCGGGTCCGGGCGAAGCGGAAGCGGACCCGCACCCCGCCAGCAGCGGCACGGCGCCGACGACGGCCACGGCGAGCGCCCTCGTGACCCGTGCGCCCCTGGCGCCCTTGCCGTACCCGGTCCTCGTCCCACTGCGCGCCGCCATGCGGATCAGCCCCCTGCCGATGGTTCTGACGATGGTTCCGTTGCGGTAGGGGACGCCGTGACGGAAGTGTCCAGTTCCGTCACGGCGTACGGTCAGCCCGTCGGGCGCAGCGCCGCGAGCTGTTCCTCGAAGGGGACGACCGTGTCGGGGTCGTACGCGTCCGCCCCGGCACCGGCGCCCGGAACCGCATCCGTACCTGCGCCCGCGCCACGGCCCCGTACCAGCAGGGCCAGCTCGCCCGCCGCCCTGTCGATGCGCGCGTGCAGCCCCTCGCCCGCGCCGCCGCCCGCAGCACCCTCCGTGCCGCCCCAGTCCTCCGACGCCGCGTACACGCCCGTGGGCACCACGAGGGCGCGCAGGTAGGAGAACAGCGGACGCATCGCGTGGTCCAGGACCAGCGAGTGGCGCGGGGTGCCGCCCGTCGCCGCGACGAGGACGGGCTTGGCGGCCAGCGCGGTGTTGTCGATGACGTCGAAGAACGACTTGAACAGCCCGCTGTAGGACGCCGTGAACACGGGCGTGACGGCGATCAGCCCGTCGGCCTCCGTGACCGCCTCCACCGCCTCGCGCAGCGCGGGCGCGGGGAAGCCGGTGAGCATGTTGTGGGCGATGTCCGACGCCAGGTCGCGCAGCTCGACCACGCGCACCTCGACCGTACGGCTGCCGTCGTCCAGGCGCTCCCTGGCCGCCTCAGCCAGCCGGTCCGCGAGGAGCCGGGTGGAGGAGGGCTGGCTCAGCCCGGCCGATACGGCGACGAGCTTCAGGGGTTCCATCGTGTGCGTCCTTTCCCGCTGATGTCTCTTTGCGTGTACGTATGCGTACGGGCCGGCCAGCCACCGGCCGGCCTGGGCGTCAGGCCCCCGGCGTCGCGCCCACCGCCGCGCCCGTGTTCGCCGACGCGCCCGTGTTCGCCGACCCGACCCGCGCCGCGTGCGTCGGCCCCTCCGGGACCTCCGCCGGGCGCCCGGCGGCGAACTCCTTGCGCAGCACCGGCACGACCTCCTCGCCGAGCAGGTCGAGCTGCTCCAGGACCGTCTTCAGCGGCAGCCCCGCGTGGTCCATCAGGAAGAGCTGGCGCTGGTAGTCGCCGAAGGACTCGCGGAAGGTGAGGGTCTTCTCGATGACCTCCTGCGGGCTGCCGACGGTCAGCGGCGTCTGGTCCGTGAACTCCTCCAGCGACGGGCCGTGCCCGTAGACCGGCGCGTTGTCGAAGTACGGGCGGAACTCGCGCACCGCGTCCTGCGAGTTCTTCCGCATGAACGCCTGGCCGCCGAGCCCGACGTACGCCTGCTCGGGCGTGCCGTGCCCGTAGTGCGCGTAGCGCTTCCTGTAGAGCTCGATCAGCCGCTGGAAGTGCTCCTTCGGCCAGAAGATGTTGTTCGCGAAGAACCCGTCGCCGTAGTACGCGGCCTGCTCCGCGATCTCCGGGCTGCGGATGGAGCCGTGCCAGACGAACGGGGCGACCCCGTCCAGCGGGCGCGGCGTGGAGGTGAAGCCCTGGAGGGGCGTGCGGAAGCGGCCCTCCCAGTCCACGACGTCCTCGGTCCACAGCTTGTGCAGCAGCGCGTAGTTCTCGATGGCCAGCGGGATGCCCTGCCGGATGTCCTTGCCGAACCAGGGGTAGACGGGCCCGGTGTTGCCACGGCCCATCATCAGGTCCACCCGGCCGTCTGCCAGGTGCTGGAGCATCGCGAAGTCCTCGGCGATCTTCACCGGGTCGTTGGTGGTGATCAGCGTCGTGGACGTGGAGAGGATCAGCCTCTCCGTTTGCGCGGCCACGTAGCCCAGCATCGTGGTGGGTGAGGACGGCACGAACGGCGGGTTGTGGTGCTCGCCGGTCGCGAAGACGTCCAGGCCGACCTCCTCGGCCTTCTTCGCGATGGCCACCATGGCCTTGATCCGCTCGTGCTCTGTCGGGGTCCGGCCCGTCGTCGGGTCGGCGGTGACGTCGCCGACCGTGAAGATCCCGAACTGCATGATCCTCTTCACCACCCAGGTAGTTTATCGTTCAACTAGTCCCTGGAACCCCAACGCCCGCCGCACTATTCCCGCCCCGGCCACGGGCCCTCCGGGCCAGGGGCCGTCCCGCAGCCTCGCAGCTCAGCAACCCCGCCGCCCAGCCGCCCAGCCGCCCGAGCCCTCAGCCGCCCAGCGCCGCGCGCCACTCCCGCACCCGCGCCGCCTCGACGGGCGAGCCCCAGCCGTGCGGTCGCGCGGCGCCGCCGATGTGGAAGGCGTGGACACCCTCGGCGCGCAGCCCCGCCACGTGGTCCAGGCGCAGCCCGCCCCCGACCATCAGGGTCTGCTCGTAGCCGGGCTCACCCGCGGCCGTGCGGGCGGCCTCGGCGCGCAGCGTCTCCAGCCCGTCGTCGACGCCGTCGGCCGAGCCCGCCGTGAGGTACGCGTCGAGCCCCGGCACATCCGCGAGCCGCTTGCGCAGCCCGTCGCGGTCGGCCGCCCTGTCGATGGCGCGGTGGAAGGTCCAGCGGCAGCCCCGTACCGCCTCGGCCAGCGCCTCGACGGCGGGCAGGTCGGGCTGGCCCGCCTCGTCGAGGAAGCCGAGCACGAACTCCTCCGCGCCCTCGGCCCGCAGTGCCGTCGCCCGTGCGCACAGCGCCTCGACCGCCTCCTCGCCCCCCGACGAGAAGCCGTCCGAGGCACGGAGCATCACGCGCACGGGGATGCCGACGGCCGCGCGGACCGAGGCGACGGTCTCCCGGGAGGGCGTGAGGCCGTCGGCGGCGATGTCGGTGACCAGTTCAAGGCGGTCGGCGCCTCCGGCCTGCGCGGCGCGCGCGTCGTCAGCGTCGAGGGCGATTACCTCAAGAATTGGTCTAGACATATAACAAAGCCTGCCATACCCCGGTCAGCCCTGGAAGACGCCGATCATCACGGAACACAATTGTTCCCATGGCTACGACCGAGGCGCACCACGAACTCCACGACAGCCTGCTCTCCCGCTGGGCGGCGCTGCTCGTCAGCGCCCGCGACGGAGCACAGGACCCGGACCCCTACCCGTACGGCGAGAACCTCCTCGCCCGCTGGAGCGAGCCCCAGCGGGAGTACCACACGACCGAGCATCTGCTCCACGTCCTCAACCGCGTCGACGAGCTGGCCCCGCACTCCCCCGGCGCCGACGTGGACGCGGTCCTGCTGGCCGCCTGGTTCCACGACGCCGTCTACCGCCCCGACCGCAGCGAGAACGAGGAGCGCAGCGCCCGCCTGGCCGAGCTGGCCCTCCCCGAGGCGGGGGTGTCCGAGGCGCGTACGGCCGAGACGGCGCGCCTCGTCCGGCTCACCGTCACGCACGACCCGGAGCCCGGCGACGCGGGCGGCGAGCTGCTGTGCGACGCGGATCTGGCCGTGCTGGCCGGTTCGCCCGAGGAGTACGCGCGCTACGCCGCCGCCGTACGCCAGGAGTACGCCTTCGTCCCCGACGACGCCTTCCGCGCGGGCCGCGCCGACGTGCTGCGTCAACTCCTCGGCCTGCCACAGCTCTTCCGCACCCCGTACGCGCAGGAGCACTGGGAACGCGTGGCCCGGCGGAACGTGGGCACCGAGCTGGAGCTGCTGACGGCGGCCACGGACGAGTGACGGCACCGGGCTCCCGAGGCCCTGGGCGTCCGGGCTGCCGGGCTGCCGGGCTGCCGGGAAGCGGAGCCCGTCGCACCATGGACACATGGCACGCGACGAAGGAACATCCGAAGGCACACGCGGAAGCACCCACGAAGGCTTGCGGCTGATCGACGCCTACGACACGGCCCTCGACGAGTTCGACCGGCTGGTGCACCGGGCCGGGGTTGGCCAGTGGGACGACGGGACGCCCTGCACCGACTGGTCCGTCAGGGACCTGGTCAACCACCTCGTCAGCGAACACCTTTGGGCTCCCTACCTGCTCGGGGGCTCGACGCTGGAGGAGGTAGGGGACCGGTTCGACGGGGACATGGTCGGCGACGACCCGGTACGGGCCTGGGAGAAGGCCGCGAAGGGGTCGCGGGAGGCGTTCCACAGGGACGGTGCGCTGGAGGGGCAGGTGCACGTCACGGGCGGCCGGATCCCCACGGCCGACTACGGGTGGCAGATGACCACGGACCTCGCCGTGCACGGCTGGGACCTGGCGCGCGGCATCGGCGTGAGCGGGACCGTCATCCCGGACGGGCTGGCGCGGACGGTCCACGAGCGGGTCGCGCCGCAGGTCGGCGGTTGGCAGGGCGCGGGGATCTTCGACCCGCCCGTCGAGGTCCCGGACACGGCGAGCCCGCAGGACCGCCTGGTGGCGCTGCTCGGGCGCCGCCCGTGAACGGGACGTAACTCCCGGCGAAGGTCCGGCGAAGGACTCCGGGCCGGGCCCACCTGGAGGAATGCGCGCCACGGCGGCGGGGTTGGTGACTGGCATGCCTGCCGATCCCGATCACGCCCCGTCGTCACACCCGCCCGCCCCCCGCTCCACGAAGGACCCCGGGAAGAACCGCACCCGGATGCCGATAGCGGTGCATATGCTCGGTTTGTCCGTATTCGCATTGGGCACGTCCGAGTTCATGCTGTCCGGGATCCTGCAACCCCTCGCCCGCGACATGGGCGTCTCCATACCGCAGGCCGGGATGCTGATCTCCGCGTTCGCGGTCGGGATGGTCGTGGGCGCGCCCGTGCTCGCCGCCGCCACGCTGCGGCTGCCGCGCCGCACGACGCTGATCGCGCTGCTCGCGGTCTTCGGGCTCGGCCAGGTCGCGGGCGCGCTGGCTCCCACGTACGAGGTCCTCTTCGCGTCCCGCGTCATCAGCGCCCTCGCCTGCGCGGGCTTCTGGGCCGTCGGCGCGGCCGTCGCCGTTTCGCTGGTCGCCGAGAACGCGCGGGCCCGCGCGATGGCCGTCATGGTGGGCGGCCTCAGCGTCGCCAACATCGCGGGCGTGCCCGCAGGGGCGCTGCTCGGGCAGCACGCGGGGTGGCGGTCCGCGTTCTGGGCCGTGGCCGCGCTGTCAGTGGTCGGCCTCATCGGGGTCGTCGCGCTCGTCCCGCGTACGGCGGTGCCGACCGGCGACGACCGGCCCCGGCTGCGCAAGGAACTGCGCATCTACGCCGACAAGCAGGTCTGGCTCGCGCTGGTCACCATCGCCCTCAACGCCGCCGCCGTCTTCGCCCTCTTCTCCTACCTGGGCCCGCTGCTGACCGACGCCGCCGGACTGGACGAGAGCTGGGTGCCCACTGTCCTGGGGCTGTTCGGGCTCGGCGGCCTGATCGGCACCGCGATCGGCGGGCGCATCGCCGACGCGCACCTGTTCGGCACGATGTACGGGGGCATCGCGGCGTCGACGGCTGTCCTGGCGCTGCTCGCCCTCCTCGCGCACAGCGCGGTGGCCGCGATCGCGCTGGCCCTGCTGCTCGGGGTGACGGCCTTCACGACGGCCCCGGCGCTGAACGCGCGCATGTTCAACGTCGCCGACGCGGCCCCGACGCTGGCCGGTGCGACGACCACGGCGTCCTTCAACATCGGCAACACGCTCGGGCCCTGGCTCGGCGGGCTGGTCATCAGCGCGGGCTGGGGCTACCCGGCCGTCGCGTGGGTCGGCGCCGCGCTGGCCGCCGCAGGCGTCGTCGCGACGGCGGTGGCGTCCCGCGTCCACCGCGCGCGGGGCGCCCGCGAGGCGGGTACGGGTGCGGGGGCGGGTACGGGCGGTTCGGTGCCGGTGCCCCATGCCCCGTCCCGCGTCGTCGCCTCCCACACCCCAGATGCCGAAGCGCAGCCTCTCTCCCCGGCCGACGCACCCCGCTGACGGAACTCCCACGGACGGGGCCCAGGACACGTGCCCCTGGCCCCGTCCACCTCAGAGTGACGCCACGAACGCGCTCCAGGCGTCAGCGCCGACGGCTATGACGGCCCTCTCGGGGCGCTTGCTGTCACGCACCGGCACCAGGCCGGGGAATTGGTCGGCCACCTCGACGCAGTCGCCGCCCTCCTGATTGCTGTAGCTGGACTTGCGCCAGATGGCGGCGCTCAGGTCGGGTCGGGGCACGCGAAGCACGGCGGGATTCCTCCACTACGTCTCTGAGCAAGTCGGCCGACCCAGCCGGGGGAAGCGCCAAGGCTCGCAGCCGGTCGTAGGTCGCGGCATAACCCTCCACCTCCTCGGCCTCCTCCACAAGTTGACCCGAATCCGCGCCCTCCGTGTATGCCACACGAGATCCGTCCGGCATGCGGAGCAAAGTGAGCGAACCGCCGAGCGCGGAGTGTTCCCCTGAGCTGAACGGCAGAACCTGAATCGTCAGCTTCTGCCCCGCCTCACCGTCACGGAGCAGCCGGAGGATCTGCGCGCGCATGGTGCCGCTGCCCCCGACCTCACGCCGCAGCACGGACTCGTCCAGCACCACCCACATCTCCGGCGCATCCGGCCCCCGCAGCCGAGCCTGCCTGTCGAGACGAGCCGCGAGCCTCTCGTCGAGCTGCTGCTGACTTCGCAGAGTGCGTCCTACGCGAAGGAGCGCTCGGGCGTATTCGGGAGTCTGGAGCAGACCGGGCACGACATGCGCCGCGTACTGCCGGATCTCCAACGCCTTGGCGGAAAGATCTATGAAGCGCTGCGACCAGTCCGGGAACGACTCCCGCCGGACATATGGCCAAAGGTCAACGAGTAGCCCATCAGCATCGAGCACATCATCGAGCTTCCTCGCGAGATCGAGTGTGGGCCGGGCTCCTGTCGCCCCCTCGATCTGAGAAATTCGTGTGCGCACCACAAAAATCTTCGCAGCCAACTCCTCCTGTGTGAGCCCAGCACGCTGCCGCAAGCGCGACACACGTCGCCCGAAGAGCACCGCCATTGTGGGGGCGCCAACGACTTCCTGATCCTTGGCCATTGATTAACTCCCGACGTTACTGCTCGCGCTGTAACGCCAACTCCCCTGGTCCGCCGACTGGTTTCGTACAACGCTGAGTATTCCGCATTCGACCAGCACGGACGAGAGGAACTGAAATGGCCGCGATGAAAAAAGACGAGCGCGACACCGAAGGGCGCGGAGAGGCGGAAGATGTCATGTATCAGCTTGCCGCTGCGCTGGGCCGTTTGGGCATCACCCTGCCTTCTCTGCGACTCGACCCCCTCTCCTATGCCGGAGGGCGAGCACCCCTTGTCGAACTGTCGCGCTGCAACCTCGACACCGCCCGCAAACTGACCGAGGTACTGAACGCCGTACCTCCGTCCCAGACGTAGCGCGCGCCGTGGAAGACCCCAACGTCTCCGTCTTCGCCGAACTCGCGGCCCGTGTCGACGCGTTAGGACGGGCGGTGAACGCCCAGTTGTACCGGGAGCACCCTCAGGACCGGCCCTGCGCCGTCGTGTGCGTGGTCTGCGTCCGGGCCGGACGGCAGCCGTATCCCTCTCGGATCATCAACCCAAGCTCTCGGATCATCGCCCCAAGGAAGTGAACCGATGTCCCCCACACACTCGCCGGAACCCGAGAATTCTCGTGTGCGTCGTCCTGCCGAAAGAGACACGTACAGGACTTTACGATCAGACGTGAATTCGGGCTCGGGATTCGGAACCGCCGCAGGCGTGTTGCTCTCGGTCTCGGTAATGGTCGCGTGGATCGCCATCATCATGGCTCCCGTACTTCATCGGTCACCCTAGAAACCGCGCACCGGAAAGTGGCCCCGCGCCCACATGGGCGGGGCGGGGGCGGAGCGCCCGTCAGTCCGTGGCGTCCTCGCGCCGCGCACCCGGCCGCTTGCGGCGCCGCAGCCCCGCCTCCGTGAGGCGCCGCAGCAGTTCCTTGCTGCCCACTTCGCGCGCACCGGCCCGCACGGCGTCGGCGTACCGCGTGCTCGGGACGTCGTAGTGGTCACCGTCGAAGGCGCGGCGCGGGCAGCCGATGGACGCGGCGAAGGCGTGCAGCTCGTCGTAGGAGATGTCGCTGACGAGGTGGGACCACATGCGGCCGTGCCCCGGCCAGTCCGGCGGGTCGATGTAGACCGTCAACGGACCTCCCCCGGCGCGGGGGCGGACCCGCTCGCCGTCACAGCTTCCGCCCCAGCGCCCCCACCCGCGCGACCGAGGTCGTCGTCTTCACGCAGACCCAGTGCGGGTCCTCCCCCAACTCCGGTTCGACGTCCAGCGCGTGCGGGTCTGTCCCCACGCACACGGGGCACAGCGGCCAGCGGCCGTAACGGTCCAGGAGCGCGTCCTGCACGTCCTGCGCGACCAGGCCGTCCACGAAGGCGACGCCCTCGGGCCACTGCTGGACCCACCACCGGCGGTGGGTGATCGACTCCTCGACGAGCGAGACCACGTCAGGCTGCGCGACCTCGCTCGCCTCAAGATCGGCGAGCACGAGCGCCCGCGCCGCGTGAAGTGCCTGCTCAAGCTGATCCATGTCTCCATTGCACCAGACACGGCGCGCCCACGTCCCGGCGTATCCCGGCACACGCCCGCCTCGGAGGCCTTGACGACGCCGCGTGTCGAAAATATCTTCCATCCGTGACGACAAAACTGAAGGAAACTTTCGCCAGCGGTGCGGCGGACCCCGCCCCCTCCGGCATACGTCCCGGACCACCGGGCCCCGCCGCGCTCGCGGCGAAGGTGCGCACCATGGCGCCGTCGATGACCCGCTCCATGCAGCGCGTCGCCGAGGCCGTCGCCGGTGACCCGGCGGGCTGCGCCCAGCTCACGGTGACAGGGCTCGCCGAGCGCACGGGCACCAGCGAGGCGACCGTCGTCCGCACCTCGCGGCTGCTCGGCTACCCCGGCTACCGCGATCTGCGCCTCGCACTGGCCGGGCTCGCGGCGCAGCAGGAGTCCGGGGCCGCGCCGTCCGTCACCGCTGATATCGCCGTCGACGATCCGATAGCCGACGTCGTCGCCAAGCTCGCGCACGACGAGCAGCAGACCCTCGCCGACACCGCAGCGGCGCTGGACACCGCGCAGGTCGAGGCGGCCGTCACCGCGCTGGCAGCGGCACGTCGCATCGACGTCTACGGCGTCGGCGCCTCCGGTCTCGTCAGCCAGGACCTCGCCCAGAAGCTGCTGCGCATCGGCTTCGTCGCGCACGCGCACGCCGATCCGCACCTCGCCGTCACCAACGCGGTCCAGTTGCGCGCGGGCGACGTGGCGCTCGCCATCACCCACTCGGGCCGCACCGTCGACGTCATCGAACCGCTGCGCGTCGCCTTCGACCACGGCGCCACGACGATCGCCATCACGGGGCGTCCCGACGGGGAGGTCGCGCAGTACGCGGACCATGTGCTGACCACCTCCACGGCGCGGGAGAGCGAGCTGCGGCCGGCGGCCATGTCGAGCCGTACGAGCCAGCTCCTCGTGGTGGACTGCCTGTTCATCGGGGTCGCGCAGCGCACGTACGAGACGGCGGCGCCCGCGCTCTCCGCCTCCTACGAAGCGCTCGCCCACCGCCACACGCCCCGCCCCACCCGCTGAGCCGCAACCCGCACACCACGCACCACGCACCGCCGAGACGACGCGCATACGGGGACGAAGGCGCGCCCGCGAGAAGACACGAGAAAGAGCCGCACCTTTCATGACCTCCTCCCCCACCGACGCCACGTACAGCGCCCTGCGCGCGCAGTTGGAGACGCTGACCACCGAGGCGTTCCGCAGCGAGCTGGCCGAGATCGACCAGCTCCCCACCCTTGAGATCGCCCGCATCATGAACGGCGAGGACACCACCGTGCCCGGTGCCGTCGCCGCGCAGCTCCCCCGTATCGCCGAGGCCATCGACGCCACCGCCGCGCGCATGGCCCGTGGCGGACGGCTCGTCTACGCGGGCGCGGGCACGGCCGGGCGCCTCGGCGTACTCGACGCGAGCGAGTGCCCGCCCACTTTCAACACCGACCCGGACGAGGTCGTCGGCCTCATCGCGGGCGGCCCCTCCGCCATGGTCACGGCGGTCGAGGGCGCCGAGGACAGCAAGGAGCTGGCCGCTTCCGACCTGGACGGCATGGGCCTGACCAGCGACGACACCGTCGTCGGCATCTCGGCCTCGGGCCGCACCCCGTACGCCGTCGGCGCCGTCGAGCACGCGCGCACCGCGCACGGCGCGCTCACCATCGGCCTGTCCTGCAACGCGGACTCCGCGCTCGCCGCAGCGGCCGAGCACGGTATCGAGGTCGTCGTCGGCCCCGAGCTGCTCACGGGCTCGACCCGGCTGAAGGCCGGTACGGCGCAGAAGCTCGTCCTCAACATGCTCTCGACCATCACCATGATCCGCCTGGGCAAGACCTACGGGAACCTGATGGTCGACGTCCGCGCGTCCAACGAGAAGCTGCGCGCCCGCTCGCGCCGCATCGTCTCCCTCGCGACCGGCGCCGACGACGCGACGATCGAGTCCGCGCTCACCGAGGCCGACGGCGAGGTCAAGAACGCCATCCTCATCGTGCTCGGAGAGGTGGACGGGCCCACGGCCGCGCGCCTTCTCGACACGTCGGGCGGACATCTGCGCGCCGCGCTCAAGTCCGCCCGCACCTGAGCCACCCACGCCCCACCCCGCCCCCCTGCACCTCAAAGAAGAGCGACTGCACCACATGAGCACCAGCACGCACCAGAACCGTCAGATCGCCGAGGCGATCCTGCCCCTCGTGGGCGGGCCCCGGAACGTCACCTCCGTCACCCACTGCATGACCCGGATGCGCCTGGGCCTCGTGGACCGCTCCCTGGTCGAGGACGAGGCGCTGAAGGCGCTGCCCGACGTGATGGGCGTCGTCGAGGACGACACGTACCAGATCGTGCTCGGGCCCGGGAAGGTCGCCCGCGTCACCCCGGAGTTCGAGGCGCTGGTGGCGGAGGCGACCGACGCGTCCGACGCGGCGGACACGCCCAGCACGGACCCCGCGAAGGACACGGCCCCCGACCGGAGCACCGGCCCCAAGACCGCCGAGGAGCTGGCGGCGGAGGGCGCGGCCCTGCGCGCGGCCCGCAAGCAGCGCAACGCGACCCCCGTGAAGCTCATGCTGCGGCGCATCGCCAACATCTTCGTGCCGCTCATCCCGGCCCTCATCGGCTGCGGCATCGTCGCGGGCATCAACGGCCTGCTCACCAACCTCGGCTGGGCCCCCGGCCTGGTCCCGGCGCTGGGCGCCATCGCGTCCGGCTTCATGTCGCTGATCGCGGTCTTCGTCGGGTTCAACACGGCCAAGGAGTTCGGCGGCACGCCGGTGCTGGGTGGCGCCGTCGCGGGGATCATCGTCTACGCCGGGGTCGCCGACATCTCCGCCTTCGGCCAGAAGCTCGCCCCAGGGCAGGGCGGCGTGCTGGGCGCGCTCTTCGCGGCGCTGCTGGCCGTGCAGGTCGAGAAGTGGTGCCGCCGCTGGGTCCCGGAGGCCGTCGACGTCCTCGTCACGCCCACCCTCACCGTCCTCGTCGCCGGCCTGGTCACCCTCTACGGCCTGATGTTCGTCTGCGGCGAGATCTCCACCGGCATCGGCCACTTCGCGAACTGGCTGCTCCAGCACGGCGGCGCCTTCGCGGGCTTCGTCCTGGGCGGGCTCTTCCTCCCGCTCGTGATGCTCGGCCTGCACCAGGCCCTCATCCCGATCCACACCACCCTCATCGAGCAGGACGGCTTCACGATCCTGCTGCCGATCCTCGCCATGGCCGGTGCGGGGCAGGTCGGCGCCGCCGTCGCGATCTTTCTGCGGCTGCGCCACAACACGTCGATCCGCAAGACGATCCGCTCGGCGCTGCCCGCCGGGTTCCTGGGCGTGGGCGAGCCCCTGATCTACGGCGTCTCGCTGCCCCTCGGCCGCCCCTTCATCACCGCCTGCGTGGGCGGCGCGTTCGGCGGCGGCGTGGTCGGCCTCTTCTACCAGCTCGGCACGTCCGTCGGCTCCACCGCCATCGGCCCCTCGGGCTGGGCCCTGTTCCCCCTCCTCAAGGGCAACCAGGACCTCGGCTCCATCGCCGCGATCTACGGCCTCGGCCTGCTCGCGGGCTACGCGGTCGGCTTCACCGCCACCTACTTCTTCGGCTTCAGCAAGCAGATGCTGACCGACCTCAACACCGTGCCCGAACCCGCCCCGGCCGACGCCCCCACCGACAACCCGACGGAGCCCACCCCACCGAAGACCCCGGCCCCGGCAAACGCGAACGCCAACGCCAACGCCTGACGGGGCCGCTGGCCCGCCTTCCGGACCCGCCCGTCACCCGTTCGGAGGACGGGCGGGAAATCCGGCCGAGTACGCTGTATCCGTCGGCGACGATGCGGCTCATGCAAGCAGCGATGAGTGCCGAGCCCGAGTACGACGAGTACGAATGGCCGCGCCCTCCCCAGGGCGGATACACGGCCGATGATCTGGACCGGCTGCCGAATCTGCCTCCGCACACGGAGCTGATCGACGGGAGCCTCGTCTTCGCGGCCCCGCAGACGAACTTCCACATGCGCATGGTCGATGTGCTGCTGACGCACCTTCGGCGTTGTGCGCCGCCGGAGGTCGCGGTCATCCGCGAGATGACGGTGACGCTCGGCCACCACGACCGCCTCGAACCGAACATCATGCTGGTCCGGACGGACGCCGACACGGGCCCGGACCAGACCACGTACCACCCCGAGGACGTACTCCTCGCCGCCGAGGTCGTCTCGCCCGACTCCATCGCCCGCGACCGCGAGGCCAAGCCGCGAAAGTACGCCGCGGCTGGCATCCCCCACTTCTGGCGCGTCGAGAACGACGGTGGCCGCGCGATCGTCTACGTCTTCGAGCTGGAGCCCGCCACCCGCACCTACGCTCCGGTGAGCATCCACCACGACCAGCTCAAACTGACGACCCCGTTCCCCCTCGACATCCCCCTGACAGAGGTCCAGCCCTGACGCCCCCGCTTCCGGCTCCCGACGGAGCCGCACCCGCGCCGCCAGCCAGCATGAAGGCCCGGCTCCGCACGCCGGACAACGCGCGAGGTCAGTCGCCGGAGCCCGGTTCCGGGTCCGGTTCCGGGTCCGGTTCCGGGTCCGGTTCCGGGTCCTGATCGGGTTCCGGGTCCGGGACCGTCGCAAGACGGTGGTCGATCTCCGCACGCATCCGCACCGTACGCGGATCGTCGTAGCGGCCGAGGAGCCGCAGCGCCTCCGCCCAGGACCGACGCGCCTGGCCCGGGTCCTGGATCTCCAGGGCCCGGGCCAGCCCGTCGAGGGCCGCGGCCTCGTTCCACGCGTCACCGAGCGCGCTGTGGGCCGCCACGGCGCGGCGGTGGAACGCGACGGACTCCGCCACCCGGCCGATCCGGTGGTACGTCGCCCCGGCCCCCTGCCAGGCGAGCGCCTCCCGGCTGTGGTCACCGAGGCGCCGGTGGAGCGAGGCGGAGCGGTGGTAGGAGACGAGCGCGTCGCCGGAGCGGCCGAGCGCTTCTTGCGCGTCGCCGAGCGCCAGCAGCCAGCACGCCTCCATCACGTTGCTGCGCAGGTCCAGGGCCAGCGCCACCGCTTCCTCCGCGGCGTCCAGCGCCTGCCGCGGCTCGCCGCGGTCGAGGTGGATCCCGCTCAGGATCCACAGCGCGTTGCCGATGCTCCGGGCGGCGCCTTCGTCCCGGTGGACCGCCAGTGCCCGGTGGATCGCCTCGTCCGCCTCGGCCAGCCGCCCGGCGCGGTAGTGCACGAGGGCGAGGTTGGCGACGGCGACGGTCTGCCAGTGGTTCTCGCCCAGTTCCCCGAAGAGGGCCGCCGCCTGCTCCAGCCGCTCCGCCGCACGGGCCAGCTCCCGCCCTCGCAGATGCACCAGCCCGAGCGCGTTGAGCGCTGCTGCCTCGCCCTCCCTGGCGCCCGTGTCGCGGTGGATGAGCAGCGCTTCCCGGTGGCAGTCGAGCCCCTCCGCCAGCCGGTTGAGCTTGGTGTGGGCGAACCCGAGGTCCTCCAGGAGGAGGGCCTGCGCGGGCCGGTCGTCCAGCCGCCGGGCAGCGGCCAGCCCGGTCCGGCCCATCGGCAGCCAGTCCGTCGTGAGAGAGGACGGCGCCTTGGCGTTCCAGAGCACGGCGGCCAACTGCCAGACGTACCGGTCGAGACCGGCGCGCTCGGCCGCGCGGACCAGGGGAAGGAAGTTGGGGTGTTCCCGCTCGGCCCAGTCCACAGCCTGGTCGTAGTCCGTGAAGGCCGACGGTGACACCTGGGCCTCGGGCTCTCCCAGGTCCAGGTGTGCCTCCGCGGGTCTGATCCAGCTCTGCGCGGCGTCGGCCGTCCGCACGTACCAGTCGAGCAGCCTCCGCAGCGCGGCGGAGCGCTCCTCGGCGACCTCCTCGCGCTGGGCGCACTCCCCCGCGTAGGCGCGCAGCAGATCGTGGAAGGCGAACCGGTCCGGCGCCGTCTGTTCCAGCAGATGCGCCCCGGCCAGCACGTCCAGCAACTGCCGCGCCCCGCGCTCCCTGACCCCCGCCAGCGCCGCGACGGCGCCGATCCCGAACTCGGGCCCCGGGTGCAGCCCGAGCAGCCGGAACAGCCGTGCGGCGTCCGGGGACAGTGCCCGATAGGACCACGTGAACACCGCGCGCACGGCCTCGGCCTCCTCCTCGTCCCCCGTGCTGAGCGCGTCCCACAGCGCCGATTCGTCGCGCAGATCGGCGATCAGCTCGTCCAGTCGCATGTGGGGGTGCCCTGCGGCGCGTTCCGCCGCGATACGCAGTGCGAGCGGCAGCCGCGCACACAGCCGGGACAGCTCGACGAGCTTGTCGACGTCGTCCGGGACCGGCCGGTACCCGGAGGTCACCGCACGCAGCAGCGCGACGGCTTCTTCCTCGTCCAGGGTGCCCAGGGTCAGCCGGTACGCGCCGTCCCGCACGGCGAGTCCTGACAGCCGCCCCCTGCTGGTCACCACGGTCAGACAGCGCGCTGTGCCTGGCAGCAGCGGGCGGACCTGGGCGACGGTGGCCGCGTTGTCCAGGAAGATCAGCATCCGGCGATCGGCCAGCAGCGAGCGGTACAGCGCGGACGCGTCCGCCGGATCGGCCGGAACCTCGGCGGGGGCGACCCCCAGCGCGGTGAGGAACCGCGGCAGCAGTTCCTCCGCGGTGACCGGTTCCCCCGGGTCGTAGCCGCGCAGGTTGACGTAAAGGTGCCCGTCGGGGAAGTGGTCCCGTATCTGGTGCGCCCAGCGCAGCGCGAGCGAGGTCTTGCCCGCGCCCGCGGTGCCGACGATCACGCAGACGGGTGCCACGAACGGCTCGCCCTCGCCGGAGAACGCCTCGTTCAGACGGCGGAGTTCCTGCGTACGGTTGACGAAGTTCCGTACGTCGCCGGGAAGCTGACGTGGCCTCGGACGCCGGTCGCGCTTCGGTTCGTCGCCATCGGCGGGGGCAGGGGCGGGTGCGTGGAAGTGGACGCCGCCGCTCACCTGGCCCGCCTGCACCACGTCACGGGAGGAGCCCGACAGGTCGGAACGCGTCCCGCTCACGGGCCCGTCCCCCTCGCCCTCCCCGTTCTCCACGCCTTCGCCGCTGATGCCTACTCCTCCGTCGTCCGGGAAGCGGGCCGGGGGCCGAGACAGCGGTCGGTGTAGGACATGACGTCCTCGCCGTCCGCGTAGAGATGCTCGATGAACCTCTCCCAGCGCCCGACGAGTTCCGGACCGGTGAACCTGACGCAGCCGTCGAGCAGTCCCGCGTCGGTGTAGACCACCTCGTAGAGCACGTCGCCGCCCAGGGTGACGACCTCCGGCAGCATGCCCCGGCCCTCCCACGGCTCCAGTGCCCCGGCGCCGACGACCCGGACCGGCATCCCGCTCTCGGCCTGGACCCGCAGGGAGTGCAGCTCCCACCACAGGTAGGGCGTCAGCGGTTCCTCCACCACGCGGACGCGGTGGAAGACGCTGTCCCGTTCCTTGTCCTCCCGCGCCACCTCACGCCAGTGCTCCCCCCGCTTCACGGCGAGCCGCAGCGCCTCGTCGTAGTCGCCGCGGCGGAACGCCTCCCAACTGGGCGAGTTCAACTCCTGGAAGTGCTGCCGCCGCTCGAACTTCCAACCCGCCCGGCCTGTGATTGCCTCCTTGTACCGCTGGAAGTCGCTCCTGTAGGCGTCGAGTCCGAGCCGCTCACCGAGATCGCGGTCGAGGGTGAGGTCGAGGCCGGAGGAGAACGGCGTACGGTCAGACATCGGCGATGTCCGGCTTCGCCGCACGGAGCGTGTTGCCCGGGATGACGACCAGCCGCTCTCCCCGCGAGATCCTGGCGTCCGGCGGAAGCCGGTCCGCGTACTCCGCCGTGAGGTCCCGGCCGATCACCGCGATGTCGCCGTTGTCCAGCTCCCAGATGTCGGGGCAACCGGTCTCGTCCTCCGTGTTCCCCAGTTCCTCGGCGGTCTTCCCCAGCCTGCGCGTGAACAACGCGGCCGGATCGGCCTCCCACACTCGTGCCATTCGAACCCACCCCACTTCGCTGGCGATCACGTCACGTCATTGATTACTTTACGGAGGGTGACGACGGCAGGCAACGCCACTACCGGACAGGCCGCGTCCCCCCGCCGCCCAGCCATGAGGGGCCCGGCCGCCGGAAAACGCCCGCGCGGCCGGGCCCCTCATGTCGCTGGACGCGTCGCGCGTCGCGCGTCACATCCTCAGCAGCCGGTCCATCGCCTCCCTGTACTGGCGCAGTGCCAGCCGGAGTTCCTCGGTCTCGGCCGTGCCGGCCGGGCCCGACGCGGCCGACGTGCCCGGCGCGGCCTCGCCGGGCCTGCCGCCGTAGTGGTCGTCGCCCTCGGGCTTGGCCGCCGCGCCACGCCACGGTTCGCGCAGGGCGCGCTGGCGCTCGACGAGCGCTTCGGTGATATGGCGGCTCAGCTCGTCGAAGACGGCATCCGCCTCCTCGACAGACCGGCGCGGCCCGTCCACGAACCCCGTGACGGCGTGCTGGAGGCGCTCGGCCAGGCGGTCGCGTTCGGTGCCGGGCACCAGCGGGCCCGCGTGGGGGTGCGTGGACTCGCGGGGGTCCAGGGGCGGTTCGTCGGCGCCGGGCCTGTCGGCGCCGCCCCGCTCCTCCGCCGAGGTCACGGGCGTGCCGGCGCTCCTCGGCGGGCCCGGATCAGCGCTGCCGCCGCCGCTGCGCCGGGGAGCCACGGCCGTCTCGGCACGCGCCCCCGTGGGGGGAGCGCCGGGCGGCGGGCCCGTCGGCGGCACGGGCGGCGGGGTCACGGGCGGAGCCGTGGTGCCCGGCGGCGTGCTGGCCGGGGGTGCGGTCGGCGGCGGTGTGGTGGGCGGCGGGGCCGCGCCGGGACGGTTCTCGTGGTCGTCCATGTCCCTGCTCACGGCGTCTCACTTCCCCTCGTCCGGTGGCGGCGGTTGCCGCCGATGGGCCAGCGCGAGTGCGTACGTCCGTCGTTCGCGTGGGCGCGCCCGTCAGGGGCCCCGGGAGGCGCGGCGCCGGGTGCTGTGGAGCCGGGGGCCGGGGTGCCGGGCGTGGCGGTTCCGCCGGGCGTGGCGCTACCGGGCGCGCCGGAACCCGCCGTACCGGGCCCCGTGGTCACCGGGCGGCGTCCCTTGCCCGCCGTCGCGGGACGGTCCTCGGCCAGCGCGTCGAACAGCGCCCGCGCCTCCAGCATCGCCTCGCGCATCCCCTCCGTACCGGCGCGGCCGTGCGCGGCGGCGTGCACCATGCGGTAGCCGTGGATGTGGTGGGCGTGGTGCACGGACAGCGCGTCCATGTGCTCGTCGGGCCGGTCGACGCCCGGGAAGCCGCGCTCCTGGGCGAGCCCGGCCAGCAACTGGTCGGCCTCAGCGATGGCCTCGTTCGGTGAGTCGACGAACCGCTCCTGGGCTCCGGCCCACCGGACCAGGTACTGCTCCCGCACCTCGGGGGTCAGCGGCTGGAGCCGCAGGCGCCCGTACCGCCTGACGCGCTCGTCCAGTTCGTGTTCCGCCGCCTTGACGTCGCCGTTGTGCCGCGCGAGGACCCGCTCGTACTCGGGGCCGAAGCGCCGTTTCAGACCGCCCTTGCCGCCGCCTTTCGCGCGGCTCATATAGAGGGCACCGGCGGCGAGGGCGACCACCACCAGTACCAGGATCACGATCACGACTGCGGTCATGTGTCCCACCCCGGGCTTTCGTCTCTCGTAGCTCGTGCGGCTCGTGAAAAACTTCGTGGAAACCTGCCCGGTCCGGTTAGCCCCGCTGCGGCGGGCTAAACCGCCGTGGGCGCGACAGCGGTTGGCGCGCCCGCCCCGTACAGCGCGCCCGTGCCCGGCCCCCTCCGTACGTGCGCCGTACGCCCTCCGTACCTGCCCACGGCATACCCACGCGCGCGACCCCCGTACGAGAATCCGTACGCATCCTTCGGCACCCCCTCCTACGCAGCCCGACCCCTGACACGCGCCGAGGGCGGCACCCCCGTGCAGGGGATGCCGCCCTCGGTCCGATCCGTACGGCGTGGAGCCGCCGATCCGCCGGGAGGAAACTCCGGTGGATCAGAAGTCCATGCCACCGCCCATGCCACCGGTCGGGTCGGCGGCGCCGGCCCCGGCCTTCTCCGGCTTGTCGGCGATGACGGCCTCGGTGGTGAGGAACAGCGCCGCGATGGAGGCGGCGTTCTGGAGCGCGGAGCGCGTCACCTTGGCCGGGTCGATGATGCCCTCGGCGATCATGTCCACGTACTCGCCGGTGGCGGCGTTGAGGCCGTTGCCCGGGGTGAGGTTGCGGACCTTCTCGACGATGACGCCACCCTCGAGACCGGCGTTGACCGCGATCTGCTTGAGCGGGGCCTCCAGGGCCAGCTTGACGGCGGCGGCACCGGTGGCCTCGTCGCCCTCCAGGTCCAGCTTCTCGAAGACGCTGGACGCCTGGAGCAGAGCCACGCCACCACCGGCGACGATGCCCTCCTCGACGGCGGCCTTGGCGTTGCGCACCGCGTCCTCGATGCGGTGCTTGCGCTCCTTCAGCTCGACCTCGGTGGCGGCACCGGCCTTGATGACGGCCACGCCGCCGGCCAGCTTCGCCAGACGCTCCTGGAGCTTCTCGCGGTCGTAGTCCGAGTCGCTGTTGTCGATCTCGGCGCGGATCTGGTTGACGCGGCCCTGAACCTGCTCGCTGTCACCGGCACCGTCGACGATGGTGGTCTCGTCCTTGGTGATGACGACCTTGCGGGCGCGGCCGAGCAGCTCCAGACCGGCGTTCTCCAGCTTGAGGCCGACCTCCTCGGAGATGACCTGACCGCCGGTGAGGATGGCGATGTCGCCGAGCATGGCCTTGCGGCGGTCGCCGAAGCCCGGGGCCTTGACGGCGACGGACTTGAAGGTGCCGCGGATCTTGTTGACGACCAGCGTGGAGAGGGCCTCGCCCTCGACGTCCTCCGCGATGATCAGCAGCGGCTTGCCCGACTGCATGACCTTCTCCAGCAGCGGAAGGAGGTCCTTCACGTTGCTGATCTTGGAGTTGACGATGAGGATGTACGGGTCCTCCAGCTCGGCCTCCATCCGCTCCATGTCGGTGGCGAAGTAGGCGGAGATGTAGCCCTTGTCAAAGCGCATGCCCTCGGTGAGCTCAAGCTCCAGACCGAAGGTCTGCGACTCCTCGACGGTGATGACGCCTTCCTTGCCGACCTTGTCCATCGCCTCGGCGATGAGCTCGCCGATCTGGGCGTCGGCGGCGGAGATGGAGGCGGTGGAGGCGATCTGCTCCTTGGTCTCCACGTCCTTGGCCTGCTCCAGCAGCGCGCCGGAGACGGCCTCGGTGGCCTTCTCGATGCCGCGCTTCAGCGCCATCGGGTTGGCACCCGCGGCCACGTTGCGCAGGCCCTCCTTGACGAGCGCCTGGGCGAGGACGGTCGCGGTCGTCGTGCCGTCACCGGCGACGTCGTCCGTCTTCTTCGCGACCTCCTTGACCAGCTCGGCGCCGATCTTCTCGTAGGAGTCCTCGAGCTCGATCTCCTTGGCGATGGAGACACCGTCGTTGGTGATCGTGGGGGCGCCCCACTTCTTCTCCAGCACGACGTTGCGGCCCTTGGGCCCGAGGGTGACCTTGACGGCATCGGCGAGCTGGTTCATACCGCGCTCAAGGCCGCGCCGCGCCTCCTCGTCGAACGCGATGATCTTGGCCATGTGAAGTGGTCCTCCCGGACTGGGGGTCCCCCCGGCGAAGCCAGGGTACGGATGATCCGGACCGCGCTGGCGCCCGCGACGGACGGCCTGCAACCCGGGCGGTTCCTTGCACCCACCCGGCTGCGGGCCTCACCGACCCGGTCCTTCGTTGTCACTCTCACTCGTAGAGTGCTAACGCCAATGATTAGCACTCGACCCCCGCGAGTGCAAGCGGCTGCGGCGGTTCGAAGGCCCGGCGCGGGGTGCTCGGCGGGGCGCGTGTATACGCGCGCGGACGTGCGCGGCTGTGCGCGCGGACGTGAACGGCCTCCGGCACGGGTCCGCGCGCCCTCCGTATCCGACGGTACGACTCCGGACCGGCCGACCGGTCCGGGCACCCCCCCCCATGAGCCGGGCCCCGGACGCCCCCGGACGAAAACACCCCCTGGACAGACATGAGGGGCCGCATCCGAAGATGCGGCCCCTCCACGCTCTGCGCAGTCTGGTCGGCGCTCAGCCGGTCACGCGGACCATGTCCGCCTGCGGCCCCTTCTGACCCTGCGAGATCTCGAACTCGACCCGCTGCCCTTCGTCGAGAGTGCGGTAGCCGTCCATCTGGATCGCGCTGTAGTGGACGAACACGTCCGCACCACCGTCGACCGCGATGAAGCCGTACCCCTTCTCCGCGTTGAACCACTTGACGGTGCCCTGAGCCATTCCTAACTCCCCTATTACTGGCCCTTGCACGAGCCCGCACTTCACGAACCCGGGTCAGACCTCACTTCTGCCTAAGCGGAAGCGTGCGCCGGAACGCGTCGACCGCGGCTGAATGTATCTGCACGGACGCCCTCTGCAACAGGTCAATCGGACGAGAATTCTGGGTACGGCCGATCGGGAATAAACGCTGAAGTCCCTTGAAATCAGGGCAAGTCGGGCCGGGCATAGGCCACCAACACGACAATTGCGGCCTCGTTTTGGGGCACAACTTGTCGCGTTCTCATATGCGCTGGGCGCGCACGGGGGAGGGGATTGACGCCACCCTATCGCGGCCCGGAATGCGGAATCGCTCCCTCCGGTCGGATCAGGAGGGAGCGATTCGACAATATTCGATGCGTTGACCGTTCACGGACGCTTCGGGCCCGTCATCAGTGAAGATTCAACGAAGACCCATCGAAGAATCATGGAGGTCCGGACAGCCGGACCCCGTCGGGGCTCGGCCCGGGCTCAGCAGCCGCCCGCGACGGCCGGGATGATGGAGACGCCCGCGCCGTCCGGCGTCGGCGTCTCCAGACCCTGCTCGAAGCGGACGTCGTCGTCGTTCACGTACACGTTGACGAAGCGGCGCAGCTTGCCCTCGTCGTCGAGAACGCGCGCGCCGATGCCCGCGTGGTTCTTCTCCAGGTCCGTCAGCACCTCGGACAGCGTGGCGCCCTCGGCGCTCACTTCGGCCTGGCCACCGGTGTACGTACGGAGAATGGTGGGGATACGGACATTCACGCTCATGATGCGAGGCCAGCCTCTCGGAAGGAGTCCAGGTTCGGACGGATGATGGCGGACGGCCCGGTGGTCGGGGCGACCGCGTCCAGGGTCTTGAGTCCGTCGCCCGTGTTGAGGACGACGGTGGTGAGGGAGGGGTCGAGCTTCCCTTCCTCGATCAGCTTCTTGGTCACGCCGACGGTCACGCCGCCCGCGGTCTCGGCGAAGATGCCCTCCGTGCGCGCCAGCAGCTTGATCGCGTCGACGACCTGCTCGTCGTTCACATCCTCCACCGCGCCGCCCGTACGGCGTGCGATGTCCAGGACGTAGGGCCCGTCGGCCGGGTTGCCGATGGCCAGCGACTTGGCGATGGTGTCGGGGCGCACCGGGCGCACGACGTCGTGCCCGTCCTTGAAGGCGCGGGAGACGGGCGAGCAGCCCTCGGCCTGGGCGCCGAAGATCTTGTAGGGCCTGTCCTCGACGAGCCCGATCCTGATCAGCTCCTTCAGACCCTTGTCGATCTTCGTGAGCTGCGAGCCGGAGGCGATCGGGATCACGATCTGGTCCGGCAGCTCCCAGCCGAGCTGCTCGCAGATCTCGTACGCGAGTGTCTTCGAGCCCTCGCCGTAGTACGGGCGCAGGTTGACGTTGACGAACCCCCAGCCCTCGCCCAGCGGGTCGCCGATCAGCTCGGAGCAGAAGCGGTTGACGTCGTCGTAGTTGCCCTCGATGCCGACCAGGTCACCGCCGTAGACGGCGGCCATCACGACCTTGCCCTGCTCCAGGTCGTGCGGGATGAACACGCAGGAGCGGAAGCCCGCGCGGGCCGCTGCGGCGCCGACGGCGCCGGCCAGGTTGCCCGTCGACGAGCAGGACAGCGTGGTGAAGCCGAAGGCGCGGGCCGCCTCCACGGCGATGGCGACGACGCGGTCCTTGAAGGAGTGCGTCGGGTTGCCGGAGTCGTCCTTGATGTGGAGGGACCCGGTGATGCCCAGCTCACGGGCCAGGTTGTCGGCCTTGACCAGCTTGGTGAAGCCCGGGTTGATGCTGGGCTTCGAGGCCACGTCGGCGGGGACGGGCAGCAGCGGCGCGTACCGCCAGATGTTGTCGGGGCCCGCCTCGATCTGCTTGCGCAGACCCTCGGGGTCGCCGCTGGGAAGGTCGTAAGCGATCTCCAGCGGCCCGAAACACGCCTCGCACGCGAAGACCGGGCCGAGCGGGATCCGCTCTCCGCACTCACGGCAGGAGAGCGCGACGGCGGGGCCGAGATCGACGGTGGCGTTGTCCTGCGGGGATACGGTGTCCTGCTGCTCAGCAGCTTGCACAGCCATGGAGGCGAGGCCCTTTCTCCTCATCTTCCCCGTGACGTATCTCGCCACGAGACGGAATTGGCACCTTCCCAAGCCGGGAGCCTCGCCATGATCGCGAGACCGGCTGGAGGGTTGCCGGGGCTTCAACGGGCCGTTTCCCTCTGCCCCTCTGGATGAGCGGTATGAAGTTTTGCGGTGCACGCACTGGACCGTGCAAGTGCACACTACGCAGATCGACCCCGACATGCGGTCGTCATCCGCGTTGTTCAAGACTGTAACCGAAGGCCCCGAGTCTTGAGATAGTCGTCCGAACCGCGAGATGGATCACATGGGGAGCGTCCAGTGCTGCCAGAAGTAGAGCAGTGGCTGAGCCATCGGTCCTGGTCAGCGACCGATCGCCGCCCGATCGGCGAGCTTCTCGCGGCCAAACGGAACGCGGGCAGCACCGTCAGCGTCGTGCTGCCCGCGCTCAACGAGGAGGCGACGGTCGGGAAGATCGTCTCCGTCATCCGCGGCGAGCTGATGACCGGGGTGGCGCCCCTCGTCGACGAGCTGGTCGTCATGGACTCCGGCTCCACCGACCGCACGGCAGAGGTCGCCGCCGCCGCGGGCGCGAAGGTGATCCACCGCGACGAGGTGCTGCCCCGGCTGCCCGCGCTGCCCGGCAAGGGCGAGGTGCTGTGGCGGTCGCTGCTGGCGACCGACGGCGACATCGTCTGCTTCGTCGACGCCGACCTCATCGACTTCTCGTCCGCCTTCGTCTCCGGGATCGTCGGACCGCTGCTGCTGGAGCCCGAGCTGCACCTGGTCAAGGCGATGTACGACCGCCCGCTCGGGTCCGACCCCGCGGGCGGGGGCCGCGTCACGGAACTGGTGGCACGCCCCCTGCTGAACCTCCACTGGCCCCAGCTCGCGGGCTTCGTCCAGCCCCTCGGCGGCGAGTACGCGGCGCGGCGCTCCCTGCTGGAGCGGCTGCCGTTCCCCGTCGGCTACGGGGTGGAGCTGGGACTGCTGATCGACGCGCTGCACACGGTGGGGCTCGACGCGCTCGGGCAGGCCGACGTGGGCATACGGCGGCACCGCCACCAGGACGGGCAGGCACTCGGGCGCATGGCCGCGACGATCTACCGCACCGCGCAGCTCCGGCTTTCGCGGGGGCATCTGGTGGGGGGTCTGCTGACGCAGTTCGAGCGCGAGGGCGAGGGCGGGTTCCGGGCGCGGGACCACTCGATCGCCACGGAGGAACGGGAACCCATGCGCGACGTCCCCGAGTACACCCGCCTCCACGCGGCGTAAGGGCACCCCCGTGCAACCCCGCACGCCCGGGGCGGGATGCGCGATGCGCCTTGGCGTGCCGAGGCACAAACCCAGCGCGGGACCCTACGGTGCCCGCTTCACGGGGCGACCGTCCCGCGCAACACCCCCGTGCAGGGGCAACCCTGCGTTTCCTTCCGCCCCCCGCGAAGGGTTACGTTTGGGCGGATCTCGGGGCGGCTAAGCTCCGCGCATGGTCGCCGAACCCGCCACCCCCTCAGCGCAGCCCCCGCACGCGCAGGTCCTGGTCGCGTCCAACCGTGGCCCGGTCGCCTACAGCGCCGCCCCTGACGGCACGCTCCAGGCCAAGCGCGGCGGCGGCGGACTCGTGTCCGGGCTGTCGGCCATCGGCCCGGACACCGACGCCGTGTGGGTGTGCGCCGCGCTCGGCGACGACGACCGCGAAGCCGCACGCCAAGCCGCACAGCGCGCCGCCGGCCGCACCGGCAAGCTGGACCCGGAGGACACCGGCGGCCAGTCCGTACGGATGCTGGACATCCCGGAGGAGACGTTCAGGGACGCGTACAACGGCGTGGCCAACTCCGTGCTGTGGTTCGTCCACCACCTGCTGTACCAGACCCCCGTCGAGCCGTCCTTCGACGAGGACTTCACGCGCCAGTGGACCTCGTACGAGCGCTACAACGCCGCGTTCGCCGACGCGCTCGCCGAGGAGGCGGGCGAGGGCGCCGTCGTGCTGGTGCAGGACTACCACCTCACCCTCGTCCCCGCGCTGCTGCGCGCCCGCCGTCCCGACCTGCGCATCGGCCACTTCTCGCACACCCCGTGGGCCCCGCCGGACTACTACGCGCTGCTTCCCGACGAGACCGCGGCGCAGGTCCTGCGCGGCATCCTGGGCGCCGACCGCGCCGGGTTCCTGACGTGGCGGTGGGCCGAGGCGTTCGCGGACTGCTGTGCGCGCGTGCTGGGCGCCGAGGTGACCTCGCGCGAGGGCGGCCACGAGCTGACGGTGTCGTACGAGGGCCGCACGACCCGCGTCGGCGTGCACGGACTCGGCGCCGACGCCGACTTCCTGCGCGAGCGCGCACACCGCGACGACGTGGCGGAGCGGATGGCGCAGTTGCGTACGCAGGTCGGTACCGGGCCCGACGGCGCGCCCCGGCGCACGGTCGTCCGCGTGGACCGCACGGAGCTGTCCAAGAACATCGTGCGCGGACTGCGCGCCTACCGCCGCTTCCTCGCCGACCACCCCGAGTGGCACGAGCGCGTCGTGCACGTGGCCTTCGCGTACCCCTCGCGGCAGGACCTGGAGGTGTACCGCGACTACACCGACGAGGTCTCGCGCGTCGCCGACGGGATCAACGCGGAGTTCGGCCGGGGCGGCTGGACCCCGGTCGTGCTGCACGTGAAGGACGACTTCGCGCGCTCGCTTGCCGCCTACCGGCTGGCGGACGTCGCGCTGGTCAACCCGATCAGGGACGGCATGAACCTCGTCGCCAAGGAGGTGCCGGTCGTCTCCGACGACGGCTGCGCGCTGGTCCTCTCGCGCGAGGCGGGCGCCTTCGCTGAACTGGGCGAGGACGCGCTCGTGGTCAACCCGTACGACGTCACGGCCACCGCCGAAGCGCTGCACGAGGCGCTGACGATGGAGCGGGACGAGCGTGCGGAGCGCACCAAGCGGCTGGCCGCGGCGGCCACGGCGCTCCCGCCGGAGCGCTGGTTCCTGGATCAGCTCAACGCACTCCGGTAGCGGCGCCGCACAGCGCAGCGCCCCCGCGCGGCGTCAGCGCAGCGAGTCCGCGAGGCGTCAACGCAGCGAGTCCGCGAGGCGCTCCAGCAGATCGACCACGCCAGCCGGGCCGTTCACAGTGAGGTCGGCGCGCTCGGCCAGTTCGGTCACCTCGTCGCTGCCGCTGCACACCAGCAGCCCCGGCACGCCCTCGCCGCGCAGCTTCTCCACCGCGCTGAAGGCGGCGAGGTCGCCGAGGTCGTCGCCCGCGTACAGGACCGCTCCGGCGCCCGCGGCGCGGACGAACTCGGCGAGTGCCGCGCCCTTGTCCACGCCGTGCGGGCGCAGCTCCATGACCATGCGTCCTGGCTCCGCGCGCAGCCCGTGCCGCTCGGCCAGCGCGGCCAGCGGCTCGCGCAGCAGCGCGAAGGCGCCCGCGGGGTCCTCGGCGCGACGGGTGTGGACGGCGAGGGCGCGGCCCTTGTCCTCCACCCAGGTGCCCTCCGGGGCCCGCAGCTCCTCCAGCAGGGTGGGCAGCTCGCGGCGCAGGTTCTCGATCTCGACGGGCGGTTCAGGGCGCCGCACGGTCCCCGTCGCCGCGTCCCAGCGCTCCGCGCCGTAGGCGCCGAGCACGGTGAGGTGGTCGAGGCCCGCTGCGCCCTCGAAGCCGCCGTAG
Source organism: Streptomyces daliensis (assembly GCF_054782395.1). Lineage (NCBI taxonomy): Bacteria > Bacillati > Actinomycetota > Actinomycetes > Kitasatosporales > Streptomycetaceae > Streptomyces > Streptomyces daliensis. Next base: position 25,691 of record NZ_BAAGSO010000133.1, on the reverse strand, counting down.
CGCACGGCGGCCTCCACGGGCCGCCCCGTGATCACGGCCACGGCGCACAGCCGGGGCGCGAGCCGCGACAGCGCGGGCACGGCGCCGGGGTGTGCGCGGGCCTGCTCGGGGTCGGCGACGATCGGCGCGAGCGTTCCGTCGAAGTCCACGGCGACCACGGCACGGCCGGGCTCGGCCACGATCGCGTCGAGGGCTTCCCTGCCAGGGGCGGTACGAGGTGTGGGCACGGCGACCATGCCAGGGACACTACCGGCTGGCGGCCCGCACGTGACCATGCGCGACGCGGACGCGCACGGCCCCGCACCCGTACCGCGCCGCTCTCAGCGCAGTGCGCGCCGCTCCTCGCGCCGTGCGCGCAGCCGGTTGACCGTGACGGGGTCGTGGGCCAGGGCGCGGGGATCGTCCAGGAGGGCGTTGAGCAACTGGTAGTAGCGGGTCGGCGAGAGGCCGAGCCGCTCCCGTATCTCCCGCTCCTTCGCGCCGGGGCCCGGCCACCCGCGCCGCTCGACGGCGAGCACCGCCCTGTCGCGCTCCGACAGCCCCGACGCGGACCGCTCCTCGTGGAGCGCCACGCTCTCCCCCGCGCCCGCTCCGGTCTCCCCCGCTCCGGTCTCCTCCGTCATGCGTCCCAACGTAACCCCGGCCACTGACAACGGGCCGGGGCGGCGGCCTACTGGGCTGCCGTCTCCTCCGCCTCGGCCTTGCGCTGGAGGCCGCCGAGGACGCTCGCGGGGCTGCCGCCCTTCTCCACGGCCTTGCCGATCGACTTCTTGATCTCGGCGCTGACGTGCGCCCAGGAGACCTTGCCCGCCGGGTAGAACTCGGCGGTGGCCAGCTCGTCGAGGAAGCTCCACAGCTCCTTGTGGCCCTTGTCGCGCCGCATCCGCTCGCGGGCGGCCGTCGTCACGGGGAGCATGTCGTAGCGGTCGGCGAAGGCGTAGTGGTTCTTCTCGCTGTAGGCGAAGTCGAGGAACGCGCCGATCTGCTCGCGGTGCCCGTTCTGCTTGAAGCCCATCATCCAGTCCGCGACGCCCATGGTGGCCTTGGCGGGGCCGCCGTCGCCGGGCAGCACGGCCGTCCCGTACTTCACGTCGTGCCGGTCGGCCTGCTGCATCAGCGTGGGGTGGCCGTTGAGCATGCCGACCTCGCCCCGGCAGAACGCGTCGAAGAGGTCCTGCCTGTCGGTGCTGCCGGGGCCGGGGTTGGTGAGGCCCTCGCCGACGAGTTCGTCGCGGAGCCAGGTGAAGGCGCGGACGTTCTCGGCGGAGTCGATGGTGTAGGTGCCGACGGTGTCCGTGTAGCCGCCGCCCGCGCTGAGCATCCACATCATGGTCTCGGCCGGTGCCTCCTCGGGGCCGAGCGGCAGCCCGTACGGGATCTTCACGCCCGCGTCCTTGAGCGCGGCGGCTGCCCGCTTCAGTTCCTTCCAGCTCTCGGGCGGCGCCTCGGGGTCGAGCCCCGCCTCGCTGAAGAGGGTCTTGTTGTAGAAGAGCAGCCGGGTGCTGGAGGCGAACGGCATCCCGTACTGCACCCGGATCACCTCGCCCGCCTCGGCGAGCGAGGGCAGGAAGTCGGCCTGGACGGGGATGGAGAGCAGGTCGCTGGCCGGGTAGAGCTTGTCCTGGTCGGCGTAGTTGGCGTAGGCGCCGATCTGGGCGATGTCGGGTGCCTCGCCGCGCTTGACCATGTCGGCGACCTTCTTGTCGACGTCGTTCCAGCTGTAGACGGAGACGTCGACGGTGATGTTGGGGTGCTTCTTGGTGAAGGCGCGGGAGACCTCGTCCCAGTAGGTCTGGGTGCTGTTGTCGCCCCCCGGGTCGCCGTAGTCGGCCGCGACCATCTTGAGCGTGACGCCGTCGCCCGAGTCCGAGCCGCTGCCGCACGCCGTGGCGGTGAGTCCCACGGCACCCGTGAGGCCCGTCGCCGCCAGCCCCAGAAAACGCCGACGTTCCACGTGAACTACCCCTTTAGCCCCTGTATGGCCACCGGCCATCGTTCGCACTCGTCCCGTCGGCCGCGCCTTCGAGACCGCACACGTATGGAACGGAAGTCTCCACTCCGTACCCCACAAGGTCTACACCACCACCCCTACCACTTCCGCAACGGCCTTCTCCTGCCCAGGTCAGCACGGTGCACCGGCACTCGAAGAGCGTCAAAGATCCCGCCGGACGCGGCCGGACGCGGCCAGTCGCGCGAGTGGACTAGACCTTTCCCGTGCTCTCGCGGGAGACTGACCCCTGTGAGTCCTCGGGAATACGTCATCGCCCTCGACGTGGGCGGCACGGGAATGAAGGCCGCCCTCATCGGGCCCGACAACCAGCCGCTCCACGAAACACGCCGCGCCACCGACCGCGACCGCGGTCCCGAGGCCGTCGTCGAGGGCATCCTCGGCTTCGCGGCTGAGCTGCGCGCGTACGGCGTCGAACGGTTCGGGAACGAGCCGTCAGCCGCCGGTGTCGCCGTCCCCGGCATCATCGACGAGGCGAACGGCATCGCCGTCTACGCCGCCAACCTGGGCTGGCGCGACGTGCCGCTGCGCGCGCTGCTGAGCGCGCGCCTCGGCGGCGCGCTGCCCGTCGCGCTCGGGCACGACGTGCGCACGGGCGGGCTCGCCGAGGGCCGCATCGGCGCGGGTGAGGGCGTGGACCGCTTCCTCTTCGTGCCGCTCGGCACGGGCATCGCCGGAGCCATCGGCATCGATGGGCGCGTCGAGCCGGGGGCGCACGGCAGCGCGGGCGAGATCGGGCACATCTCGGTGCGCCCCGAGGGGCCGCGGTGCCGGTGCGGGCAGCGTGGCTGCCTGGAGATGCTCGCCTCGGCCGCGGCCGTCGGCCACGCCTGGGCGAAGGCGTGCGGCGACCCGCAGGCCACGGCGGCCGACGCGGCCAAGGCCGTCGAGTCGGGGGACCCGCGCGCCCTCGCCGTGTGGCGCGACGCGCTCGACGCGCTCGCCGCCGGGCTCGTCACGGCCCTGACCCTCCTCGACCCCCGCACGCTGATCATCGGCGGCGGGCTCGCGGAGGCGGGCGACACCCTGTTCGTGCCGCTTCGGGACGCGGTACGGGAACGGGTCACCTTCCAGCACATCCCGACGATCGTGCCCGCGGCGCTTGGGGATGCCGCAGGCTGCCTGGGCGCGGGACTTCTCGCCTGGGATCTTCTCTCCGCGGAGGTTGCGAGCCGATGACCAAGCGCAAGGTGCTGACCGGGGCACGGGTGGTGCTGCCGGGAGGCGTCGCCGAGAACGGGTGGCTGGCCGTCGAGGGCCGCACACTCGCCGCCGTCGGCCAGGGGGGCGCGGACGAGGGGTTCGACGGGGCGGGGGGCTCCGGCACGGCGGGGGGCTCCGGTGCGACGGGAGGCTCCGGCGCGACGGGAGGCTCCGGCGCGGGCGGCGACGTGCTCGACCTGGGCGGGCACTGGATCGTGCCCGGCTTCGTCGACATGCACGTGCACGGCGGCGGCGGCGCGTCCTTCTCCGCCGGTACGCCCGAGGAAGCGCTCAAGGCCATCGCCACCCACCGCGGCCACGGCACCACGACCATGGTCGCCTCGACCGTCACCGGCGACCTGGACGACCTCGCCCAGCAGGCGGGCACGCTCAGCGAACTCACCGAGCAGGGCGATCTGGCGGGCGTCCACTTCGAGGGCCCCTTCATCTCCCCGCACCGCTGCGGCGCCCACGAACCGGCGCTGCTGCGCGACCCCGCGCCCGCCGACGTGCGCAAGCTCGTGGACGCGGCACGCGGCAGCGCCCGCATGATGACGCTGGCGCCCGAACTCCCCGGCGGGCTCGACTCCGTACGGCTGCTCGTCGAGAACGGCGTCATCGCGGCCGTCGGACACACCGACTCCACCTACGACGCGACCCGCGAGGCCATCGAGGCGGGCGCGAGCGTCGCCACGCACCTCTTCAACGCGATGCCGGGGCTCGGCCACCGCGCGCCGGGGCCCATCGCCGCGCTCCTGGAGGACGAGCGGATCACCGTCGAGCTGATCAACGACGGCACCCATCTGCACCCGTCCGTACTGGAACTGGCCTTCGGCAGCGCGGGCGCCTCGCGCGTCGCCTTCATCACCGACGCGATGGGCGCCGCCGGGATGGGCGACGGCCGCTATCCGCTCGGCCCGATGGAGGTCGAGGTCAAGGAGGGCGTCGCGCGGCTGGTCGAGGGCGGCTCCATCGCGGGCTCCACGCTCACCATGGACCGCGCGCTCCGGCGTGCCGTGACCGTCGACGGCATCGCGGTCGAGGACGCCGTCCGCGCCCTGTCGGCGAACCCGGCGCGGCTCCTCGGCGTCGACGACAGGGTCGGCTCGCTGGAGGCGGGCAAGGACGCCGATCTCGTGGTACTGGACGAGGACTTCGCGCTCGTGGGCGTCATGCGGCGCGGCGAGTGGGTGGTCGAGCCGGGCACGGCGGTGCGTGCCGCGGGCTGACGGGCGGACGGGGTGACGGGCCGCCGGTCCACGGGGCCCGTGATGGGTCCGTGGTGGGTCCGTGATGGGTCCGTCACTCCCGTCGTCCCCGGTCACAGGGCCAACAGATCGCGCCAAAAGCCGAGTTCGAGACCGCTTCGGAACCCCCGGGGGGTCGCCTCCGGGGGTGTGCGATGGCATGATCGCTCGCGCGCGGTCGTCACCTCGTGTGCGCCCGCTCACCTGTCCGTTGTCGCCTGTCCGTCGTCACTGCTTCACCGATTCGCTGTCGTCGCTTCGCCGTTCGCGTCCGTGCGGCTGTTCCTGTACTCGGGGGCGGGTACCTGTCGTAGGGGGTTGTTCCTGGTGATCCTGACGGTCACGCTCAATACCGCCCTCGACCTCACCTACCGTGTCCCCCGCCTCGACGTCCACGGCTCGCACCGCGTCCGCGAGGTGACGGAGCGGCCCGGCGGCAAGGGCCTCAACGTGGCCCGCGTGCTCGCCGCGCTCGGGCACCGCACCGTCGTCACGGGCTTCGCCGGGGGCGGTACGGGACAGGAGCTGCGACGGCTCCTCGCCGAGGACACCTCATACCGCGCGCACGACGCGGGCTTCCCCGTCGAGGACGCGCTCCTGCCCATCGCGGGCAGCACGCGCCGCACCGTCGGCGTCGTGGACGAGTCGAGCGGCGACACGACGCAGCTCAACGAACCGGGGCCGCAGGTCGGCCCGGACGAGTGGGGGACGCTGCTCGCCGCCTACGGGCGGCTGCTGCGCGGCGAGCCCCACGACGGCGACCGCGCCCGTCCGCTTCCCGCGCCGCGCGCCGTCGCGCTGTGCGGGAGCCTGCCGCCCGGGGTGCCGGTCGGCGCGTACGCGCAGCTCATCAGGGAGGCGCGGGCCGCGAAGATACCCGTGCTGCTGGACACCAGCGGCGAACCCCTGCGGCGCGGGCTGGCAGCGCGGCCCGACCTCGTCAAGCCCAACTCGCAGGAGCTGGCCGGGATCACGGGGCACACCGAGCCGCTGCGCGCCGCACGCGGGGCGCAGCGGCGCGGGGCGCGGGCCGTCGCCGCCTCGCTGGGGGCCGACGGGATGCTCGTCGTCACGCCCGAGGGCACCTGGCAGGCGATGCCGCCCGAGCGGCTCTCGGGGAACCCGACGGGCGCTGGCGACTCGGCCGTCGCGGGGCTGCTGTCGGGGCTCGTCGAGGGGCTCGACTGGCCGGCGCTGCTGGCGCGGGCCGTCGCGCTGTCCGCGGCGACGGTGCGGTCTCCCGCGGCGGGCGAGTTCGACCGCGACGTCTACGAGGCGCTGCTCCCCCGCATCGCCCCGACCCTCCTGGCGACGGCACCCTGACCACCGGGCCCGCCGACCCGCCGGACCGCTGCCCAGGGGGCGAGGGCCGGGGGCCGGGGACTAGGACTGCTTCAGGGAGACCTGGTCGAGGTAGGCGTTGCACTGGTTGCCCTCGCCGCAGGCGATCTCGACCGTGTTCTCGCCCTTGGTCAGCGTGACCGGCGCCCACGTGGTCTGCCAGCCCTTCTCCCAGTTGCCCTTCGGCGAACCGATGAAGTTCTTCATCCCGAGCGGCTGCGCGTTCGCCTTCCCGTTCACGGACACCGTGGCGTTCGCGTCCTCGCCGGGAATGCCGTAGCGCACGTAGAGCCGGTAGTCACCGGCCTTCGGCGCCTTGACCGTCCACACGGCCTTCGCGCCGACCTGGTTGAAGCCCGCCACGTATGTGCCGCCGTCGGCCTCCGCGCCCTTCGTGTCCTTCGCGGGGGCCGCGCCGCCCTCCAGGCGGAGGCTGGCCGCGTCCTGCTGCGGGAGGCCCGAGTTCTGCTGCTGCTTGCCGTCGTCCGCCTCGTCCTGCTCGCCCTGGCCGCCGCCGTCGGCGGAGGCGCTGGGCGTGCTGCCGCCCGCCTGGTCGCCCGTGGCCTCGTCGTCGCTGTTGAAGACGATGGCCGCGCCGATACCGATCACGACCGCCGCGACGACCGCGATGGCCCCGATCAGCAGCCCGTTGCGGCTGCGGCCACCGCGGCCGTAGCCGCCGTCGCCGTGTCCGCCGCCGTTCCCGTGCCCGTTGCCGCCCGCGTGGTGCTGGCTCTGGCGGGTGGCGGCCCTGCCGCCCGGCACGGTCTCGGGCGCCGCGTAGTGCGCGCTGGGCTGCTGCTGCCCGTAGGCGGACTGCTGCTGTCCGTATGCGGCCTGCTGCCCGCCGTACTGGCGCTCGCCTACCGTGCGGACCTGGTTGTACGAGCGGCGGGGAACACCACGCTGTGCGCCGGACTGCGGAACCGTCGAGCCGTTACCGCCTTCCTGGCGGTACAGATGGGCAAACGGGTCGTCGCCCTGATCAGGCGTCTCACCCGTGCCGTTGTTCTCGGCGGTCATCCCCTGTCACTCCCTACTGCGTCAGGTATCCGGCCGAGCCTACCTCTCCGGGGTGACCCTCTTGCCAACGCCGGAATGATCAGGGGGCGGACGCCTTGTGAATCTCGCCATCCAGGGCCACGGGCCGTGTCCGCGGGGTTCCACGGGGTGTCACGGGGCTCCGGGGCCGTTCGCGCGGTCCTTCCCGCGCCACCTCGCGTCACCCCGCCCGGCGCTGCCCCTTCGAACGGGACCGCTTCTCGACGTACATCCGCTGGTCGGCGGACTGGAGCACTTCCTCGGCCGTCATCCCGCAGCCCGCCCAGCCGATGCCGAAGCTGGCGCCGACGCGGACGGCACGGCCGTCGACCCGGATGGGCGGGATGATCGCGTTCCGCAGCCGCACGGCCAGGTCCTGCGCGTCGGCCGGGCCGAGCCCGTCGGCGAGGACCACGAACTCGTCGCCGCCCATCCGCGCCACCGTGTCGTTGTCCCGCACGCCCTCCGAGAGGCGCCGCGCGACCTCGACCAGGACGGCGTCGCCGCAGTTGTGGCCGAACCGGTCGTTGATCGACTTGAAGCCGTCGAGGTCGCAGAAGAGCACGGCGAGACCCTTCTCACCCGGCCCGTCACCCTCGGGCGGCACCATGTGGACGTGGTGGTGGTCGTACCCGGCGTAGCCGCCGCTGGGCGCCGCGCCGTTGCCGCCCTCCACGCCCGTGCCGAGGCCGCCGCCCATGCCGGTGCCCATGCCTCCGGTGCCGCCCAGGCCCAGCTCGTCGAACTCGTCCGTGCTGAACGCGTGCACGCGCGGGTCCCCGCCGGCCAGCCCGGAGAGCGCGGGCCCCGGACCCGGGGTGGGGCCTGGGCTGTCGCAGAGCCTGCTGTTGAGGCGGGCGCGCAGCTCGGCGCTGTTGGGCAGGCCCGTCAGCGAGTCGTGGCTCGCGCGGTGGGCGAGTTGCAGCTCGTGGCGCTTGCGCTCCTCGATGTCCTCGACGTGGGTGAGCAGGAAGCGCGGCCCGTCGGCCGCGTCGGCGACGACGGAGTTGCGGAGCGAGACCCACACGTACGACCCGTCGCGCCGCGCCAGCCGCAGCTCGGCCCGGCCGCCCTCGGCCGAGGTGCGCAGCAGGGTGCCGATGTCCTCGGGGTGCACGAGATCGGAGAAGGAGTAGCGCCGCATCGCGGAGGCGGGGCGGCCCAGCAGGCGGCACAGCGCGTCGTTGGTGCGGATCAGGCGGCCGTGCTGGTCACCGCCCATCTCGGCGACGGCCATGCCGCTGGGCGCGTACTCGAACGCCTGCCGGAAGCTCTCCTCGCTGGCCCGCAGCGCCGACTGCTCGCGCTCCAGCCTGACCAGCGCGCGCTGCATGTTGGAGCGCAGCCGGGCGTTGGTGAGGGCGATGGCGGCCTGGAAGGAGTACATCTGCAACGCCTCGCGCCCCCACGCGCCCGGGCGCCGCCCGTTTCGGGGTTTGTCGACGGAGAGCACGCCGAGGAGTTCGGTGTCGGAGGCGTAGAGCGGGGCGAAGAGGCGGTCCATGGGGTGCCACTCGTCCGAGAAGCGGGGCGCGGGCCCGGCGGGGTGCCACTGGGGCACGTCGTCATCGTCGAGGACCCAGCCCTCGGTGTACGGGATGAAGCGCAGCTCGCCCCACTTCTCGCCCATCGAGAGGCGGCGGTCCCAGGAGGCGCGCGAGCCGACCCGGCCCGCCATCATCGCCTCGGCCCCGGCGCTCCCGGCGACGGCGGCGACGACGAGATCGCCGTCGGGCCGTACGAGATTGACCGCGGCTATCTCGAAGCCGAGCCCCTCCACGACGCCGTCGGCGACGGTCTGGAGGGTGTCGGCGAGACTGCGGGCGGTGTTGAGCTGTGCCACCACCTGGTGTAGCTGACGCAGACTGGCGAGGCGGACATAGGGCTCCGACTCGGTTTCCATCGCCCTCCCCCTGAGCCTCGGTCGTCAACTCCAGGTGTTCGCGGGACGTCATTGTCCGACTGCCACGGGCCACTGAATCACAGCGAGCTGTTCACCCGGTACACAGGGTCAACAATTAATGCCCTCTGTGACTCAAGTCACAAGAATCCAGGGTTGGTTGGGTGCGTTACGTGGAAGCGCTTCACGAATGGTCTCCGCTGGTCACGGGCCTTCCGAGGCATGTCAGGGCATCATGACGTCCGTACATGAACTCACCAGTACGCCACCCAATGCGCCCCCTTCGCACGCCGGTGCGTGCCCCCTCGCGTGCCCCTCTCCGCGCCGTTCACACCCCACCGACATAACAGGGCTTGACGGGAGATAACGGCCGATCGGGGGGTCGGCTTCCGGGTACGCCTCACGAGGGGCCTAGGACCCGCCTGGTTCCTGCGTCCGATGTGTCCACTCACCCATTCCGGTTAGCGTTCTTGACGTGTCCAACGCAGCGCAGCAGCAACAGACAGTGCCGACTCCCCCCTCTTCCGCCCCTTCCTCCTCTTCTCCCTCCTCCCCTCCGATGCCCCATGCTGGTGGCGTGAGCGAGGACGAGTTCCGGGCCGCCATGGCGCGGCTGGCGGCGGGCGTGGTGCTGGTTTCGGCGTACGACCCGGAGGAAGGCCCCCGCGGCGAGCCGGTGGGCATGACCGCCACCGCGTTCATGTCCGTCTCCCTCGACCCTCCCCTGGTCATGGTCAGCGTCCGCGACGGTTCACGGATGGACGAACTGCTGGAGCGCCAGCCCCTGTGGGCCGCCTCCCTGCTGAACGACGGCCAGCGGCAGACCGCCGACCGCTTCTCGATGAAGGGCCGCCTCAACGACCGGCTGCTCTACCGGGAGCTGCCCCACACCCTCGGCGAGGCCACGGGCGCGCCCCTGGTGACGGACGCGCTGGCCATGGTCGAGTGCCGCACGGAGCAGCGCGTGCCTGCGGGCGACCACACCCTCGTCATCGCGCGCGTCCTGTCGACGACGCTTCCGCACGCGAAGGAGAGCGGGCCGCTGGTGTACTTCCGTGGCCGGTACCGTTCGCTCGCCTGAGCCCGTCCGGGCCGGGCCCGGGGCCCGTGGAGGGGGCCGGGCGGGTCAGGTCCAGTCGCGGCCCGAGCGGCCGCGCTTCAGATCGCCGCGCTGCTGCTTGCTCCGCAGCCGCCGCTCGTTGGCCCCGCGCGAGACCTTCTTCTTGCGGCGGGGGCGCGGCGGCGGCGCCGTCGCCTCCGCGAGCAGCGCGGCCATGCGGGTGGCCGCCGTCTCGCGGTTGCGCCACTGGGAGCGGTGCTCGCCCGCGCGCACGACCAGCACCCCGTCCACCAGCCGCGAGGCGAGCCGCTCCAGCGCGCGCTCCTTCCACACCTCGGGCAGCGCCTCGGTGGCCGCGAGGTCGAAGCGCAGCTCCGCGCGGCTGTCGCTGGTGTTGACGTGCTGGCCGCCGGGGCCCGAGGAGCGCGAGAAACGCCACGACAGCTCGGCCTCCGGCAGGGAGACCGCACCACGGATGACGTAGGGACCGGACATGTGTCCCATGATCCCGCCTCAGCGCGCCCTCGTCACCGCCTTTTCGCGGAGGGGCGCGCGAGTGAAACGTAAAGAACGCAAAGAATCTGGAACCCGCCCGTCCCCCGTCCGCGTTGTGCAGGGTGGAGGACACCGACCCCTCTTCAGTACCTCACTACGAAAGGGCATCCCCATGGCTGTAAGCCTGTCCAAGGGCGGCAACGTCTCGCTCACCAAGGAGGCACCGGGCCTGACCGCCGTCACGGTCGGCCTCGGCTGGGACGTCCGCACGACCACGGGTACGGACTTCGACCTCGACGCGAGCGCCATCGCGGTGAACCCCAGCGGCAAGGTCTACTCCGACCAGCACTTCATCTTCTTCAACAACAAGGCGACGCCGGACCAGTCCATCGTCCACACCGGCGACAACGTCACCGGCGAGGGCGAGGGCGACGACGAGCAGATCAACGTCAACCTCGCCGCCCTCCCCGCCGAGATCGAGAAGATCGTCTTCCCGGTCTCGATCTACGACGCCGAGACGCGCAGCCAGAACTTCGGCCAGGTGCGCAACGCCTTCATCCGCATCGTCAACCAGGCGGGCGGCACGGAGATCGCGCGTTACGACCTGAGCGAGGACGCCGCCACCGAGACCGCCATGGTCTTCGGCGAGCTGTACCGCAACGGCGCCGAGTGGAAGTTCCGGGCCGTCGGCCAGGGCTACGCCGCGGGCCTCGTCGGCATCGCCCAGGACTTCGGCGTCAACGTCTGATCCGGGCCGACGCCTGATTCTGGCCGATTCCTGGCCAGCGTCCGACCAACGCCTGATCCCGACTGCCGGGCCCCTGGTCCGACGCCCGTACGCCGTGTTCGCCACGGCTGACCGGCGTCGGGCCGGAGCCCGCGCAGCACCGGTCGTCCGGTTCGGGACCCGCGACACGCGGGCTCCCGGGCGCATCCCGGACGCCACGGAGGCCGCCCGACCCGAGCACACGGGGCCGGGCGGCCTTCTCGCTCCGCGCGGAGTGCCGGGTGCGGAGCGCCGGGGTGCGGAGCGCCGGGGTGCGGAGCGCCGGGGTGCGGCCGTCAGCCGTACGGCCGAACCTGGCACGGGGCCCGTCGCCCGCGCACTCGGCGGACGAACCGGTCTCAGTCCTCGGCCGACACCTTCAGCAGCACCGTCCCGTGCGCCGGGACCGTCGCCTCGATCGTGCCGTCGCTGCTCGCGTCCTCGTGCTTCCACAGGTCGCGCAGCGTGTACGAATCGGCCTCGGGCAGTCCCACGTCGGCCGCCGTCGTGGAGATCTTCTGCTCCTGCTCGGACTCGTTGAACAGCGCCACGGCGCGGCTGCCGCCCTTGAGTTCCTTGGCGACGACCCAGCGCCCCTCCTCGGAGGAGACCACGCTGCCCTGCTTGCCCAGCTTGTCCTGGTCGACGGCGATGACCTCCTTGTTGCCGAGGATCTCGTACGTCGCGTCGGTCGCCGTGCGCAGGTCGGAGCCGATGAGGAGCGGCGCGGCCATGATCGACCACATGGAGAAGTGGGTGCGGTACTCCGTGTCGGTCATGCCGCCGTTGCCGACCTCCAGCATGTCGGGGTCGTTCCAGTGGCCTGGTCCGGCGTACGGGGCCAGCGGCAGGTTCTGCTTCATGATGCCGAGCATGCTGCCCCAGTTGTCGCTGATGTCGCCCGTCGTGCGCCACAGCTCGCCGTACTTCGCCGCCCACTCCCACGGCTTGTTCTGGCCCCACTCGCAGATGCTGTAGACGATGTCGCGCTTGGTCTTCTTCAGCGCCTTGTCCATCGCCGCGTAGCGCTCCTGGGCCGGGACGCCCTGGTTGTTGCAGTTGTCGTACTTGAGGTAGTCGATGCCCCAGTCCGCGAACTGCTGGGCGTCGCTCTCCTCGTGGCCGAGGGCGCCGGGGAAGCCGTTCCGGTTGCAGGTCTTGGTGCCGGCGCTGGTGTAGATGCCGATCTTCAGGCCCTTGGAGTGCACATAGTCGGCGACCGCCTTGATCCCGTTGGGGAACCGGACCGGGTCGGGCACCAGCTTGCCGTCGGCGTCGCGCTGCGGGAGGGCCCAGCAGTCGTCGAGGTTGACGTACTCGTAGCCCGCTTCCTTGAGCCCCTTCTCGACGAAGATGTCGGCGATGCCCTTGACCATCTCCTCGTTGAACTCGGCGCGGCAGTGGGTGGCGTTCCAGTTGTTGAAGCCCATGGGGGGCGTGCGGGCGAGTCCGCGCTTCGGCCCGCCCTTCGCCTCGCCCGTGAACGCGCCCGTGGACGCGCCCACGTCGGACGAGGGGGCCGGGGCCGCCTGGGGCGCGGCGGTGGCCGACGGCGCGTACAGCCCCGCTCCACAGATCAGGGTGACCGCAAGCGAACTGATCAGTCGTCTCTGGCGGGTTGGCAGTTGGCTCACTGTTCCGTCCTCCGTCCTCGCTGGACCGAAACCATTCCTTCCGCGCTGTTCCTTTTCGTTCGCCGTGCCCGCGTCGGAAGGCGCGAGCGAAGCAACGGTAGAGCTTGTGCGGGAGCGTTGGAAGGTTGTGCACGAATGTTCGTTTACGGGGGACGAAACGGAATGAATCCTTATTGCCTCCATGGCACCCATGGCCCCCGAGACCCCTGCGGCCCCGTGACACCATCGGAGCGTGCTCGATATCGGCTACTCCCTCTCCCGCCGCTTCCCCGACCCTCCGCAGACGGACTACCGCACCGCGGACGTACGGGCGCTGCGGCACGATCTCTTCTGCGGGGACGTGTATCTCGCCGACACGAAGGCCGGCGCCGAACTGTCCACAGCCTGGGGATGGCTGCCCGTGCTCGACTTCGCGTGGGCCCTGTGCGACATCGCCGAACGCCTCGACAAGGACCCGCGGGGCAGCCGTGCGCCCGGCCCTGTGCGGGCCGAGCTGGACTTCACCGAGAGCACGGACTGCCTGCTCTTCGAGCGCCGCTTCGGATGGGTGGAGATCACGGCCGACTGGTCACCGGCCGACGAGCCCCCGCTCTCCTTCCAGCACTCCACCCTGCGCAGAGAGGCCCGCGACTTCCTGCACGACCTCCTCGCCGACCTCACGGACATGCACGACGGGCTCGACGACAACCCGGTGATCTGGGACCTCCAGGCCCGCTTCCCCCGCGTCTGACCCCCGTCGGCCCGACCCGCCCCGTCGGCCCGACCCGCCCGGTTGGCCCGACCCGTCCCGACGGCTCAACCCGACACCCCCCGCCCCAGCGGCCTCACCCCTCCACCCGCACCCCCACCTGCGCGGCGAAGGCCGGGGCCAGGTCCACGAGCTGGGCCGAGCTGATCACGGCACCCGAGAGCCGGTCGACGCCCGCCGCGATGTCCAGTTCGGCGGCATCGCGCAGATCCACGTCCTTGAGCTTCGCCTGCCCGAAGTCCACCCCTCTCACCACGCACCCCGGGAAGGCGACCCGCTCCAGCGAGGCACCCGAGAAGTCCGGCTCGATCAGGACGCAGCCCTCGAAGGTGACGTCTTTCAGCGTGGACTGACGCAGATTCAGGAAATCGATCTTCCCGCCCCGCACCAGCACCCGCGTCAGCCGTGCCCCGTGCAGCTGGGTGCCGCCGAGCCGCGCGTCGGCCAGCTCCACGTCCCGTATCTCGGCGCGCGCCAGCCCCGTGCCGACTCCCCACACGCCCTCCGCCACCGTGTCGATGAACCGGGCCCGTTCGAGCTGGGCCTCGTCCAGCGCGCAGCGGTACAGCCCGCAGTCCAGGAAGGTGGCCCCCGCGCCGTCGGCGCCGCTCAGATCGAGATCCGTGAAGCCCACTCCGTCGTAGTCCCCGTCAGGACTCAGGCCCGCCTCCTCGTGGGGCCGCAGCACGGGCAGGCCGATCTCAGGGCGCTTGGGTCTGCCCACCGCACGCGCCCGTGCGTCCGTCCGCGCTTCCCCGCCCGCCGTCCTCGACACCCTCGTCCTCGCCATCCCCTCATCGTGCACCCCGCCACTGACAGTCCCCCCTGACCCGCGCCCGCACCCCTTGACTTCAACGTTCCTTCAAGTTGCAGGCTCCAGGCAGCCACCCGGAACGGACATCAGGAGCCAGCCATGCGTGCCGCCGTCCTTCATGCCTTCGGCCCCGCAGAGAACCTGCGCTACGAGGAGGTGCCCGACCCCTCGCCCGGCCCAGGCCAGGTGCGTATCGCCGTCGCGGCGGCGGGCGTCCACCTCATCGACACCGCACTCCGCGAGGGCCGTCAGCTCGGCCCCATCCCCCTCCCCGAGCTGCCGACCGTCCCCGGCCGCGAGGTCGCGGGCACGGTCGACGCGCTCGGCGAGGGAACCGAAACGGGCTGGCTCGGCCGGCGCGTCGTCGCCCACCTCGGCCAGGCGCCGGGCGGCTACGCGGAACGCGCCGTCGTCGCCGCCGCGTCCCTGCACCCGATACCCGACGGGCTCTCCGAGGCCCACGCCGTCGCCATGATCGGCACCGGGCGCACCGTCATGGGCGTCGTCGAGGGCCACGAGCCGGGCCCCGGCGACACCGTCCTCGTGCTCTCGGCCGCGGGCGGCATGGGCGCGCTGCTCACCCAGTACGCGCGGCACAGGGGCGCCCGCGTCGTCGGCGCGGCGGGCGGGCCGGAGAAGGCCGCGATCGTGCGCGACCTGGGCGCCGACCTCGCCCTCGACTACGGCAGGCCGGACTGGGCCGGCCGCGTGCGCGCCGAACTGCGCGACGAGCGGCCCGTCACCCACCTCTTCGACGGCGTCGGCGGCCCTCTCGGACACGCGGCGCTCGACCTCGTCGCACCCGGCGGCACCGCCTTCACCTACGGCAGTTCCTCCACCGCGTTCAGCGCGGCCATCGCGTCCGCCGTCACCGAACCGCCCGGGGAGGCGGGGGAGGACCACGGCATCACGACCGTCCCCCTGGAGGGGCGGAAGATGCTGGAGCGGCGGCGCGTCCTGGAGGAGCGGGCGCTCGCGTACGCGGGGCGCGGCGTCCTCGTCCCGCTCGTCCGGACGTTCCCGCTCGGCGAGGCCGCGGCGGCCCATCAGGCGCTCCAGAACCGCGGCACGGTCGGCAAGGTCGTCCTGCTCCCCTGACCGGTCCCGTGCCGTCGGACACCCACGTACGCACGGTGATGGCATGGCATGGCATGCCACAACGACATACCCTGCACCCGCGCCACCCTCGCCCCGCCCCGACGCCCCCTGGAGCCCCCGTGACCGAGCCCGAGCCCAAGCCCGAACCCGGCGCCCCCGCCACCGCGGCGGTCAGCGACCTGACCGGCAAGACCGTGATCCTCACCGGCGCGGCGCGCGGCATAGGCGCCGCGGCGGCGCGCGGGGCCGTCGCGGCCGGGGCGCGGGTCGTCCTCACCGACGTGCTGGAGGAGGAGGGCCGGAGGACCGCCGAGGCCCTCGGCGACCGCGCCCGTTTCGTGCGCCACGACGTGACGTCGGAGGAGGAGTGGCAGCGCGTGACCGACTTCGCCGCCGGGGAGTTCGGCTCGGTCGACGGCCTCGTCAACAACGCGGGCATCTCCATGGCGACGTTCCTCGCGGACGTCTCCGTCGAGGAGTTCCGCAAGGTGCTCGACGTCAACCTCACCGGCGTCCTCATCGGCATGAAGACCGTCATCCCCGCGATGCGCCGCGCGGGCGGCGGCTCCGTCGTCAACATCTCGTCCGCCGCCGGTCTGACGGGCCTGGCCCTGACGGCGGGCTACGGCGCCTCCAAGTGGGGCGTACGCGGTCTCACCAAGATCGGCGCGGTGGAACTGGGCACGGACAGGATCCGCGTCAACTCCGTCCACCCGGGCATGACGTACACCCCGATGACGGCGCGGGTCGGGATCGAACCCGGCGAGGGCGGGTACCCCAACACCCCGATGGCCCGCGTGGGCGAGCCCCACGAGATCGCCTCGGCGGTCTGCTTCCTGCTCTCGGACGCGGCCTCGTACATGACCGGAGCGGAGCTGGCGGTGGACGGCGGCTGGACGGCGGGGCCGACGGTCCGCTATGTGATGGGGCAGTAGCCGCGAGCCGCGAGCCGCGAGCCGCCAGCCAGCCACGAGCCGCTAGGAGCGCACGCGCGCCGAGCCCGCGTACTTGACGGTGCCGCCCCGCTGGAGGCTGGCGACGAGGCGGATCTTGCGGTGCTCGGGGAACGAGAGGTTGCAGACCCGGGTCTGGCCCCGGCGCGGGGCGCGGCACGTCTTGCGGGCGCGGGGGTGGCGGGTGTCGTTCGCGGTCACGACGAAGGCGTAGCCGTCGGCCCTGGTGTCCCGCACCTTCAGATACTCACCGCGCGCCGACCACGCCACCTTGCCGCCACGCCACCCGGACGCCGCCACGAAGCTGCTGCTCGCGGCCCGGTCGGCGCTCACGGCTCCGTCGGCGCTCGCGAATGCCGGGGCGGGCGCGGCCAGCGCGACGGCCGACGTCACCGCCACAGCCGTCACAACCATCGCCACGACCGACGCGACCGACGCGACCGACGCGCGAGCCCTCCGCCCGCACCCCTGTCTCCACCCCCACCGCACGCACACCACCCCCATGCGGCGCAGCGTAACAACGCCGCGCGCTTCCCCCACCGGCGTCGCGGGCCGGGCTAGGGGAACGCGACAGTCATGGAGAACCCGAAACTGGAACTCGCGGCCAAGCGTCACCGCGAGGCGGAGGCCGTCCTGAAAGCGGCCCGCGAAGACCTCCGTACCGAGGCGCTGGAAGCACTCCGCGCGGGCGCCGACCCCTCCGAGGTCGGCCGCGTCAGCGGCCTTTCCCGCGCCGACGTCCGCAAGCTCCGCAAGGAGGCGGGGAGTTGACCACGCCGCCCTGACCGCCCTGCGCCCGAAGTGGAGCGTGACGCTCCCCCGCTACCCGGAGGGGCATCGTGACCGTCGTCACAGTCGCCCGGCAGGGCGCGTCGCGCCAGACGCTCTGGCCTGCGCGTCCCTTACGCGCAACTTGAGTGAACCTGTTGCTCTTCGAATTCTTCTGTCGCTTCCGCAACCGTTCAGCGTCCGGACTTGTCTATGTCAGCAGTCCTTTCCGTTCCGCCTGTGGGGGCCGCAGGGGTGGCCGGATCAAAGAGGACGACCGATGCGTGAGTCTATGGAGGATTTGTGCGCAATCGAAGCAGGGGCCTGATGGCGGGCGCTGTGGGCGCCGCGGTGGTGGCGGCCGTCGCGGCCGGTGCGAACGCCGCAGGAACGGACAGCGACGGGTCGGCCCAGAACCAGCTCTCCACCGCAGCCGCCAAGGCGGCGAAGACCGCGGGCGACATCGACGGCGACGGCCACGCCGACCTCGGCGTCGGCGCGCCCGACGGCACCGCCTCCGGGAAGTCCAAGGCGGGCTACGTAGGCGTGACGTACGGCTCCGAGACCGGCGTCGACACCGCCCGGCACCTCAGCCTGACCCAGGCCAGCCCTGGCGTTCCCGGCACCCCCGAGGCCAAGGACCACTTCGGCTCTTCCGTGGTGCGCGGTGACGTCGACGGGGACGGCTACTCGGACCTGATCATCGGCGCGGACGGCGAGGCCATCGGCAGCACCAAGCAGGCCGGTTCCGTCACCGTCGTCTTCGGCTCCAAGAGCGGCCTGTCGAGCGACGCGATCGCCTTCCACTCGCCGAAGGTCACCGAGAACGCGCACTTCGGCGACAAGATCGCGGTGGGCGACTTCAACCACGACGGCCGGGCCGACATCGCCGTCTCCGACAACGAGAAGGTCCAGCTCGTCAACGGCGCCGCGAACCTGCGGGACACCGCCACCCCGAAGATGACCGCCGTGACCCCGCCCGGCGGCGGCGTCAGCATCGGGCACCTGGCCTCCGGCGACATCAACGGTGACGGCTTCGCCGACCTCGTCAGCGTCGCGTCCCAGGACTCCCCCTCCGACGAGGGCACGCTCGGGGTGCTGCCCGGCTCGTCGACGGGCATCAAGAGCACCCCGCTGGGCAAGACCGTCTCACTGTGGTTCGGCCAGTACCGCGCCGTCGTGGGCGACATCAACGGCGACGGCAAGGACGACGTCGTCACGGACACCGGCTTCTCGGACGGTCCGGACGAGCAGAAGCTGCGCACCTACCCCGGCACCGCCAGCGGCATGGACACCGCCAACCCGGTGGACTGGAAGGGCCCGGAGCAGGAGGGCGAGGCGTCCCGCCTCGCCGACATCAACGGTGACGGCCACGACGACCTCGTCGTCGGCAACACCGCAGCCGAGGCGCCCGGTGGCTACAACAACGCCGGTGCCATCACCGTCTTCAAGGGCAGCGAGAACTGGCTGACCGACGAGGGCTCCCAGACCTTCTCCCTCGACACCGAGGGCGTCCCCGGTGAGATGGAGGGCAACGACCACTTCGGCGAGACCGTCTCCCCGGCCGACTACAACGGCGACGGCAAGCCCGACCTCGCCGTCGGCGCGCCGAGCAAGGGCGAGGGCTCCGGCGCGGTGGCTCTCCTGTACGCGGGCGCCGACGGCCTGACCGCCGAGGGCTCAGCGCTCTTCGGCCCGGACGACCTCGGCTCTCCGGCGACGGACGCCGCGTTCGGCCAGGAGCTGTCCGCTCCGGCGACGAACTAACATCAACTAGCACCGGGGCTGGCGTTGGCGCCAGCACCACGCGCTGGACCGTACGGTCCCGTCGCCCCGTAACACGCGGGGCGGCGGGACCGTTCTGGTGCGCGGGGTGGTCAGGCGCGAGGCTCGGTCTCGGTCTCGACGCCTCCGGTCTCGACGCCCTCGGTCTCGACGCCGAGTTCGGTGAGCAGGTCGCGGACGTGCCGCTCGATCTCGTCGCGGATCGGCCGGACGCCCCGGACGTCTTGCCCGGCGGGGTCCGCCAGGGACCAGTCGAGATACCGCTTGCCGGGGAAGACGGGGCAGGCGTCGCCGCACCCCATGGTCACCACCACGTCGGAGGCGTGCACCGCGTCCGTGGTGAGCACTTTCGGACGGGCGTGTGCGAGGTCGATCCCCGCCTCGCCCATGGCCTCGACCACGGCCGGGTTGACCTGGTCGGCGGGGGCGGAACCGGCCGAGCGGACCTCGACCCGGTCGCCCGCGAGGTGGGCGAGGAAGGCGGCGGCCATCTGGGAACGTCCGGCGTTGTGCACGCACACGAACAGGACGGACGGCTTCGTGGGCACTGGTTCAGACACGTACGGAATCCTTGTCGGGAGGGGTTGACGCGGCGTCAGCGTCGACGCTGGAACTGGATCTGGGACCGTCGCCCGCCCCGGGGAAGAAGCGACGGCTGGCCAGCGCCACGTAGACGAGGCCGATGAGGACGGGCACCTCGATGAGGGGGCCGACGACTCCCGCGAGGGCCTGGCCGCTGGTGGCACCGAAGGTGGCGATGGCGACGGCGATGGCCAGCTCGAAGTTGTTGCCCGCCGCGGTGAAGGCCAGCGTCGTGGCCTTCGGATAGTCCAGCCCCACCGCTCGGCCCAGGGCCATGGATCCGGCCCACATGAGCGCGAAGTAGACCAGCAGGGGCAGCGCGATCCGGACGACGTCCAGGGGCTTGGAGGTGATCGCCTCCCCTTGCAGCGCGAAGAGGACGACGATGGTGAACAGCAGCCCGTACAGCGCGAACGGCCCGATGCGCGGGATCAGCTTGGCCTCGTACCAGTCGCGTCCCCTGGCCTTCTCGCCCAGGCGCCGGGTCGCGAATCCGGCCGCGAGCGGGATGCCGAGGAAGATCAGCACGCTGCGGGCGATCTCCCACACCGACACCTCCAGCGCGGCCTGTTCCAGACCGAGCCAGCCGGGCAGCACGCTCAGGTAGAACCAGCCCAGCGCGGCGAACGCGAACACCTGGAAGACGCTGTTGAGCGCGACGAGCACGGCGGCGGCCTCACGGTTCCCGCAGGCCAGGTCGTTCCAGATGATGACCATGGCGATACAGCGCGCGAGGCCGACGATGATCAGCCCGGTGCGGTACTCGGGCAGATCCGGCAGGAAGAGCCACGCGAGGGCGAACATCACGGCCGGGCCGAGCACCCAGTTCAGCAGCAGGGAGGGCAGCAGGAGCCGCCGGTCGCGGGTGACGGACTCCAGCCGGTCGTAGCGGACCTTGGCCAGGACCGGGTACATCATCACCAGCAGGCCCAGGGCGATCGGCAGCGATACTCCGGTGACGGTCACCTTCGCGAGTGCGTCCCCCAGGCCGGGCACGGCCCGCCCCAGGCCCAGACCGGCCGCCATCGCCGCCAGGATCCACACGGCCAGCCACCGGTCGAGGAAGGCCAGCTTCCCGGCCACCGCCCCGCCACCGTCGACGGCCGCCTTGGACGACGCCTTGGCGCTCATGAGGGGGTGCCCGTGCGCTGGGGCAGCGGGGTGCCCGAGGCGTGCGACGGCGGGGTGCCCGCGGGGCGGGTGAGGATGCCCGCGAGGCGGTCGGTCATCTCGGGGAGCAGCCAGTAGTACACCCACGTGCCGCGCCGCTCACAGTCGATGAGTCCGGCCTGCCGCAGCAGCTTGAGGTGGTGCGAGATCGTCGGCTGGGACAGATCGAAGGCCGGAGTCAGTTCGCAGACGCAGATCTCCCCGCCCGCCCGGGACGCGATCATCGACAGCAGCCGCAGCCGGATCGGATCCCCCAGGGCCTTGAACACCTTCGCCAGCTCCGTGGCCTGGTCCTCGCCCAGCGGAGCCGTCAGCAGCGCCGGACAGCAGCCTTCGACGTCCTGGCCGAGCACCTCAAGCTCTTGTTTCGACATGCCTCTATGTTGACGTTCTTCGATACAAGGCGCAAGCTAGGCATCGAAGGACATCAATACAGCCTGTTTGGAGGCTCGTCATGTCACGCGTACAGCTCGCCCTGAACGTCGCGGACCTGGAAGGTTCGGTGGTCTTCTACTCCAAGCTCTTCGGCGTCGAACCGGCCAAGCGCCGCCCCGGCTACGCGAACTTCATCGTCGACGAGCCGCCGCTGAAGCTCGTCCTGATCGAGGGCGAGGAAGGCCAGGACACCCGCCTGGACCACCTCGGGGTGGAGGTCGAGGAGACCTCCCAGGTCACCGCCGCCACCGAGCGCCTCAAGAACGCCGGCCTGGCCACCTTCGAGGAGAACGACACCACCTGCTGCTACGCGCTCCAGGACAAGGTCTGGGTCCACGGCCCCGGCAAGGAACCCTGGGAGATCTACACGGTCAAGTCCGACGCCACCCCCACCCCGTCGACCTGCTGCGGAACCTGACGGCGGGGCCGCCCGACCACGACGGGCCCGGCCCGCAGCCCACGCCAAGGACTGAGCGCCGCTCCAAGGCCCACCCCAAGGGCCTTGTTCGTCGACGAACAGGGCCCTTGACCTACGGAGCCACCTGCCGGGCTCGAAGCGACGGCTTTCTGCCGACAAGGCGTGTTCCGCCCCTGCCACGAGGCCCCGAAAGCACCATCCGGTACGCCGTTGGTCGTTGGCACGCAGGCTTGTTGATGTCAGCGCCCACACGACTACCCACGTTCTCGCTCCCCACGAGGGCAGCATGCGAACCGAACCTCACGAGGTTGCACAAGCAGGCAAGTTCCCACAAATGGGCCCCTGCTACATGAACGCGCCATGAACAGGGGGAGCCCACTGGAGTCTGGCGACGGGCGAGAATCACAGTTGTGGGGAGGTTGGAGTGCCTTCGGGGTCAAGTCCGTGGGGCCACTGGGCTGCCAGCCACCGCTTGTCCAAGTGCCTCGCAAGGCCAGCATCGGCAACCTGCCTGGCCAGGGCTTGTGCCTTCACGTGGCTCCCACGTCTCTCCCGAAATGAAACCACGCGTTGCAGCGGATCTGCATAACCGGCGTCAGCCGCCTGCCAGGCCAAGGCTTCAGCTCTCTCGTGGTCTCCCATTTCCTGCCGCAAGTCAACCAGGAAGGCTAGAGCGTACCGGTCACCAGCGTCGGCGCCCTGCTGTATCAATGCATCAGACCTCTCCTTTCCCTCTTTTCTTTGCGTGACCTGCAAGCCCAACCAAGTAAGGGCGTTCGGATTGCCAACGGCGGCTTCACGGGCCAAGGATTCGGCCCCCTCACAGTCGCCAGATTCCTCACGCCGGATGGCCAAAATTGTCAGAGCGTTCCAACTGCCGACAGCAGCGGCTTGCCGGGCTAGGGTTTCGGCTCGCTCACAGTAGCCAGATTCCTCACGCCGGAATACCAAATCTGTCAGAAATTTCGCATCACCTACATCGGCGGCTTGCCGCGCTAGGACCTCAGCCCTCTCATATTCTCCCGCCTCCTCGCACTGGAACCCCAAGATCACTAGGGCCCGCGAATTGCCCGCGTCGGCAGCTTTCCGAGCCAGAGTCTCAACCCCCTCGCAGCTCCCGGATTCTCTGCTCAATTCTGCCAGAATTTCCCAAGCCTGCGAATTTCCTGCGTCGACAGCTTCCCGAGCAAGGGCCTCAGCCCCTTCACGATCTCCCGCCCCCCTGCACCAATCTGCCAATAGCGTCAAGGCTTGCGGATTTCCTGCGTCGGCAGCTTCTCGTGCAAGGGTCTTAGCCTCTTCACGATCTCCCACCTCTCTGAGTAATTCGGCCAGAATTCTCCAAGCCCGCGGATTTCCTGTACCGACAGCTTCCCGAGCAAGGGCCTCGGCCCCCTCATAGTCTCCCGCCTCCCTGCGCAAGTCGACCCGAAGTTTTAGTACATTGGGCCCGCCTGTCTCGGCAGCCTGCCTCAGCACGGATTCGGCTTCACGGGAATTTCCTGAATTCCTTAACCAAGAAGCCAGATACATGAGAGCCTGCATATTTCCTGCCTCAGCAGCCCGCCGCAGCACAGATTCGGCTTCACTAAAATTTCCGGATTCTTTCAGCCAAGTAACCAAGGCTAGATAGGCGTCCGGATGCCCGGCTTCGACAGCGCGACGCTGGAGATCATGCGCCCACTGCAGACGATGTCGCGCATAAGCCTCCCTAGCAAGGCTAAACAAATCGTCAGGGTTCGTGAGGCCAGCATGTACTGAGTGCCAGAACGAGGCAGGCGGACACACTCGACGGCGGGTCTCGCGACCGTGCTGTTCGAGGTAATCGGCCAGCCGGAACACGGGTCCTGACACAGAGCCGTGCAGCGTAAAGGGGTGAGGTGTGCCCGGTGGGCAGACAATGACGCGGCGTAAGGGAGCTTGCTTGCCATGGACCCGTTTGGCGAGTTCAGCATAAGCGGCTTCCGCCCAGTCATCGGTCAGGTCGTCGCAATCGATATCAGTCAGGTAGCCGAGTGCGGCGGAAGTAAGGAATGCCTGTGGCAAGTTCAGCCCGACTCCCAGCCGACGTGCGTCCATAGCTGCCCGCAGCAATGCCTGAGCCTCGGGGGAGCCGTTTTCATAGCAGTGCAACAACTCGGGAGCACCGGCCAAATCCTGAGTCACACGCCCGTGTGTACCAGATCGAGTCAGAGCGTCCGCAAGCATCTGGTCGCCGCCCCGTGCCAGTTGAGTGGCGGCTGCCAGCGCCTCTGCGTCAAAACTTTCCGGCAGGCTTACGATGCGCCCGGCCAAAAGTTCTCGCGCCCGACTAGTCGGGTCCGACTGGCCGGCTACCGGCAAAATTGTGTACTGTCGGACGTATTCGGGCCATAGAGTTCCCAATACCAGGACAGGTGACCGCTGTTCGTCGGTGAGCAGCGCGTGCAGCGCGGCAGCGATCTGCTCGCCCACGTGTGCATCACCAATGTAATGCTGGGCTTCGTTGAGCCACACCACGGTTCGTGGCCGGACGAATGCAAGTTGGCTGAGAGCTGATTCCGCGCGAGTGGGGTCGAATGGGTGCCACAGCTTCCACCCAGCGTTTGCCAGCGGCCTAACGGCTTCCCAACAGGCACGTGTTTTGCCTGTCGAGGAGGTACCGGACAAGACCATCATTCTACTGCGGCCAGCTTGGGCGTGCCGTACCGCTTCGGCTAGCACTCGGTCATGCTCCCGCGGTACGTATCCAGGCAGCAGCCGCTGCCTGGATAATTTGCCTCTATCCGGAGCCATACCGGCAGGATGAACCTCAAGATCATGGGGCTCCCACTGCTCTATAGGCCTGCCCGGTCCCAGCTCCTCTTCAATGGCCGGTTCAGCCACTCCCATCGCGGCAGTCCGCCGCAGCTCCAGCAGTTCCTCCACTGGCATGCCCAGAGCTTTAGCGAGTCCAGCCAGCGTCTTGGCCGACGGCACCGGTCCTTCAGGCTGAAACGCCTCCGACACGGTCGTACGCCCCAGCCCGGAACGGCGGGCTAACTGTGTCTTGTCCAGCCCCGAAGCGGCCAGTCCGTCACCAAGCCACCGGCGTAGCTCGGCGAGAGCCGCATCGGACTTTCTCTGCTTTTCGGGCACCTGCCCCCCAGCCTTAAGTGTTCATCGGTGTGCATCTTCGTCCGCAGTGAACCCCGGCGTACACCGTTTCCGCGACCTTCGACGGCGTCAACGGCCCATCGCCTACAAGGAGGCTGACGTGTCCATCGCCGTCGCTCTGCTCACTGCCGCACACGTAGTCGTCTTCGCGCTGCTCGCCGCTGCCAGTGCGGGCAAACTCGCCCGTTTGGACGGTGTGAGCTACCCCGCCGCCGTCAAACAGGCTGCCGCTGCGTTCACGGTGGTACTCACTCTCGTGGCCACTCTGGCAACCGCCATTGCTACCGTGTGCACCTGACCCTCAGCTATGACTACGAAGCCGCCGCCCTGTGGAATGCCCACGCCGGGGATGCTCTGGCGCCGCTTCATCACTTGCCTGCGCCGCGAGGTCGACAAGCGAGTCCGGCTTCACCCTGCGGACTTTCCCTGGCCAGCCCGCGTCTCGACACCGAGACGGCGACAGGCGCCCCTGACTGGCCGCTGCGCTTCGGCGCCTATTCCTGACCGCGCTCAAGCAACGTCGCCAGCGACAGGAAGCAGACCGGAAGAACGCCCGGCCTCTCTGACGGAAAAACACCGGACTGATCTTCACCACCCACTATGGGACCCCATCGAGCCCGGCAACCTCACCTGCGCCTTCTCGGTCCGCATCCGACAAGTACGGCGCCGTACAGCGTCCCTCTCAGTGGCTACGGCCAATCCCCAAGGGCCCACGTCACCGGATAGCGACCAGCTTGGTGGCATACGGCTGTCCCCTCAGGTCAGCAGATTGCTCCCCATTACGGAATTACGGGGCAGAATGGGTGATACGGACCCGACGAGCACAGGCCGGGCCCTGCGATAGCTCTACGGAGGTGGCAGCTATGTCACAGCAGGTTCTCGGCCGGGGGCACACGACAAGTGCGGAGGCGTTCTGGTACGTGCTCGGGTGTCTGGCCTTCGGCGCGTCCTACTTCGCGAAAGTTCCCGTCAAGAAGGCGCTCAGTGAGTACGAGCTGGTCGAAAGGACTAGGTCGTTTCTGATGGCTCTTGCTGGGGTGGGTGGATCAATGCTGGGGATGGGCAGGCGCGTCGTATGGTGCGGCGACAT
>NZ_BAAGSO010000132.1:0-1058 GCF_054782395.1 Streptomyces daliensis | reverse complement strand
GTGCGCCGTGAGGCGCTGATTTTCCGAGTGGAGGTGAGAGACCTTCGCCGCTGTGCTGTCGCAGCAGTGCGGTGAAGCTGAGAGCAGTCCGAGCCGGGGGATGCCGGGGAGGGCGGGAAGCAGCTCTGACAACGACGGGACACGTCGGTACTGCCAGATGGCGTGGGTCCGGCTAGCGAGACGGGAAGGTGTACGCGAGGAACCGGCGTTGAAAGCTCCTTAAGCGTCCCACCAGCTCAAATCTGGCGGATAGGGGCTGGGGAGCGGTGCACGCCCGCACTTGGATTGTGTGTGCGGGGGACTTCCGTACCGGTCACGAATGCCGGGAGGGAGGCCGTGGTGAAGGTCTGCGGCGTAGCCACGGCGGGCCGCAGGGGCATAGTCGGGCGCCTCACCCGTCGATCGGGAATCAGTGAACACGGGAACCGCTCTGGTGGTTCTGCCGCCTCCGAGTAGCCAGCTGGGAGGGGGCGGGAAGGTCCATCGCCTACCGATGTCACCAGGCGGGGCGGAGGAGCCGTAGTAGTCCGGGCCCGGGAAAGCCGGGCACATGGCGAAGGGCTCCAGCGGATTTGCAGTGTGCAGGACAGTCTGTGGAGGTCACCGGTGAATACGGGTGCGCCATGGCCCGACTTTGATACGGCGGAGCTGTGGGTACGCAGGATGCAGCGCAGGCTGCACCATTGGGCGGTCGATGAGTCCGGCCGCAGGTTCGATGATCTGTTCAACCTTGTCCATCACCCGTGTTTTCTCACTGTGGCGTGGGAGCGGGTGCGGAATAATCCTGGCCGTAGGACGGCCGGGGTTGACGGTGTCAAGCCGCACGGGATCGGGGTGTATACGGAACGGTTTTTGCGGGGCATCCGTGAGGATGTGAAGTCCCGTGGTTTCCGTCCTTCCCCGGTGCGGGAGG
This sequence comes from Streptomyces daliensis, assembly GCF_054782395.1. Classification (NCBI taxonomy): domain Bacteria; kingdom Bacillati; phylum Actinomycetota; class Actinomycetes; order Kitasatosporales; family Streptomycetaceae; genus Streptomyces; species Streptomyces daliensis. The sequence goes on along the minus strand of NZ_BAAGSO010000132.1, from coordinate 145 downwards.
TTCAGATTCCCAAGGCGGGCGGCAAGTTGCGCAGTCTGGGGATTCCTACCGCGGCCGACCGTGTGGTGCAGGCGTCGTTGAAGCTGGTGTTGGAGCCCATCTTTGAGGCGGATTTCCTGCCGTGTGCGTACGGATTCCGTCCTCG
>NZ_BAAGSO010000131.1:0-15474 GCF_054782395.1 Streptomyces daliensis | reverse complement strand
CCCCGGCACGGCACCGACCCCCACCACACACCAACCCCACACGACCACCGGCACAAGCCAACAACCACGCGGCGCCAGCCGCATCGCACCGCAACCACACGCCGCGCCGAAGCCACCGGCCCGCACCCGAACACGACGCCCCGCCACCCCCCTGCGTGAAGCGGCACAAAAATTGGCGCGGGACCCTACAGTGCGCACCACACCGGCCAACCGTCCCGCGCAACACCCCCGGCGAACGGGGCGCCTACTCGGGAACCGCCCCCCGAAGCACCGTGGGCAGGCCCGCCGTCAGGAGGAGGACGTGTTCGGATTCGGTGGCGATCGCCGCGTTCAGGCGGCCCAGCTCGTCCCGGAAGCGCCGCCCCGCCGCAGAGGTGGGCACCACACCGGACCCCACCTCGTTGCTGACCGTCACCACGGTCCGCGAAGCCCCCCGCACCGCCCCCACCAACTCATCCACCCGCTCCCCGAGCACTCGCGCCCCCCGCTCACGCCACACCCCGTCGTCCCACGCCCCGACCTCGTCCATCACATGCGTGAGCCACAGCGACAGGCAGTCGACGAGCAGCGGCGGCCCCTCGGCCGTCAGCAGAGGCACCAGGTCGCACGTCTCCTCCGTGCGCCACGACGCGGGCCGCCGCTCCCGGTGCGCGGCGACCCGCGCGGCCCACTCGGCGTCACCGGCCCGCGTCCCGCCCGTCGCGACGTACACGACGTCGGGGAACGTGGCCAGCCGCCGCTCCGCCTCCGCCGACTTCCCCGAGCGCGCCCCGCCCAGCACGAGCGTGCGCCGTGGCACGTCGGGCACGTCGTGGTACTCGCCGACGATCAGCGTCGTCCCGTCCGGCTCCGTACGGGCGCCCGCCGCGGCGAGGCGGCGGTGCAGCTCGGCGCCCGGCGGCACGTCGTGGTCGAGGTGGACGGCGATGACGTCGGTCGTCGGGCCGACGGCGCCCGCGCCCCGCAGCCTGGCGAGTGCGTCGGGCCGTCCGACGACGTCGAGGACGGCCATGTCGTACGGCACGGGCGCGGGCTCGTCCTCCAGGCCCGCCACCGCCGCGCCGGGCGGGAGGTAGAGGAGGCGTTCGCCGCCAGGCCCGGTGACGGCGTAGCCCGTGCCGGGCGCGTCGAGGGCGAGGGCGCGCAGCCGGTGGCCGCTGATGAGGGCCAGTTCCTGGCCGTCGGGCACGCGCACGGGCGCGGGCAGCCCGGCGGGGAACTCCAGCGCGGGCCCGTCGTGCGGGTGCGAGAGCGCGACCTGCCGTACGCCTTGCAGCGAGTGCCCAGCGCGCGCCGCCGCGAAGGCGGGCCCGGGGGTGAGGTCGAGCAGGAGTGTGCCGTCCACGAGCAGCGCGGTCGCCGCGCGCGCCTCGTCGCCGACGGCGGTCGCGCAGGCCGCGCAGGGGCAGCCGGGCCGGGGGAGTCCGGCGGGGGCGCCGGTACCGAGCAGAGTGAGTTCCACACCACGATCGTCTCTTGGCCCGACGGGGGCCGCGCACTCAGGATTAGTCTGCGAGCAGCAACAGCCGATGTCGGGAGGCACATATGGCGTGGACGTGGCGGTTCGAGAAGGCCGACGGCACGGAGACGGAACCCGCAGTCCAGCCCGAGGAGTTCCCCACCCAGGGGGACGCGGAGTCGTGGATCGGGGAGGTCTGGAAGGACCTGCTGGAGGGCGGCGCCGATCAGGTCACCCTCCTGGAGGACGGCAGCAAGATCTACGGGCCGATGAGCCTCCACTCCGAGGAGCCCGCCGAGAGCTGAAGCGCGCGCGGCGCGCCTCTCCCGTCGCGGCGGCACGCGGCCGTACGCGACGGGAGAGGCGCCACGGCCCACGGCCACGGCCCACGGCCACGGCCCACGGCCACGGCCCACGGCCACGGCCCACGGCCACGGCCCACGGCCACGGCCCACGGCCACGGCCGGCGAAGCGAACGCCCCGTGATCAGCCCCGCCGTCAGCCCCGCACCCCGCACAGGTGCAGCATGGCGGCAACGGACCGGTACGGATCCGTGCGGCCGGCGCGCAGCTCGGCGGCGACGATCCGCTCGTCCTCCTCGGAGAGCGCGCCGCCCGCCTCGCTCCCCGCGCTCAGCGCGCGCTCGTCGGCCGTGAAGACCTGCACCCCGTACCACTCGTGCAGCGGCGTGCCGATCCCCGCCAGCGTGGCGGTGAGGGCCTCGCGGCGGAAGGCGCTGCCGGACCCTTCGCCGCGCTCGGCGAAGTCGAGCGCGGCCAGCACGGCGTCCCAGTCACCTGCGCGGCCCGGGTGCATGGCGAGCGCGTCGTCGTTCCGTATCAGCAGGGACAGCAGCCCGCCCGTGTCCAGGACCCGGGCGAGCCCGGCGAGGGTGTTGCCAGGGTCGCGGGCCTCCATCAGCTCGCCGTGGCAGAGCACGACGTCGAACGTGCCGGGCAGGAAGGTCGCGCCCGTGTCCTGGCTGTCGCCGGGGACGACGCGGACGCGCTGGCGTATGCCCTCGGGTTCCGCCTCCAGCGCCTCGCGCACGAGCGCCAGCAGGGCGGGGTCGGATTCGAGACCGGTCACCTTGTGGCCCGCACGGGCCAGCCGCAGGGACTGCTCGCCGCGGCCGAGGCCCACGTCGAGCACACGCAGTCTGCGGCCCACCTCGAAGCGGGCCGCGATCTGCTCGTCCAACTGCCTGGCGACCAGCTCCTGGCGGATCAGGGCTTCTCGCCGCGTGCGACCTGCGGCTTGGGCAGGCGCATCCGGCGCATCTGGAGGGTCCGCATCACCGCGTAGGCGACGGCACCGCGCTTGGGCTCGTCGGGGAAGCGCTCGCGCAGGGCCTTCTTCAACCGGAAGACGATCAGCACCGAGTCGACGACGATCAGCACGATCACGAACAGCCACAGCAGCAGCGAGATGTTCTTGAGCTGGAGCGACGGCATCATGCTCAGCACGAGGATGATCACCGCGATGGGCAGGAAGAACTCCGCCACGCACCAGCGCGAGTCCACGAAGTCCCGGGCGTAGCGCCGTACGGGCCCCTTGTCCCTGGCGGGCAGATAGCGCTCGTCACCACTGGCCAGCGCCTCGCGCTGGCGCGCCATGTCGGTGCGCCGGGCTTCGCGCTGGCGCTTGGCCGCCTCCTTGCGGCTCTTGGGGACCTTGGCGACACTGCGGCGCTGTGACTGCGCCTCGCTGCGCTTCGGCGTCGGGCGGCCCTTGGGGGCCTGGGGGTCGCGGGTTTGGCGGGGCTCGGCCTCGGTCACCTGGGGCGACGTGGCCTGCCCGTCCTTCGAACGGCTTCGGAACACACTCCCAAGAGTACGGTGTGCCCGCGCACGGGCCCCAGTCCGGCAGGGGCACGATCCGGCAACACCTGCCCCAGTGCCGTCGGCCCGGCACTCCCCGGAACTCCTCGCGCACTCGCCGTGCACTCCCGCTCCCTCCTCCCTGCGCGGGAGGGAACGCCCTCGCGATCGTCCTCCAGGAGGAGCGCATCCGGGCCCGAACAGTGCGGTAATGGAACTGAGGCCCGTAGTCTGGGGTCTGTAGATGTGCGTAAGGCTCAGTCCGTTACGAAGGGGGCGCGCGAGGCCCATGAGCGGTGTCATGAAGCGTATGGGGATGATCTTCCGCGCGAAGGCCAACAAGGCCCTGGACCGGGCCGAGGATCCGCGGGAGACGCTGGATTACTCGTACCAGAAGCAGCTGGAGCTGCTCCAGAAGGTGCGGCGCGGGGTGGCCGACGTGGCGACGTCCCGCAAGCGGCTGGAGCTTCAGCTCAGCCAGTTGCAGGGCCAGTCCTCCAAGCTGGAGGACCAGGGCAAGAAGGCGCTGGCGCTGGGGCGTGAGGACCTCGCCCGCGAGGCGCTCTCCCGCCGTGCGGCCCTCCAGCAGCAGGTCACGGACCTGGAGACCCAGCACCAGACGCTCCAGGGCGAGGAGGAGAAGCTGACGCTCGCGGCGCAGCGCCTCCAGGCCAAGGTGGACGCCTTCCGTACGAAGAAGGAGACCATCAAGGCCACGTACACCGCGGCCCAGGCGCAGACCCGGATCGGCGAGGCGTTCTCCGGCATCTCCGAGGAGATGGGCGACGTCGGCATGGCGATCCAGCGTGCCGAGGACAAGACCGCGCAGCTCCAGGCCCGCTCCGGCGCCATCGACGAGCTGCTCGCCTCCGGCGCGCTGGACGACCAGTCCGGCATGGCCAAGGACGACATCACCGCCGAGCTGGACCGCCTCTCGGGCGGCACGGACGTGGAGCTGGAGCTGCAGCGGATGAAGGCGGAGCTGGCGGGCGGCAGCGCGCAGGGCCAGCAGGCCATCGAGGGCAGCGGCGGCGGCCAGGCGGGTGCACCGCAGGGCGAGTCGCAGGGGCAGCGGGGGCAGGACACGCCTAAGTTCGACAAGCAGTGATCTGCCCGCGGCCTGCCCGCGCGGCCGCTGACCGAAGGCGGCCTGACCAGTGACTCGGGGCCTCGCCGGAAGGAGAGCGACATGATCGTACGGATCATGGGGGAAGGCCAGGTGAAGCTGGCGGACAGCCACTTCGCCGAGCTGAACAAGCTGGACGACGAGCTGCTCGCCGAGATGGACTCCGGGGACGAGGCGGGCTTCCGCCGCACGCTCGCCGCGCTGCTCGACGCCGTACGGACCCTGGGCACGGCCCTGCCGGACGACGCCCTGGAGCCCTCCGAGCTGATCCTCCCCGCACCCGACGCCTCGCTCGAAGAGGTGCGGCACATGCTCAGCGACGACGGGCTCATCCCGGGCTGACGGGCCCGGCCGAGGGGCCTGCCCGAAGGCCCTGCCCGACGGAGGAGCGGCGGTCACCACGGACACCAGGAGCAGCACGCACACCGGACGCGTCACGGCCACGCGACGTGTTCCGCACACCGGACGTGTCCCGCACGTCGGGCGCCTCGCGCGCACCGGGCGCCTCGCGCGCACCGGGCGCGTCGCCGGCACCGGGTCCGCCACGGACACCCGGCGTGTTCCGGACACGCGACGCGTCACGCACACCCGTCGTGCCACGGCGGCGACGAGCACCCCGGTGGCCGCCGCGTCCCCTTCGCGCGGCGCCCCCGGCCTCCCGGCGCCGTGGCCGCCGCACCGTTCCCGCCCGGCACCCCCGTCCCCGGAGTCTCTGATTCCGGACCGGTGCCTCCGCTCTGTTCCCAGGCCCGTACGGTGCGTGGTGTGACGACGAACCAAGCGACGGAGGCGGGAGCAGGTCCCTCCCGCCTCTGCGGGCTGCGCGCACACATGCGGGCCCACCCGTATCTCGTGGACACGCTGCTCGCCCTGGGCGCCTTCGTGGCGACGCTGCTCGGCGCCGCCACCGACCCGCACGGGCCCGACGGGCGCCCCCACTTCGGCGACCGCGAGCTGAGCCACCAGACCGTCGTCCTCGCGGCTCTCGCCTGCGCCGTGCTGGTGCTGCGCCGCCGCGCCCCGCTCCCTGTGCTGTGCATCACCAGCCTCATCTGCGTCATCGGCCTGATCATCGACACGGACACGCTGCCTCCCGGCGACCGCCGCGCGCCGATCGTGCTGGCAGCGATCATCGCCCTCTACACCGTCTCCAACCGCACCGACCGGCTCACGAGCTGGCGGGTCGGCGCCGTGACGGTCGTCGTGCTCGCGGGCTCGGCCGTGCTCTTCGGGCCAGGGCCCTGGTACGCGCAGGAGAACCTCGGCATCCTCGCCTGGACCGGGCTGGCGGCGGCGGCCGGGGAGGCCGTGCGCAGTCGCCGCGCCTTCATCGACGCCATGCGCGAGCGGGCCGAGCGCGCCGAGCGCACCCGCGAGGAGGAGGCCAGGCGCAGGGTCGCGGAGGAGCGGATGCGCATCGCCCGCGAGCTGCACGACGTCGTCGCGCACCACATCGCCCTCGTCAACGTCCAGGCGGGCGTCGCGTCGCACGTCATGGACCAGCGCCCCGACCAGGCCAAACAGGCGCTCGCGCATGTACGGGAGGCGAGCAGGCACGCGCTGGACGAGTTGCAGACGACGGTCGGGCTGCTGCGCCAGTCGGGCGAGAGCACGGCTCCGACCGAGCCCGCGCCCGGTCTTGAGGTGCTGGACGAGCTGGTGGAGGGCTTCGTACGGGCCGGGCTCACCGTCGACGTCGAGGGCGAGCCGCGCGAGGTGGGGCCGCTGCCCTCGGCCGTCGACCTCACCGCCTACCGCGTCGTCCAGGAGGCACTGACCAACGTCCAGAAGCACGTGGGCACCGGGGCACGCGTCGAGATCGGACTCGTGCGGGAGCGGCACTTCCTGGAGGTCACCGTGACGGACGACGGCGCGGGCGTGCCCGGGGAGGCCGAGGACACGGGCGGCGGGCACGGGCTGCTGGGGATGCGCGAGCGTGCCGCCGCACTCGGCGGCGACTGCGAGACGGGGCCCCTCGCGGGCGGCGGCTTCCGGGTGCGGGTACGGCTGCCGCTCCAGCCGACGCCCAGGCCGGGCGAGGACGAGGCGGAGGCGGAGGCGGAGGAGAAGGGCGAGCGAGCCGAGCGGGGTGAGCGGGGTGAACGCCCGCCCCGGCACCGGCCGTGCGGCGGCGCACGGCAGGATGAGCGGGAGCCGGAGGACACGCACCAGGCGTAAGGAGACCCGCGCATGACGATCCGTGTCGTACTCGTCGACGATCAGGCACTGCTGCGCAGCGCGTTCAAGGTGCTGGTGGACTCCGAGGCGGACATGGAGGTGGTGGGCGAGGCGTCCGACGGCGACGAGGCCGTCGCCGTCACCCGTGAGCAGCGCGCCGACGTCGTCCTCATGGACATTCGCATGCCGGGCACCGACGGCCTCGCCGCGACCCGCGCCATCAGCGCCGATCCCGGGCTCGCCGACGTCAAGGTCGTCATCCTGACCACCTTCGAGGTCGACGACTACGTGGTGCAGTCGCTGCGCGCGGGCGCCTCCGGCTTCCTCGGCAAGGGCGCCGAGCCCGACGAGCTGCTCTCGGCCATCCGCGTCGTCGCCCACGGCGAGTCCCTGCTCTCGCCGGTCGCGACGAAGGGCCTGATCGCCCGGTTCCTCGCCCAGGGCGGCTCCTGGGACGGCACGGGCGAGGGCCGTACGACGCCCGCCGAGCTGGACGTCCTCACGGGGCGCGAGCGCGAGGTGCTCACCCATGTCGCGGGCGGCCTCTCCAACGACGAGATCGCCGCCCTGCTCTCCGTCAGCCCCCTCACGGTCAAGACGCACGTCAACCGCACGATGTCCAAGCTCGGCGCCCGCGACAGGGCGCAGTTGGTGGTCGCGGCGTACGAGAGCGGGCTCGTCAGGCCGCGCGGCTGAGAACCCGCGCGGCCAGGGGCCCAGGGGCCTACAGGAAGGAGCCCGACGGGACGTACGGCGACGGCGGGCGCATCCCGCGCAGGCAGACCCAGCCCGCCGTGGTCAGTCCGAGCCCCGCCGCGAGCCCCACGTCGACGGCCCACTGCTGCTCGGCGGTCAGATCGTGCACCGTGGCCTCGGCGCCCTCGGGCAGGCTCAGCAGCGCCGTCGTCAGCAGCCGCGTCGCGAGGCGGCGCGAGGTCGCCGCGAGGAGTTCGACCTTGCCCTCGGGCGTCAGATAGCAGTAGCCGCTGCCCGCGAGGTCGTCGGAGACGAAGAGGCGGCAGTGCCGGACCAGGAACTCGTGGTCGGGGCCGTGCGCGCCGCCGCGCAGCCGCCGGTCGACGGAGTCCATCAGGTCCCGGTGCGCCGCCGAGCCCACCACGGCCGGCTTGTCGGGCGCCGCGAGGCGCGAGGGGTCGAGCGTGCCGTGCAGCCGCATGGTGGGGTGCAGCGTGAACCCGGCCCTGCGGTAGGCGCGCGCTGCGGCCGGGTGAGTGGAGCAGCAGATGATGCCCCGCAGACAGTGCCTGCCCAGCTCGCGCGCCCGGCTCAGCAGCGTGCCGCCCACGCCCTTGCCCCGCGCCTCGGGCAGCACCACCAGCAGCGCGAGCCCCCAGGTGCCCTCCCGCAGCACGGCCTGCGCCGCGCCCACCGGGCGGCCTGCGGCGTCCTCGGCCAGCCAGCTCCCGCCGGGGGAGGTGCGGACCAGGTGCCGGACCTTCTCCCGGCCGCGCGCCTCCCGCTCGGGGGAGGGCGCGGGCACCGGGCGCGCGTCTCCCGGCCCGGTGGACGGGGCGGCGAAGGCGGCCCGCATGAGGGCCCGGACCGCCTCGGCGTCCTCCTCGGTGTCGTGGACCGGTCGCAGCAGCATTGGCGCAGGTTATGACCGGTGCTTACGGCAGCGCCAGCATCCGTTCCAGCGCCAGCTTCGCGAACTTCTCGGTCTCCGCGTCCACCTCGATGCGGTTGACGACCCGGCCCTCCGCGAGCGATTCCAGCGCCCAGACGAGGTGGGGGAGGTCGATCCGGTTCATGGTGGAGCAGAAGCAGACCGTGCGGTCCAGGAAGACGATCTCCTTGTCCTGGTCCGCGTAGCGGTTCGCCAGGCGCCGCACCAGGTTCAGCTCGGTGCCGATGGCCCACTTCGAACCGGCGGGGGCCGCGTCCAGTGCCTGGATGATGTGCTCCGTCGAGCCGACCTGATCGGCCGCTGCGACGACCTCGTGCTTGCACTCGGGGTGCACGAGGACGTTGACGCCGGGTATGCGCGCCCGTACGTCCTCGACGGACTCCAGCGAGAAGCGGCCGTGCACCGAGCAGTGCCCGCGCCACAGGATCATCCGCGCGTCCCGCAACTGCTCGGGGGTGAGCCCGCCGTTCGGCTTGTGCGGGTTGTAGACGACGCAGTCGTCCAGGGACATGCCCATGTCGCGCACGGCGGTGTTGCGCCCGAGGTGCTGGTCGGGGAGGAAGAGGACCTTGGCGCGCGCGTGATCGCGGTCGCGGTCGCGGTCGCCCGAGGCGTCCTGGCCGAAGGCCCACTCCAGGGCCCGCTTGGCGTTGGAGGAGGTGCAGATGGTGCCGCCGTGCCTGCCGGTGAACGCCTTGATGTCGGCGGAGGAGTTCATGTACGAGACCGGGACGGTGACGTCCGCGACCCCCGCTTCCGTGAGCACGTCCCAGCACTCCGCGACCTGCTCGGCCGTCGCCATGTCGGCCATGGAGCAGCCCGCGGCCAGGTCCGGCAGCACGACCTGCTGCCGGTCGCTGGTGAGGATGTCAGCGGACTCGGCCATGAAGTGCACGCCGCAGAAGACGATGTACTCGGCGTCGGGCCGGGCCGCGGCCTCGCGGGCCAGCTTGAAGGAGTCCCCTGTCACATCGGCGAACTCGATGACCTCGTCGCGCTGGTAGTGGTGCCCGAGGACGAAGACCTTGTCGCCCAGCTTCTCCTTGGCCGCGCGGGCGCGCTCGACGAGACCGGGGTCGGAGGGGGCGGGCAGATCGCCGGGGCACTCCACGCCGCGCTCGCTCTTCGGGTCGGAGTCGCGTCCGAGCAGGAGGAGTGCGAGGGGTGTCGGCTCTGGATCCAGCGGCTGGGCGGTGTTCACGGCACCCACCCTTTCTCTGATGTCGGATATCGCGTCGCGACTTCTCGTCTAACTGACGTTATCTATCATAGCCGCTTCACGTCACTTTGACGATGCCCATCGCGTCAATGTGACGCACTCCCGTTGGCGCCGCCCGGTGTGCGAGCATGAGAGGGGAGAACGTCGCGAGACGCGAGACACGTAAAGAAATCCGTCATGACGTGCCAGCCGGAATGAATCCGGGATGCCGCCGGTTGCAGTGGGCGGCAGAGCAGTCCGTACAACCCGGGAGAGAAGCAGATGTCCGTTTCGGACGAGACCGCTGTGAGCGAGGGCATCATCCTGTCCGACGCCGCCGCGGGTAAGGTCAAGACCCTGCTGGAGCAGGAGGGCCGGGACGATCTGGCGCTGCGTGTCGCCGTCCAGCCCGGTGGCTGCTCCGGCCTGCGCTACCAGCTCTTCTTCGACGAGCGCTCGCTCGACGGCGATGTCGTCAAGGACTTCGACGGCGTCAAGGTCGTCACCGACCGGATGTCCGCGCCGTACCTCGGCGGTGCCTCCATCGACTTCGTCGACACCATCGAGAAGCAGGGCTTCACGATCGACAACCCGAACGCCACCGGCTCCTGCGCCTGTGGCGACTCCTTCAGCTGAGCCGACTTCAGGGCGTCCACGGGCGGCCGAGCGACGCTGAGGCCACCGAGCACAAGGCGAAGGCGGCGGATCCCGAGCGGATCCGCCGCCTTCGTCGTCGTTCCGACGCTTATTCCAGGCCGCTCACTTCTTGTGCGGCAGGGTGTCGCCGTCCTTCGCGTCCACGACCTCGCGGTCGCCCAGCGCCTTGTCCAGCTCGACCTCGACGGTCTGCCGCTTCGCCATCTTCACGCACATCTTGTCCGGGTCCGGGTCCTTCGGCTCGACGGTGACCTCGACCCGCTCGCCCGACTCGTCGGCGCTCGCCTCGTACTTGTCGCAGACCCCGCCCCAGAACGTCAGCTTCAGGGTGTTGCCCTCGCTCGTGTACGAGGTGACGGCCTGGGCGCCCGCCTCGGAGCCGCCGCCGGTGCCGATGTCACCGCCACCGGAGCCGGAACCGGAACCGGGGTCGGACGGCGAGCCGCCAGGGGCCGGAGCTGTGGACGCGCTGTCGCCGTCACCGGAGGGCTTCAGATGCTTCGCCCCGAGCGCCGGGTGCGTCAGTTGCCCCTCGGTGCCGCCCGGCAGCTCCACGTCGTAGATCCACGACGGGACGAGCACGGGCTTGCCGCTGGAGTAGTGCGTGGCCAGCCCGAACGCCGCGTCGGTCACCTTCACCGACTCCTGCTTGCCGGAACCAGAGCCGGAGTCGCTGGCGCCGCTCTCCACGGCGAGGAGCGGGTTCGCGCACTTGGCGTTCTTCGGGCAGCCGACACCGGCGCCGCCGCCCGCGGCCCGCTGCTTGTTGAGCTGCTTCAGGGTGTCCTTCGCCGACAGCACCGGATACGTCGGGCCCTTGTCCAGCCGGGCCATCGTGCCGTGGGCGCGGGCCAGTTCGCCGTCGGAGTCCACCGTGAAGGAACTGTTCCAGCCGTTGGTCGGCAGCCCGGCGACCTCGGGCGCCGCGCTGACCGTGCGCTGCGAGGCGGCCGTGGCGCTCGCGTCCAGCTCAGCGCCCTCCTGCTTCAGTGCCTTCAGCGCGGGCCGCACGGCGTCCTTCGCCTCCTCGGCGGAGACGGGCTCGCCCTTCCCCGAATCGGGGCCGCCCGTGCTGCCGTGGGCGCTGTACGTCCAGCTCCCCGCTGGCTCCCCGGTGCTGACGGTGAGCAGGGGGCCGGTGCCGTTCTCGTTCTTCTTCCCGTCCTCGGCGACGACCCAGCGGCCGTCCTCCTTCTCCGGGCTCCCCGGCACGTCGAGGGCCTTGGCGAGGGCCGCCACGTCCGCCTCCTTCACGCCGTCCGGCGCGGGGCGGTGCACGGCGGCGGACGAGGGCCCGTCGGGGAGGGGGCCGTCGGCCCGCAGGGGCTGGGTGTTGGTCGGCTCACCGGGGGCGATGTCCTTCTCGCCGCCCTCCGACGCCTGCTCGCCCAGGGCGAGCCCGTCCAGCGCGAGCGGTGGCGGTTCGCTGCCGCCGCCGGGCGCGGCCTGGTCCCCGCTTCCGGCCGTCGACGCCCAGTAGGCCCCGCCTCCGCCCGCCAGCAGAACGGCCGTCGCGACGGCGAGGACGGTCAGCCGCGGTCCGCGCCGCCGCGCGGACCGCTCGTCGGGCTTGGCAGGGGCGTCCGGGTGTGTGGCATCCCCGTCGTTGACAGGGGACGGTTCGGTGCTCACCGCATCGCTCCTTCTTCGGCTCCGCTCATCACGTGAGGTCCCAACCCCTCGGGCGGGGACGGACGTGGATGGGACGGAGCCGAAGAGCGGGCGGTTCCAGGCGGTGTTCCTTCCGGCGCTCCTCTCAGTCGCCGTACTCGGACATACCGTCCAGCAGCCGGGCCGACCGCGAGGGCACCCGGACCCCGCGCAGCGCCTCCGGCGGGACGGGCACCACCACGGGAGACGGGCTGGTCACGGACCAGTGGGGGGCCATCCGCGCGCAGTCACCGCGCAATTGGTCAAGGGATTCGGGTTCGGCCGGGGGACGCAGGGGTTTCTCCATGACGCTGACGCTACGCATTCGGCGAGGTGCCTGGAAGGACCTACTATCGGGTAGTTCTGCCCTGTTCGGATACGAGCGGGGAGCGGGTAGCGTGAAGGAGCCCTGCAACCGACTCCTCTTCACAGGAGCAGATTTCGTCGTGCGTATCGCAGTCACCGGCTCAATCGCGAACGACCACCTGATGACCTTCCCGGGTCGCTTTTCCGACCAGCTGGTCGCGGACCAGCTGCACACGGTCTCGCTCTCCTTCCTCGTCGACACCCTCGACATCAGGCGAGGAGGAGTGGGAGCGAACATCGCATTCGGCATGGGTCAGCTCGGGGCCAGGCCGATTCTCGTCGGTGCTGCCGGTGAGGACTTCGAGGAGTACCGCGCCTGGCTCGACCGGCACGGCGTGGACACCGATTCCGTCCACATCTCCGAGGTGCGGCACACGGCCCGCTTCGTGTGCACCACCGACGCCGACCACAACCAGATCGGCTCCTTCTACACCGGTGCCATGAGCGAGGCCCGGCAGATCGAGCTGCACCGGGTGGCCGAGCGCGTCGGCGGGCTCGACCTCGTCTGCATCAGCGCCGACGACCCCGAGGCGATGATCCGCCACACGGAGGAGTGCCGCACCCGCTCCATCCCCTTCGCGGCGGACTTCTCGCAGCAGATCGCCCGCATGGACGGCCCGGACATCCGGGTCCTGCTGGAGGGCGCCACCTATCTCTTCTCGAACGAGTACGAGAAGGAACTCATCGAGAGCAAGACCGGCTGGACCGACGCGGAGATCCTCGCCAAGGTCGGCACCCGCGTCACCACGCTGGGCGCCCGCGGCGTCCGCATCGACCGCGAGGGCCAGGAGCCCATCCAGGTCGAGGTCCCGAAGGAGGAGCAGAAGGCCGACCCCACCGGCGTCGGCGACGCCTTCCGCGCGGGCTTCATGTCCGGGCTCGCCTGGGGCGTCAGCCTGGAGCGCGCGGCGCAGCTCGGGTGCATGCTCGCCACGCTGGTCATCGAGACCGTCGGCACCCAGGAGTACGAGCTGAAGCGCACCCACTTCATGGAGCGCTTCACGAAGGCGTACGGCCATGACGCGGCGGCCGAGGTCCAGGCACACCTGGTCTGACGGACGCCTCGCGCACGGTTTCCACGGAGGGGCCGCTCCACGGGGGCGGCCCCTCCGTGGTGCCCGGGGGCGCCCCGTGAGGCTCACGCGCTGCGGCGCACCCGGAAGGCCGTGCCCTCCGCACCCAGGAACGCGTGCCCCCGCATCTCGCACCAGGCGGGGATGTCCAGCCGGGCCGCCTCGTCGTCCGCGAGCACCGTGACCACGCCGCCGACCGGCACGTCCCCGATCACCTTGGCCAGCTCGATCACCGGTACGGGGCACAGCTTGCCCAGCGCGTCGACGGTCAGCCCCGCGGCCCTGGACCCGGCGTCCCCGTCCACCCGCGGCGTGTGCCCCCGCACCGGGGCGCCGAGCCGCTCGCGCACATCGCGCACGGCGCCGGGCAGCACGGCGAGGAAGCGCTCCACGTCCCGCTCCAGCTCCCCCTGGGGCGTGCCCGCAGGCAGGGAGACCCGGACGTTGCCCTCCGAGAGGACGCCCATCGCCCGCAGCACATGGCTGGGCGTCAGCGTGCTCGACGTGCACGACGAACCCGAGGAGACGGAGAACCCCTCGCGGTCCAGCGCGTGCAGCAGGGCCTCGCCGTCCACGTACAGACAGGAGAACGTCACCACGTGCGGCAGCCGTCGCACCGGGTCGCCGACCACCTCCGCGTCCGGCACCAGCTCGGGGACCCGCGCCCTGATCCGGTCCACCAGACCGCGCAGCCGCGCCGCCTCCGCGTCCGCCTCGGCGCGTACGGCACGCAGCGAGGCGGCGGCCGCGACGATCGCCGGGATGTTCTCGAAGCCGGGCGCACGGCCCGACTCCCGCTCGTCCGCCGGACCCGGCACGGCGAACCGCGTCCCCTTCCGTACCACCAGCAGCCCCACGCCCGGCGGGCCGCCCCACTTGTGCGCGCTGCCCGCGAGCACCGACCAGCCCCCGGCGACCGGCCCCCAGGCCAGCGACTGCGCCGCGTCCACCAGAAGGGGGACACCGCGCTCGGCGCAGACCTCGGCGACCTCACCGACCGGCTGTTCGGTTCCCACCTCATGGTTCGCCGACTGAAGACAGGCGAGCGCGACGGGTCCCTCGAGCGCGGCGGCATACGCGTCGGGCGACGCGCGCCCCGTACGGTCGACCGCCACCTGGCGGACCTCGCCGCCGGCGGCCTCGTGCGTCTGGGCCGCGTGCAGCACGGCCGAGTGCTCGACGGCGGAGACGACCAGGGCGTTGCCGGTGCGGCGGCGGCCCGCGAGCGTCGAGGCGACGGCCGTGTGCAGTGCCTGGGTGCCCGAGGTGGTGAACGTCAGCTCGTCGGGGCGGCATCCGACGGCTTCCGCGGTGGTCTCGCGGGCCGCGTCCAGCAGCATCCGGGCCCGGCGGCCCTCCCTGTGGGGGCGCGCGGGGTCCGCCCACCCCTCCTCCAGCGAAGCGATCAGCGCCTGCCGCGCCACGGGATGAAGCCCCACGCCTGAAGCGGCGTCCATATACGACACCCCCGCACGCTAACCCTTCCCGGGGTACGGGTCCCCTTCGCGGGGTGCGGAAGGAAACGGGGGGTGCCGGTTCGCCGGGGGTGTTGCGCGGGACGGTTGGCCGGTGTGGCGGGTGCCGCAGGGTCCCGCGCTGATTTTTGTGCCGCTGCACGGGGTGCTGCGCTGGGCGGTGCGTCGTTTTTCGGGTGCGGGTGTGTGGCTACGGCGCGGCGTATGGATCGGTGCGTCGCGGCTGGCGCCGCGTGACTCCGGGTTTCCACCGTGGTTGTGGGTGCGTGGGTGCGGGGTGTCCGGTGCC
The DNA here is from genome assembly GCF_054782395.1 of Streptomyces daliensis. Lineage (NCBI taxonomy): Bacteria > Bacillati > Actinomycetota > Actinomycetes > Kitasatosporales > Streptomycetaceae > Streptomyces > Streptomyces daliensis. The sequence continues at coordinate 535 of NZ_BAAGSO010000131.1, read as the reverse complement.
GCGGTGGGGTGTCTCCTCGGCGTGAAGGTCTCGTCTTCGTCTCTCCGCCGGTGACTTTCTCGACCTGCGGGGACACCCCACCCCGTCCCCGTCCCGCCGGTGGCCCCCTGCCCGATTCCGGGTCGGCTGACGCCCCCCCAGCGCGGGACCTACGGTCCCCACTCCCCAGGCCGACCGTCCCGCGCAACACCCCCTTCGCAGGATGCGCAGCCCCGGGGTGCCCCCTGGGGTTTCGTTCGCGTGTTGCGGGCCGGTGGCACGGGTTGTGCCCACCCTCCCCCAGCTACCGCTGGGAGGTGCCCCCTCGCCATGCGGAACGCCTGCCCACAACGGTGGTGGCTGGGCTGGGCCCCTCCGGTGCGGCACAGGGCGGGCGCACAACAGTGGGGCACCGTCGTCACCAGGCGCCGCCCGCAGCAGGGGCGGAAGCCCTCCGGCACGGTGCCGGGGGCAGGCGCACCACGGTGGTGGAGCCGTCGTCGTCAGCTACCCCGACAGGGGCGGAGCCCCTCCGGTACGGCACCGGTCCACAGCG
>NZ_BAAGSO010000130.1:0-73235 GCF_054782395.1 Streptomyces daliensis | reverse complement strand
TGGGCAATCGTCCCGCTGGCGAGGGGGCACCTCCCAGCGGTAGCTGGGGGAGGGTGGGCACAACCCGTGCCACCGGCCCGCACCACGCGAACGAACCCCCAAAGGGGCACCCGCAGTAGGCGCACCCCTACGAGAGACGCGCACCCCGTGTGGGCTTCACCGCGCACCCCGTGAAGGGGTGCGGACCGGTGAAGGGGCGAGCCTGCGTTTCAGAGGGCGATCGCGCGGCCTGCCCAGGAGGGCGGGTCCTCGACGAGGGAGGCGTAGCGCTCGCGCACCTCGTCGGGCAGCGCCACGGCACGCCCCGCCTGCTGATCGACATGGATGCCGAGCAACTCCGTCGTGGCCACCGGCTCCGCGCCGTCACCGGCCTCGCCGACGAACATCTCGTGCGCGAAGCGGACCTTCTTGGCACCGGCGCCGAGCACCCGGGTGCGCAGGGTGAGTTCGGCGCCCTCCGCCACCTCGCGGAGATACCGCACGTGTGCCTCGACGGTGTAGAGGGAGCGCCCTGTCTGCTCGCGGTAGCGCGGGCCGAGCCCGGTCTCGATCATCATCGCGTCGGTGGCGTGCCCGAAGACGAGGACGTAGAACGCCTCGCTCATGTGCCCGTTGTAGTCGATCCACTCGGGGCGCACGGTCGTGCGGAAGAGCGGGATCGGGCCGGTCAGCGTCGCGGAGGCCGTCGTCCCGACGCCTTCGTCGTCCGCCGTACCGGTGCCGTTTTCGGTCTTGTCGGTGAGATCGGTCATTTGGTGTCTCCGTTCGCCTGCTGGGGCAGTCGGCCGGTCGCACGCAGCACGTCGATGACGCCCTGGTCCCGCTGGGCGACGAGCTGCGCGATGGTGCGCCCGTCCGCCGCCTCGTCGCAGCCCTCGACCATCGCCGAACGCAGCGTCGCGTCCAGCTCCGGCGCTTCGAGCCGCGTCCACGGCGACTTCAGCGACGGGCCGAAGTGATCGAGCATATGTCCCATGCCGCCTTCGCCGCCCGCGAGGGCGAACGTCAGGCAGGGGCCCATGAACGCCCAGCGCAGTCCGGGGCCCTCGGTGATGGAGTCGTCGATCTCCTTCACCGTGGCCTCGCCGTTGGCGACCATGTGCAGGGCCTCGCGCCACAGGGCCTCCTGGAGGCGGTTGGCGATGAAGCCGGGCAGTTCGCGGTCCATGGTGATGACCGACTTGCCCGCGACCTCGAAGAAGCGGGACGCCCACGTGACGGCCGCCGGGTCCGTCTTCTCGCCGCCGACGACCTCGACCAGCGGGATCAGATAAGGCGGGTTGAACGGATGGCCGACGAGCAGCCGCCCCGGGTCGGCCGCCTCGGTCTGCATGTCCGTCATCGGATAGCCGGACGTCGAGGAGGAGATGACGACCCCGGCCGGGGTGGCCGCGTCGAGCTGGGCCAGCAGGTCCCGCTTCAGTTCCAGCTTCTCGGGGGCGCTCTCCTGCACGAACTGTGCGTCGGCGACGGCCTCTTCGAGCGTCGGCGTGACGTTCAGCCGCTCGGGCGAGGCGCCTTCGGCGAGGCCGAGCTGTTCCAGCGCGGGCCAGGCGGCCTCGACCAGGCGGTGCAGCTTCTCCTCGGCGTCGGGCGCGGGGTCCCAGGCGGTGACGTCGTAGCCGCGGGCCAGGAAGTGCGCGACCCAGCCGCCGCCGATGACGCCCGCGCCGACGCAGGCGACGCGGCGCACATCCTCGGGCGCGACGGGCACGGGAGCGGATGCGGTGGGGGTGGGAGCGGGGGTGGGGTCAGGGGCGGTGGGGGTGCTCATGGGGAGGGGTCCTCACTGTGGGGGCGTGATTCGGGGCAGGCCGAGCGGGGGCGGTGCGCGGAGGTCAGCGCTTGCGGAGGCCCATGCGCTCGCGTGCCTCGTCCGGCGTGGCGACCTTCGCGCCGAGCGACTCGGTGATCTGCACGGCACGCTCCACCAACTGGCCGTTCGTGGCCTTGACGCCCTTGCTGAGGTACAGGTTGTCCTCCAGGCCGACGCGCGCGTTGCCGCCGAGCAGGATGGACTGCGCGACCCACGGCATCTGCATCCGGCCCAGCGCGAAGCTGGCCCACTGCGCGCCGGGCGGCAGCATGTTGACCATCGCCTGGAGCACGCCGGGGTCGGCCGGGGCGCCCCACGGGATGCCGCAGCAGAGCTGGAAGACGGTCGGGTCGTCCAGCAGGCCCTCGTCGAGGAGCTGCTTGGCGAACCAGAGCTGCCCGGTGTCGAAGATCTCCAGCTCGGGCCGTACGCCCAGCTCCTGGATGCGACGGGCGCCCTTGCGGAGCATCTCGGTGGTGGAGATGTAGAGCTGGTCGCCGAAGTTCAGCGAGCCGCAGTCCAGGGTGCAGATGTCGGGCAGCAGCTCCTCGACGTGCGGGAGCCGGTCCAGGCCGCCGACGAGGTCCGTGCCGTCCAGCGCGCCCTTCTCCAGCGGCTGGTCCGGGTCGAGCACGAGGTCGCCGCCCATGCCTGCGGTGAGGTTGATGACGACGTCGGTGCCGGTCTCCTTGATGCGCGCGACGGTCTCCGCGTACAGCCTCGGGTCCCGCGCGGGCGCGCCCGTCTCGGGGTCGCGGACGTGGATGTGGACCACGGCGGCACCGGCGTTCGCCGCCTCCACGGCCGAGGCGGCTATCTGCTCCGGGGTCACGGGGACGTGGGGGCTGCGGCCGACGGTGTCACCGGCGCCGGTGAGGGCGGCGGTGATGATGACCGAGTCGTTCATGGGCATGGCGATTCCTCCGTACGGAACGGGATCTGTAGGGGTGAGCGGTGGTCTACGCGGACAGTTCGGTTTCGACGTACGCGAGCAGCGCGGTGCGCATGTCCTCGGGGCTGGTGCCGGGGGAGCCCGGGGAGCCTGCGGAGTCCGGGGCTCCGGCGTGCGACGGTGCGGCGGCGAGCACCTGCGCGGCGAGCCCGTCGATCAGCGAGGTGAGGCGCAGGGCGCTGAACTCCGGGTCGACGTCGCGGAAGACGCCCTGTGCGACGCCGCGCCGGATCACGTCGGCGACCGTCGTGCGCCACTGCCGGTAGTACTCGACGTGAAGCTGCCCGATCGACGTCGAACGCGCCGCCTCGGCCCACAGATCGAGCCACACGAGCCACTGGCGGCGCTGCTGCGCGGTGTGCGGGGTCTGCAACTCGATGAGCTGCCGCATCTCGTCGGCCGCGCTGCCCGCCTCGGCGATGCGCGCGGCACGGCGCGCCGTGTCCTCGTCCATGCACCAGCGCACGGCGGCTTCGAGGAGTTCGGCGCGGCCGGGGAAGTGGTAGTGGATGGCGGCGGTGCTGGTCTCGCACGCCTCGGCGATGTCCGAGACGCGCACGGCGTGGAAGCCGTGCTCGGCGATCAGCCGTACCGTCTCGCGCACGATCTGGAGCGGGCGCCCGCCACCGGGAGCCGCCGTGCGCCGTACGCGCGGCACGGGCGTGCCCGGTGCGTCCGACGCGTCCGGCACGGGCGCGTGCTCGGGGGAGGCGCCCGCACCGGACCCGGAGCCGTGTCCGGAGTCGGGCGTGGACCCGGACCCGGAGCCGAGCAGCCAGCCCGCGTCGACGCTGCCCGCGTCGGCGATACGGGCCAGCTCGGCTGCGGTGAACCGTCGGCTGCCGCCCAGCGAGCGGGAGAGCTTCGACGGGTCCATGACGATCCGCCGCGCGAACTCCCGCTGGCTGCACCCAGCCTTCGCGATCACCTGCCGCACACGCTCGGCCACATCGCCGCCTGAGTCGGCGACACGGCTTCCGGGCTGTTGCTGCATGGCTGCCACCGTAAGCACGCATTGAGATAAACGCAATCCCGCCACCGTGATGAGCCCAAGGGGACGGCCCGCTTTCCCCTGTATTCAAGGGTTCAACCGGCCGGTGATGAGATCCTGACTGATGCGAAAGTCAGTATCGAGGCGACCGCAGCACACCGACAGATGGAGCGGGCCCCTCCGTACAACCCCCGGCCCCTCGCGGAGGTCTCTCTACATACCTCGTCGCTGACGAGTTGAACGGGGGAACGCCACAGCGCGTAGAAGAGGGTGCCGGGCCGAGCGCCCGGGCGCTGGAACCCCTGTTGCCTGGCCGTGAACGCCCCCCGTCGTACACGGCCAGGCCCCCTCACCAGCGACCGAACCGCTCGGCCCGGTTCCCCTTCCTTGGCGCCCCGCACCAAAAGGCGGGCCGACCGGTTCCGCAACCGGTCGGCCCGCCCATCTGGTGTCCGCTCACAGATCACAGAGCCGGACGCGTTCTCACAGTGCCCCTGCTACGGCGCTCCCGCCGGAGCCGCGGCCTCCGCGCCGCCCCCTGCCGGAGCCACCGTCTTCGCGGGGGAACCGTCCCCCGACGGCTTGCCCTTCCCCTCTCCCGGCAGCTTCAGGAACAGCGTCAGCACCAGCGCCAGCAGGTACAGGCCCATGAAGATCAGGGTGACGCCGCCCGCGCCCACCAGCGGGAAGAAGAGGCTCGCGATGGCCGGGCCGACGAACGTCGCGCCGCCCGCGCCGAGGTTGAGCAGCGCCATGGAGCCGCCCTTGTTCTCGGGTGCCATGGACGGGATCAGCGCCGAGATGGGCACGAAGCCCGCCAGAGTGGCGCCGTAGAGCATGCCCGCGAGGACCGCGACCCAGTAGTAGTCCGGGCCCAGCCAGGTGGGCACGAAGTAGAGGACCGTCACACTGATCGCGCAGCCGAGGGCGCCGAACGTGGCGATCGTCGTGCGCCAGCCGATCTTGTCGGAGAGGGCGCCGAAGATGAGGTTGAAGAAGATGTTGGTGCCGTAGATGATCGCCAGGAGCTGGAGCCACTTGTCGGTGCCGAAGCCCACGTCGTCGGAGAAGATCCGCGGCAGATAGACGAGCATCCCGAACTCGGGCGCGGTGTTGATGACGCGCACCAGGCAGCCGACCAGGACGCGCGGATGGGTCCAGACGATGGAGACGCTGTTGAACAGGCTCTGCCCCGTGGTCACCTCGGGCGGGGCCAGCCGGTCGCCGCCGGCCCGCTTGCGCGCCCCGACCAGCGAGAACGCGCCGCCGATCAGGATCAGGCCCAGCGCGGACCACAGTGTGCCCATCTCGCCGAAGGCCGGGATGGTCAGGCTGGACCAGAGCGAGCCGAGGGTGGGCAGGCCGCCGGTGAAGGCGAAGTAGAACCAGCCGACGGCCGTGCCCAGGCGCGCGGTGGGCGCCGTGTCGGTGATCCAGACGAGGAAGCCGAAGGCGAAGAGCGGGTAGCCGAAGCCGCGGATGCCGTAGAGGACCAGCATCATCGGGTAGTTCTCGGCGCCGAGCGCGACGACGAGGTAGAGCACGTCGAACACGGCCCAGATGACAAGGCCGACCCACATCACCTTTCGTGGTCCCCACACCTGCGCGAGCGCGCCCGAGAACCACGAGGCCAGCATCACGGCGATGCCGTAGGCGGTGATGACGTAGCCGGCGCGGACGTCCGTACCGGCGCCGTGGTCGGCCATGTACGGCGCGATGAAGCCGCTCTCGACGCCGTCGCCGATCATGAACAGCAGGACGCCGATGTAGCCGAACAGCAGGGGTTTCGGCAGCCCTATCCGGTCCAGCAGCCCTCCGGCCCCCGCTCCCGGTCCGGCACCCGCCTTCGCGGGTGCATCCGCAGCACGTCCCGGCATTGCGGCCTCCACTCTGAGGTACACGTTCTGAGGTACACGTTGTGACAACCGCAGATCCTCAGCCTCAGTGGGAGAAATATCAAGGCCTCTGTTAAAAATAACCGCGCTTTCTGTTAACCCTCCTCTCTCCTTCCCTCCCCTCGGGGCCCGTCACTCCCCGGCCACGACCCGGACGTCCGTCAGCTTCCGCATGCCGCTCACCAGGTCGTCCTCGACGGGCCCCGTCAGCACCACGTGGTCAAAGGACTCCACGCCCTCCAGCCGGTGCAGCGCGTTGCGCCCCACCTTGCTGTGGTCCATCAGCAGCACGCTGACGGCCCCCGCCTCGCGCATCGCGCGCTTGATCGTGACCATCTCCTGCTCCTGGTGGTAGGTCATCGTCGCGGTCATCGCTGAGGTGGAGACCACGGCCAGGTCCACCGAGAAGCTGTTGATCATCTCCAGTGCGGGGAGGCCGATCCAGGAGTCGTGCGTACGGCTGTACTCGCCGCCGATGCAGATCAGCCTGATGTCGTCCGCGGCGCGCAGCTCCTCGGTGATCAGGCGGTAGTTGGTGACCACGGTCATGGGCCCGACCCGCGGCAGCAGCTTGGCGAGGGCCAGCGCCGTCGTCGAGTCGTCGAGCATCAGGGACATGCCGGGGGAGACGAACGAGAGCGCCTCGTGTGCCAGCGCGTCCTTCTCGCCGGGGTGCGCGTGCAGCCGGAAGTCGGAGCTGGACTCGAAGACGGTGGACGGCTGGGCCGAGACGCCGCCGTGGTACTTGCGCAGAATGCCCCGGTCGGCCAGCTCCGCGATGTCGCGGTGCACGGTCATGAGGCTGACGCCGGTCATCTCCGTGAGTTCGGCCACGCTGGCGTCCCCGTGTGCCAGCACATGGTCAATGATCATCTGCTGTCGTTTCTGGCGCGTGGCGCGCGCTCCCTGGGCGGTCATACGCACCATCCTGCCCTGTGTGTCCGGCACGAACTATCACCGGGAGGGGGTTAGCCCTACCAATCACCTAGTGACAACTAACAGTCACAGTGTTAATTTGCTGAAACCGCGACGTTAAGGAGTACCGGCCGTGGCCGAAGCAGTGGTGTTTGACATGGACGGAGTGCTCGTCGAGAGCGAGCACCTCTGGGAAGAGCTGTGGACGGCGTTCGCCGCGGCGCGTGGCGCACAGTGGGGCCCTGAGCAGACCAAGAGCTGCCAGGGCATGAGCGCCCCCGAATGGGCCGCCTTCCTCACGGAGTTCGCCGGCGGCGGCGACAGCCCGGAGGACACCGAGCGCACCGTCGTCGACGGCATGATCGCCGCCCTGGAGGGCGGGCGGATCGACCTCCTCGAAGGCGCCCGCGAGATGGTCACCGAGACCGCGGCCCGCGCCCCCATCGCGCTGGCCTCCTCCGCGCCCCGCCGGGTGATCGACGCGGTGCTCGTGCACCACGGCATCGACCACCACTTCAAGGCCACCGTCTCCAGCGCCGAGGTCCCGCGCGGCAAGCCCAGCCCTGACGTCTACCTCGCCGCCGCCGACAAGCTCGGCGTCCCCGCAGCGCGCTGCCTGGGCGTCGAGGACTCCAGCAACGGGCTGCGCGCCGCTGCCGCCGCCGGGATGACCGTCGTCGCCATCCCCAACCCCCAGTACCCGCCGGCCGAGGACGCCCTGGCAGGGGCCTCCTTCGCCGCCTCAGACCACGACTCCGTACGCCGTTACCTCATCGGTCAGCTGAAGGAAGGTGACCGGGCATGACCACGGTCCTCGTCTCCGGTGACGACTTCGTCGCCCCCGAACTGTTCGCCGACGCGCTGCGCGAGGCCGCCCCCGGCACCGCCTTCGACTTCCGCACGATGCGCACCGGATGGCCCGTCGAGCCCTTCGGGCCCGTCGGCGGCGTCCAGGAGGCCAGCGGCACCGAGGAGCAGGTCATCGAGGCGCTCGGCGACGCCGAGATCGCGCTCACGCAGATGGCGCCCTTCACCGCCAAGGTCATCGAGGCGGCCCCGAAGCTGCGCATGATCGGCGTCTGCCGGGGCGGCCCCGTCAACGTCGATCTGGCGGCCGCCACCGCCGCCGGCATCCCCGTCTCCTTCACCCCGGGGCGCAACGCCGCAGCCGCCGCCGAGTTCGCCATCGGCCTGATGCTCGACGCCATGCGCCGCATCACCGTCTCCGACGCCGACCTCAAGCGCGGCGTCTGGCGCGGCGACTACTACGCGTACGAGAACGCGGGCAGCGAGATCGAGGGCTCCACCGTCGGCCTCGTCGGCTACGGCGCCATCGGTGCCATCGTCGCCCGCGTGCTGAACGCCTTCGGCGCGCGCGTCCTCGTCTCCGACCCGTACACCGACCCGGCGAAGGCCGCGGCCGACGGCGTCGAACTCGTCACGCTCGACGAGCTGCTGCGCGCCAGCTCCGTCGTCAGCCTGCACGCGCGGCTCACGCCCGAGACCCGGCACCTGCTCAACGCCGACAACCTCAAGCTGCTGCCCGAGGGCGCCGTCCTCGTCAACTCCGCGCGCGGCGGCCTCCTCGACTACGCGCCGCTGCCCGCGCTCCTGGAGTCAGGCCGCCTCGGCGCGCTGGCCCTCGACGTCTACGACATCGAGCCCCCGCCCGCCGACTGGCCCCTGCACAGCGCCCCCAACGTGATCACCACCCCGCACCTCGCGGGCGCCACCCGGCAGACCGCCGAGCGCGCCGCGCTCATCAGCGCGGGCGAGGCGGCCCGCTTCCTGCGCGGCGAGCCGCTGCGCCACCTCGCCAACCCCGAGGCGCTCGCCGGAGGTACGGGCTCATGATCGTCGGGGTGGACGTCGGCACCTCGGTCACCAAGGCCCAGCTCATCACGCGCGACGGCCGGACCACCCCGGCGCACGAGGCCCGCAGCACCGTCTACACGCTGCCGGGACAGCGCGTCGAACAGGACCTGGAAGAGGTGCTGGGCACGGTCGTCACCGTCGTACGGGCCGCCGTCGCCGACGCGGAAGGACTCGGCGCCGACGAGCCCGTCGAGGCCCTGGCCATCACCGGGCAGGGCGACGGGCTGTGGCTGCGCGACGCGGAAGGGCGCGGCGTCGGGCGCGCGCTCTCCTGGATGGACGGGCGCGCCGCCGACATCCTGGACGGCTGGACCGCCGACGGCGTCGCCCAGCGCGTCCACCAGCGCACCGGAGCCGGAATGTTCCCCGGCTCGGCCGCGCCCCTGCTCGCGCACCTCGCCAAGCACGAGCCGGAGCGGCTGGCGGAAGCGGCCGTGGCGGGCTACTGCGTCGACGCCATCGTGCAGCGCTTCACCGGCGAGATCACGGTGGACGCCTCCGACGCCAGCCAGCCCTTCCTGAACGTCGGCTCGCGCACCTACGACGACCAGGCGCTGGACCTGTGCGGCCTCGCCCCGCACCGCCGCCTGCTCGCCGAGCCCGCGCCGCCCGGCACCCTGCACACCCTGCTGCCCGAGGTCGCCGCCGAACTGGGCCTGCCCGCCGGGCTCCCCGTCTCGGCTGGCCCGTTCGACATCCCCGCCTGCGGCTTCGGCTCCGGGCTCGCCGAGGTCGGCGAGGGCAACCTCATCATCGGCACCACCCTGGCCAGCCAGGTCCTCACCGACGACCCGGCGCCCCAGGTCAGCGACGACCCGGCCGGGATGCTGCTGGCCACCCCGTACGAGGGCCGCTATCTGCGCGTCATGCCCGCCATGATCGGCACGGCCGGCCTCGACTGGCTGCTGAAGCTGCTGGGCGTGCGCATCCAGGAACTGGACGCGCTGCTCGCCCAGTCCCCGTACGGCGCGGGCGGCGTCACCGCGCTGCCCTTCCTCTCCGCGAGCGGCGAACGCGCACCCTTCGTGGACGCCCGCGCCCGTGGCCGCCTCGACGGGCTCTCCCCGACGACGGGCCGCGCCGACCTGGTGCGGGCACTGTGCGAGTCCGTCGCCTACTCGGCGCGGCACTGCATGGAGACCCTCGGCGTCTCGCGCGCCGTCACCGCATGCGGCGGCGGTGCCCGCTCGGGCGAGTGGGCGCGGATCTTCGCCGGGGTCCTCGGCACCGATCTGCACGTCACCGACGACGCCGTCGGCATCCGGGGCGCGGCCCAGGTCGCCTGGGACGCGCTCGGCACCCCCGTCGACGCCGAAGCCTGGCGCGCGCACCGCCGCACCGTGACCGCCGACCCGGAGGCCACGGCCTTCTACGCGGACGGCTACGCCGCCTACCTGCGCACCCTCACCACGGCCCGCGAGGCATGGAGCACGACATGACCAGGCTCTTCAACGACCCCTCACGCTTCGCCGACGACATGGTCACCGGCTTCGCCGCCGCCCACCCCGAGCACGTGCGGGCCGTCCCCGGCGGCGTCGTCCGCGCCGAACGCCCCCACGAGGGCAAGGTCGCCGTCCTCACGGGCGGCGGCTCAGGCCACTACCCCGCGTTCTGCGGCGTCGTCGGACCCGGCTTCGCCGACGGCTCCGTCATCGGCAACATCTTCACCTCCCCCTCGGCGGCGCAGGCCCACTCGGTCGCCACCGAGGCCGAGACGGGCGGCGGCGTCCTCTTCCTCTTCGGCAACTACGCCGGGGACGTCATGAACTTCGGCCTCGCGGCGCAGCGCCTCACCGACGAGGGCATACCGGCCCGCTGCTTCGCCGTCACCGACGACATAGCCAGCGCCCCCGCGGAGGACACCACCAAGCGGCGCGGCATCGCGGGCGACTTCGTCGTCTTCAAAACCGCCTCCGCCGCAGCGGAGGAGGGCGCCTCCCTGGACGAGGTCGTCCGCGTCGCCGAACACACCAACGCCCGCACCCGCACCCTCGGCGTCGCCTTCGCGGGCTGCACCCTCCCAGGACAGGACGAGCCCCTGTTCACCGTCCCCGAGGGCAAGCTCGGCCTCGGGCTCGGCATCCACGGCGAACCCGGCGTCAGCGAGAGCGAACTGACCACGGCGGACGACCTCGCCCGCACCCTGGTCGAAGGACTCCTCGCGGAACGCCCCGCCGACTCCGGCGCGGAGAACGGCCGCGTCGCCGTCCTCCTCAACGGCCTCGGCTCCACGAAGTACGAGGAGCTGTACGTCGTGTGGGCCACCGTCTCCAGGCTGCTGGCCGAGGCGGGGCTCGAAGCGGTACGGCCCGAGGTCGGCGAACTCGTCACCAGCCTCGACATGGCGGGCTGCTCCCTCACCCTCACCTGGCTCGACGACGAGCTGGAGCGGCTGTGGCTCGCGCCCGCCGACACCCCCGCCTACCGCAGGGGCGCCCTCGCCACTCCCACCAGGCCCGCCGCGGACGTACGGACAAGGTCCCCCCGGGCCCGTACGTCCGCGGCGACTCCCGCGCCCGCCGTGGCGGAGGGCGCCGGAGCGGACACCTCCGCCTTCGCCGTACGGGCACTGCGCACCGCGCACACCGTGCTGCACGAACAAGAAGAAGCCCTGGGCCGCCTCGACGCCATCGCCGGGGACGGCGACCACGGGCGCGGCATGTGCAAGGGCGTCGACGCGGCACTCGCGGCGGCCGAGCGCGCCGAGTCGGAACGCGCGGCACCCGCCGCGCTGCTGGCGGCGGCGGGCGACGCGTGGGCCGCCGAGGCGGGCGGCACCTCGGGAGCCCTGTGGGGCGCAGGGCTGCGGGCCCTCGGCGCCGGGCTCCCCGCGGACCGCGCGCCCGAACCCAAGGAACTGGCAGCGGCGGCGGAGAGCGCGCTCCGCGCCGTCACCGCGCTCGGCAAGGCCGAGGTCGGCGACAAGACCCTCGTCGACGCGCTCCAGCCCTTTGTGACCGCGTTCACCCAGCAGCTCGGCGACGGTACGGGCGCGGCCGACGCCTTCACCGCCGCCGCCCGGACGGCCCACGAGGCGGCCGACGCGACGGCTTCCCTGCGCCCGCGCCTCGGCCGCGCCCGCCCCCTCGCGGAACGCAGCATCGGCACGCCCGACCCGGGGGCCGTGTCCCTGGCGACGGTGCTTGTCGCTGTGGCCGCTCGGGCCTGATCCCTACCCCTGTGCCCTGTGCCGCACTGTGCGGCGGCGCCCCCTGACTCCCGAGCCCCCTGGAGGAGAACCACCATGGCCACCGGCACCACCGAGACCACCCCGGACCGCCCGTTCCGGATAGTCGTCGGCTGCGACGACGCGGGCCTCGACTACAAGGAGGCCCTGAAGCGGGACCTCAAGGACGACCCGCGCGTGGCCGAGGTCACCGACGTCGGCGTCGGCACCGACGAGCACACCGCGTACCCCCATGTCGCCGTCGAGGCGGCACGTCGCGTCGCCGAGGGCGAGGCGGACCGGGCGCTGCTGATCTGCGGTACGGGGCTGGGGGTCGCGATCAGCGCGAACAAGGTGCCCGGCGTGCGCGCCGTGACCGCGCACGACAGCTACTCCGTGCGACGGTCGGTGCTCAGCAACGACGCACAGGTCCTGTGCTTCGGCCAACGCGTGATCGGCCTCGAACTCGCCCGCACCCTCGTGGACGAATGGCTGTCCCAGCGCTTCGACACCACGTCCCCGTCCGCGTCCAAGGTCGCGGCGATCACGTCTTACGAGACCCCTCGGGCTTCGTAAGGCCGCTTCACGGGGGTGTTGCGCGGGACGGGTCCCCTTCGCGGGGGGCGGAAGGAAACGGGGGGTTCCCGCTTCACGGGGTGGTTGCGCGGGACGGCTGGCCTCTCAGGTGGGCACCGTAGGGTCCCGCGCCGATTTTTGTGCCGTCGCACGGTGCGCTGCGCTGGGCTGGGCGCCGTGTTCGGGTGCGGGTGTGTGGCTTCGGCGCGGCGTGTGGTGCGGTGCTTTGCGGCTTGCGCCGCGTGATTCCGGGTTTCGACCGTGGTTGTGGGTGCGTGGGTGGGGGGTGTCCGGTGCCGGGGTGGGGTGTCTCCTCGGCGTGAAGGTCTCGTCGTCGCCTCTCGGCCGGTGACTTTCTCGACCTGCGGGGACACCCCACCCCGTCCCCGTCCCGCCGGTGGCCCGCTATCCGGTTCCGGTCGGCTGACGCCCACCCCGTGCCCTCACCCGTGGGGCGCCATCCCCCGGCGCCCCCTGGGGGTGCGTACGCGTGCTGCGGGCCGGTGGGTGGGTTGTGCCCACCCTCCCCCAGCTACCGCTGGGAGGTGCCCCCTCGCCGAGCGGGACGCTTGCCCACAACGGTGGGAGCGGGCCGGAGGTTGGCCACCGGGTGGGAGGGGACGTGGTGGGGTGTCCCCGCAAGTGGTGGCGACTGTACAGGCAGCCGAAAAGCCGACCCGCACTTGTCGCCGCCCGAGGAGACACCCCGGCACGGCACCGACCCCCACCACACACGGGCCCCATATCCACGGCCGAAACCCAGAAACACGCGGCGCCAGCCGCGTCGTACCGGTCCATAGGCCGCGCCGTAGCCACCGGCCCGCACTTGGAAACGGCGCCCAGCCCAGCCCAGCGCCCCGTGCGGCGGCACAAAAATGTTGTGGGCAATCGTCCCGCTGGCGGGACGGGTGGGCACAACCCGTGCCACCGGCCCGCAACACGCGAACGAACCCCCCAAGGGGCACCCACAGCAGGCGCACCCCCACGAGAAACAGGCACCCCGTGAAGGCTTCACCCCGCACCCCGGGAAGCGGCGCGGACCGGTGAAGGGGCAACCCTGTGTTTCATGGCGCAACCCGCGAAGGGAAAGGCAGGAGCCCCCGCCATTGGCGGGGGCTCCTTGGGTGGTGCTATCGAGTCACTGCGCGGTGACGTTCTCAGCCTGCGGGCCCTTGGGGCCCTGGGTGACGTCGAACGACACGACCTGGTTCTCCTCCAGGGAGCGGAAACCAGACGCGTTGATCGCGGAGTAGTGGACGAAGACATCGGGACCGCCGCCGTCCTGGGCGATGAAACCAAAGCCCTTCTCGGCGTTGAACCACTTGACGGTTCCGGTAGCCATAAGCCCTCCCTGGGCCTATAAGGGTCGCCCTGCTCCCAGAACCCCGCTAAGAAGTCTGAAAACGACGAGAGCCCGCGGTCACATGCTCCGCAGGCTCTGTACTGCAAGGGAAACCAAACTGCAACTTGCGGCGAGCCTAGCATGGGGTCCCGGCAGCGCGGAAGAGTCCAAGATCCCCGCTCGATCCCGTCGTGCGCAGGGGCCACGCCCCCCTCGGCCCGGTACGGACAGGCTCCAGGCGTACCCTCCGGAGTGTGACTGCGCATCCGAGATCCCGCCCCCGCGTCGGGCACATCCAGTTCCTGAACTGCCTGCCGCTCTACTGGGGCCTCGTCCACACCGGCACCCTCCTCGATCTGGAGCTGACCCGGGACACCCCTGAAAAACTGAGCGAACAGTTGGTGAACGGCGATCTCGATATCGGCCCGATCACCCTGCTGGAATTCCTCAAGAATGCGGACGATCTCGTCGCACTGCCAGATATCGCTGTGGGCTGCGACGGCCACGTGATGTCGTGCGAGATCGTTTCCCGCGTTCCGCTTGAGGAGCTGGACGGCGCCCGCGTCGCCCTGGGCTCCACCTCGCGCACCTCCGTACGGCTCGCCCAGCTTCTCCTCGCGGAGCGGTTCGGGGTGGCCCCGGACTACTACACGTGCGCGCCCGACCTCGACCGGATGATGGCCGAGGCCGACGCGGCCGTGGTGATCGGGGACGTCGGGCTGCGCGCGTATCTGCGCAACCTGCCGGAGGACAGCCTCCACGTCTACGACCTGGGCGAGCTGTGGAAGGAGTGGACGGGCCTCCCGTTCGTCTTCGCCGTGTGGGCCGCGCGCAAGGACTATCTGGCGCGCGAGCCGGAGACCGTGCACGAGGTGCACAAGGCGTTCCTCTCCTCGCGGGACCTCTCCCTCCAGGAGATCGGCAAGGTCGCCGAGCACGCAGCGCGCTACGAGGTCTTCGAGCCGCCGGTGCTGGAGCGCTACTTCACGACGCTCGACTTCCGCTTCTCGGAGCGTCAACTGGAGGGCGTCACCGAGTTCGCCCGCCGCGTGGGCGACTCCAGCGGCTTCGCCCCGGACGTGAAGGTGGAACTCCTCCGCTGACGGAGGTGACGGCCCGCGTCCCTTCCCGCCCGCCGAATAAGCTGGTGGGCCACAGTCCAGAGGGTGGGGGAGCACGGTATGCGTCCGCTGGGGCCCGACGATCCGCGCGCGATCGGGGAGTTCCGCCTGCTGCGGAGCCTCGGGTCCGGTGGCATGGGGCACGTGTATCTGGGCCGCAGCGCGAGCGGCCGTACGGTCGCGGTCAAGGTCGTGCACCCGCACTTCTCGCAGGACCGGCTGTTCCGCGAGCGCTTCCGCCGCGAGGTCGCCTCGGCGCGCCGCGTCGGCGGCGACTGGACGGCGCCGGTCCTGGACGCGGACCCGGACGCGCGCGTCCCCTGGGTCGCGACGGGCTACGTCGCGGGCCCGCCGCTCCAGCAGGCCGTCGAGGAGCACGGCCCGCTGCCGGAGACTGCCGTACGGGCGGTGGGCGCCGGTCTCGCCGAGGCGCTGCGCCATGTGCACGGGCTCGGCCTGGTGCACCGGGACGTGAAGCCGTCCAATGTGCTGCTCGCGCTCGACGGCCCCCGGCTGATCGATTTCGGCATCGCCCGCGCCACCGACGGCACCGCCTCCCTCACCTCCTCAGGCGTCTCGATCGGCTCACCGGGTTACATGTCGCCCGAGCAGGTGCTCGGCAAGGGTGTGACCGGGGCCTCCGACGTGTTCTCGCTGGGCGCCGTGCTCGCGTACGCGGCGACGGGCGTGACCCCCTTCCCCGGGGACAGCTCGGCGGCGCTGCTCTACAAGGTCGTGCACGAGGAACCCGAGCTGGACGGCCTCGCGGGTGAGCTGCGCGAGCTGATCGCCGCCTGTCTGGCCAAGGAGGCGGGGGACCGCCCGGGGCCGGAGGAGATCGCGGACCGGCTGTCGGGCGGAGCGGAGGGCGGCGCGTCCGCGCTGGTGGGGACGGGATGGCTGCCCGGTCCCGTGGTGGAGCGAGTGAGCAGGAGCGCCGTCGAGCTGCTGGAGCTGGAACCGGACCGGGAGCCGGGCGCGCCGCAGGTCCCCGACGAGCCCGTCGCGGACGGGTCGGGACCGGTGCCGTTCACGACCCCGTCGCAGGGCCCCGGGGCCACCCAGGAACCGTCACCGGCACCCGCGCCGCCCGACCCCCGTACCCCTCACCCCCAGGGTGCCTTCGGGCCGCCGCCCACAGAGGCGCCCTCCGAGGCGCCCGCCGGGACGCCCGCCACCGGCGCCTCGCTCACCGCGAGCGCGGGAAGCGGCAAGCGGCGGGTGAGCTGCACCGTCGTGCTGTCGGTCGCCTGCGTGCTGGCGGTCGTGACGATCGGCGCGTACTTCTTCCGCCTCCTGCCCGGCTCGGGCGGCGCCTCCGACAGCGCGGGCCAGCCGCCCACGGCCAGTCAGAAGCCGGGCGACGGAAGCGACGCGGGTGACGCGGGCGGCGGCGCCGACGGCACCGTCGCGAAGGACTTCCTCGGCACCTGGAAGGGCGAGGTCCGTACCGACAAGAACATGTCCAACGGCATGCTCACCGTGCGCATCAGTGAGGGGCGCGTGGGCGACGAGGCCGTACGGACAGTGGTGACGCTCCCGGGGAACAAGCAGTGCAAGGGGGCCGGCACGCTCACCAAGGTCACCGACAAGAAGCTGACCATGCGCGAGAGGGGCGTCGGCAAGCCGCCCGAGGTGCTCGGTGTGAAGCTCTGCACGGAGAACGTCTCCACCGCCACCCTCACCAGGACGGGTGACGGTGAGCTGCGTTACGCCTCGAACGACGAGGGAGGCGGCAATCCCACCGCCGACCTCACCCGGGACCAGCCCTGACCGCACTCACCCGCACGGGCCCCGCACGTCCCCGCAGGTCCGCCCCGTACGGTGTCGGAGCCCTGGCGTACGCTGGTCGGGTCCTGGTACATCCACGAGCCAGCTTCGGAGGGACGCCCCGGTGCCCGAGAACGCCGACCTTCAGTCCGTACTCGACCGCGCCGCCGCGGGCGGGCGCATCACCCCCGAGGAGGCGGTGGACCTCTACCGCTCGGCGCCCCTGCACGCCCTCGGTTCCGCCGCCGACGCGGTCCGCCGCAAGCGCTACGCCGGTACGGAGCACATCGCGACGTACATCATCGAGCGCAACATCAACTACACCAACTCCTGCGTCACGGCCTGCAAGTTCTGCGCCTTCTACGCCTCCCCGAAGAGCGACAAGGTGTGGACCCGCAGCCTGGACGACATCCTGCACCGCTGCGAGGAGACGGTGGAGCTGGGCGGCACCCAGATCATGTTCCAGGGCGGCCACCACCCGGACTACGGCGTGGAGTACTACGAGGAGCACTTCTCCGCCATCAAGAAGGCGTTCCCGCAGCTCGTGATCCACTCCCTCGGCGCTTCCGAGGTCGAGCACATGGCGCGCATCTCGGGCGTCACGCCCGAGGAGGCCATCCGCCGCATCCACGCGGCCGGTCTTGACTCCTTCGCCGGTGCCGGTGCCGAGCTGCTGCCCGCGCGGGCGCGCAAGGCCATCGCGCCGCTCAAGGAGTCGGGCGAGCGCTGGCTGGAGATCATGGAGACGGCGCACAACCTCGGCGTGGAATCCACCTCGACGATGCTGATGGGCACGGGCGAGACCAACGCCGAGCGGATCGAGCACCTGCGCATGATCCGCGACGTCCAGGACCGTACGGGCGGCTTCCGCGCCTTCATCCCGTACACCTACCAGCCCGAGAACAACACCTTGAAGGGCCGCACGCAGGCCACCCTCTTCGAGTACCTGCGCATGATCGCCATCGCGCGGCTCTTCCTCGACAACGTCGCGCACATCCAGGGCTCCTGGCTGACCACGGGCAAGGAGGTCGGCCAGCTCTCCCTGCACTACGGCGCCGACGACCTCGGCTCGGTCATGCTGGAGGAGAACGTCGTCTCGTCGGCCGGGGCCAAGCACCGCTCCAACCGCATGGAGCTGCTGGACCTCATCCGCAAGGCGGACCGCGTCCCGGCCCAGCGCGCCACGACGTACGAGCACCTGGTCGTGCACGACGACCCGGCGAACGACCCCGTGGACGACCGCGTCGTCTCCCACTTCTCCTCCACCGCCATCGAGGGCGGCACGGCCCACCCCGAGCTGAACCTCGTCGAGGCCAACTGAGCCCCGAGCCCTGAGACGGGCGGCGCACCGTGCTGACACTGCACCACGGAACGGGCGTCCGGCGCACGGACGAGGCCGGATGTCAGGTGGACGCGGGCCACGCGCTCGTCGTCGAGGGCGGCACGCTGGCCGCCGTCGGCCCCTTCACCGAGCTTTACGCGGCGTACGGCGACCGCGCCCGCGTCCGCGAGTGGGCGGGCGTCCTGGACCCCGGGCGGTACGAACCCGACGCGGCACCGCTGCTGGAGCAGGCGTACCACCCGGACCCGCGCGAGGCCGCCGCGCTCGGCACCGAGCCCTTGACCGGGGACGCGCTCGCCGCGCTGGAGATGACCGACACCCGCTGGGGCGCCAGCGCCAGACGCGGGCTCCAGCGGCTGCTCGCCTCCGGCACCACAGCACTCTCGGGGCACTTCACCAGGGCCCCGGTACGCAGGGCTGTGGAGCGTTCCGCCGTCCGCCTGCTGTCCGCGCCGCTGTCCGCGCCGCTGTCCGCGCCGCGCCCCCGCGCCCTCGTCCCGGAGGGCCCGGCGGACTTCGCCGTGTCCGGTCCCGACGGCGCCTGTCTCGCCACGGTGCTGGGCGGTCGTCTCGTCCACCGGCGGGCTTGACACAATGAGCCCGTGACGCGCGCATCCCTGGACAAGCAGCCGCATGAAGTCGCCGCCATGTTCGACGACGTAGCGGCCAAATACGACCTCACCAACGACGTGCTCTCGCTCGGGCAGGCACGGCTGTGGCGGAAGGCGGTCGCCCAGGCCGTCGACGCCAGGCCCGGCGAGCGGGTCCTCGACCTCGCGGCGGGCACGGCGACCTCGTCGATGCCCTTCGCAGCCGCCGGCGCCTACACCGTGCCCTGCGACTTCTCGCAGGGCATGCTCCGCGAGGGCAAGCAGCGGCACCCCTGGATGCCCTTCACCGCGGGCGACGCGACGAAGCTGCCCTTCAAGGACGGCTCCTTCGACGCCGTCACCATCTCCTTCGGGCTGCGCAACGTCCAGGACACCGACGCCGCGCTGCGCGAGATGCGGCGCGTGACGGCTCCGGGCGGCCGGGTCGTCATCTGCGAGTTCAGCCACCCCACGTGGGGGCCGTTCCGCACGGTGTACGAGGAGTACCTGATGCGGGCGCTGCCCCCGGTGGCCCGCGCCGTCTCCAGCAGCCCCGACGCGTACGTCTACCTCGCCGAGTCCATCCAGACCTGGCCCGACCAGCCCGCGCTGGCAGCCCGTCTCCAGCAGGCGGGCTGGGCCAAGGTGGCCTGGCGCAACCTCACGGGCGGCATCGTCGCCCTCCACCGGGGCGTACGGGAGTAGTTCCCCCGCGTTCCCCTGCCGCCCCGGGCCGCTCCGGCGAAGGGGCGGCACCCCGAGGCCCCGTCACCGGGGCCTCATACACTGCAACCGTCCAGTGCCTAGTGATGCGGGAGTTCTCGTGGCCGAGACCGTCACCTCCGAGCGGACCGCCGATGTGATCGTCGTCGGGGCCGGACCCGCGGGGTCCACCACCGCCTACCACCTCGCCCGCAGCGGCCTCGATGTGCTGCTCCTGGAGAAGACCGCTTTCCCACGCGAGAAGGTGTGCGGCGACGGCCTCACCCCGCGTGCCACCAAGCAGCTCGTCGCCATGGGCATCGACATCTCCGAAGAGGCGGGCTGGCTGCGCAACAAGGGCCTGCGCATCATCGGCGGCGGCCAGCGCCTCCAGCTCGACTGGCCCGAGCTGGCCAGCTACCCCGACTACGGACTCGTCCGCAAGCGCGACGACTTCGACGAACAGCTCGCCCGCCAGGCCCAGAAGGCGGGCGCGCGGCTGTACGAGCGCTGCAACGTCGGCGACCCGATCCTGGACCGTACGGGCCGCATCACCGGCGTCGAGGCGAAGCTCGGCGAGGAGAAGACCCCGGTCACCTTCCACGCCCCGATCGTCGTCGCGGCCGACGGCAACTCGACGCGGCTCTCGCTGAAGATGGGCCTCCACCGCCGCGAGGACCGGCCGATGGGCGTCGCGGTGCGCACGTACTTCACCTCGCCCCGGCACGACGACGACTATCTGGAGTCCTGGCTGGAGCTGTGGGACCGGCGCGGCGAGGAGGACCGGCTGCTGCCCGGCTATGGCTGGATCTTCGGCATGGGCGACGGCACATCCAACGTCGGCCTCGGCGTCCTCAACACCTCCGCGTCCTTCAAGGACCTCGACTGGCGCGAGGTCCTCAAGGCGTGGTGCGCTTCCATGCCCGAGGAGTGGGGCTACACGCCGGAGAACATGCGGGGCGCGATCCGCGGCGCGGCCCTCCCCATGGCCTTCAACCGGCAGCCGCACTACACGCGCGGGCTGCTGCTCGTCGGCGACGCGGGCGGGCTGGTGAACCCCTTCAACGGTGAGGGCATCGCCTACGCGATGGAGTCCGGTGTCATCGCCGCGGAGACCATCGTCCAGGCGAGCGCGCGAGCGACGTCGGCCCAGCGGGAACTGGCCCTGCGCGCCTACCCGAAGGTGCTCAAGGAGACGTACGGCGGCTACTACACGCTCGGCCGCGCCTTCGTGAAGCTCATCGGCAACCCGAAGGTCATGAAGCTCGCGACCGAGCGGGGGCTTTCGCATCCGCTGCTGATGCGGTTCACGCTGAAGATGCTCGCGAATCTGACGGACCCGACGGGCGGCGACGCGATGGACCGCATCATCAACGGCCTGACGAAGGTGGCGCCGCGCGCGTAGCGCTGCGCTTGGCTGTTCGGCGTTTCGGGGTGCGCCCGTTCGCCGGGGGTGTTGCGCGGGACGGTTGCCCTGTGCGGTGCGCACTGTAGGGTCCCGCGCTGGTTTTTGTGCCGCGTCACGGGGGTGCTGCGCGTGTGGCTTGGCGCCGTTTTTCGGGTGCGGGTCGGTGGCTTCGGCGCGGCGTGTGGTTGCGGTGCGGTGCGGCTGGCGCCGCGTGGTTCTTGGCTCGGGTCGTGGATATGGGCGCGTGTGTGGTGGGGGTCGGTGCCGTGGTGGGGTGTCTCCTCGGCGTGAAGGTCTCGTTTTTGGCTTTCGGCCGGTGACTTGCTCGTCCTGCGGGGACACCCCACCACGTCCCCTCCCGGCGGTGGCCGACTCCCGGCCGGTGGCCGGTACCGGTCTGCTCATGCTGTGGGCGGCACGGTGGTGAGTTGGAGCCCGCGCCCGCCGACGAGGGGTGCGGTGAGGATGACGGTGCGGCCCTCGTGGTGCAGGGCCTTGCCGATGCGGGTGTGGCGGGCGTGCCACCAGTGGCGGGGTGCGAGGAGGGTGCTCAGGCAGTCGCGGGTTTCGCCGTCTACCGCGCTCCGTTCACCCTTCTCGCGGAGGCATAGTGGGTGGCAGGCGTGGGTGGACGGGGAACCCATGAGGGCATCCGCGACTGAGGGCGCGGTGATGATATCCACACCCGGCAAGGAGAGTTCCCCGTCGAGGAGGCAGGCGAGCGACGTGCCCAGCTCATGAGCGATGAGGAGGAGCACATCCCCGAGGGAGTCTTCAGGCCGCGTTCGATCTGGGAGAGGTACTCGACGCTGATACCGCACAGGCCCGCGACGGCGGTCTGGGTGCGGCCGTTCCTCTCCCGCGCATGACGGATGCGTGTCCCGATGTGATGTTTGGGCGTCCCCATACCAGCCTTCCCCTCGTCGGTGTCGAGGTGGACCGTACGGTCAGAGTAGAAGCACTGGTCCCGCCGATGACGGCGGTTGAATCGAACGAGTGAGGGGCGACTGATGGTGCAGCTCGTGCTGTGGGACATCGACCACACACTGGTCGCGACCCGAGGCGTGGGACGGGAGTTGTTCGGCCGGGCCTTCCGCGAGGTCACCGGGTACCAGATGCGCGAGCAGGCGGCCGTGGACGGCATGACCGACGCGACGATCTTCCGGGAGACCGCCACGCTGCACGGCATCGACACAGACAGGGCCGACTTCGAGCGCTTCGCCTCCGTCCTGGCACAGGAACACCTGCGTCACGCCCCGCAGATCCGCGAACGTGGCCACGCCCTGCCGGGTGCCGCCGCCGCACTGAGCGGCATCGCCTCCCTCACCGGGGTCGCGCAGACCGTGGTGACGGGCAACGTGCGTGGCTCTGCCGAGATCAAGCTGCGCGTCTTCGGGCTCGACTCACAACTCGACTGGTCCATCGGCGCCTACGGAGAGGACGACGACGAGCGCGCTCAACTCGTGCGTATCGCCCTGGAGCGGGCAGCCGCCGCGGGAGGAAACCCGGTGCCCCCGGCCGATGCCGTGCTGATCGGGGACACTCCCGCCGATGTGAAGGCGGGGCACGCGAACGGCGTCCGCATCATCGCGGTCGCGACCGGACGCAGCAACATGGACGACCTGCGGGAAGCCGGGGCGGAGACGACGCTCCCGAACCTCGCAGACACCGAGGAACTGCTGAAGCTCATCGCTATGCCGTAGCACGGCAGTGGGCTCGCGGCATGCGCGACATCATCGCCCCCACCACCCACGCCCACCTCATCGACCTCCAGCGCACGTTCGCCAGACCACCCCGCTCGCGCGGGGACCACGCTCCGGTCTCGCCAGACCTGGTCGCTGAGTACTTCGCTCACCCGCGCTTCGCGGCGGCGGACCTGGACGGCGAGGCGGGCGGTGCGGGCGTCGGCGGCTGCGAGGTGCTTCCATCTGGGCCGATGACGTCGGCCAGGAGCCGACGGTGCAGTGCGGTCAGCTTCACGTGGCGGCGATCGCCCGGTCGGCGAGGGCGGGGAACGCGTCCTCCCAGACCTGCCGCAGGTGGCGGCTGACCAGCTTCCGCAGGACGGGCCACTGCTCCAGGAGCAGGTCGCGGTTGAGGTAGTCGACCAGGTCCTCGCGCTGCCCCTCGGCCAGGACGGTGCGGTAGAGGCTCATGCGCGCCCGCGGGCGTTCCAGGTCGTAGGAGGTCAGTCCGGACCAGGCCACGTGTCCGGGAAGGTCGACGCGCCCGTCGGTGGGGCCGCGCAGCTCGTCCAGCGCGGCGGGCAGCCTGCTGGCGTAGCGCGCGCGCAGGACCACGGCCGCGGGCGGCGGGACGGGAAAGGTCGTCGAAGCCATGGCCCCATTATCCCGGACCGCTGCCGCGTAGGGGAGGCGGGCGCGGCAGCCGGTGGCGGCACCCTGTGGGCTCTGGACCACCCCCGCTCGCGCGGGGACCACCCTTTCCGACCTGCGCTCTTTCAAGCCCTTTGCCGAGTCGTGACCAACAAGGCGTCCTTGCGGACCATCTTGACTTCAGCCCTTCCCGAACAGCACAGGCGACGGTGCCAAGGAGCCAGGGTAGGCAGAACTGTGCGCACGCGTGCAGCAGGACGCTGCCTGATCACGGGCCCTAGCGGGCAGGCTTCCCCATAGCGGGACCATCGAGGGAGGCACCACATGGGCCGCGATGACGAAATCCAGCAGGTCAACGGATACCCGCTGTTGGACGCGGAGACGATCAGCGAACCAGAGCCTGGCGACGAGGACGAGAACGACGATGGAGAGGGATGAGTCCGGGCGGCGCTGGGCTGAGCCGTATCTGCGCCGCATGCCGACGTCGCGAGCCTCGGACCCCGACCTGACCTGCGATCAGCACCCAGGCGTACGCCTCGTCCGTCTCCTGGGCGCCCGCTGGATCTGCCCCGCCTGCACCCGACCCGGGCCCCCGCGCCCGACTACGTAATCCGACACGGCTGAGCCCCGCCCGAGCTAACCGGCGCGGCTCCCTGTTGGGCGGTATCAACCGTCGTCGGGGGAGCTGCCGAGCCACCCCCGCTCGCGCGGGGACCACGCACCACCTACCGGCGTCCTCAGCGCCTCTTCGGGGCCACCCCCGCTCGCGCGGGGACCACCCTTCCTGACCTGCGCCCGTTCAGGTCCTTTGCCGAGTCGTGACCAACAGAGTGTCCTTGCGGACCATTTCTGACCTCAGCTCCTCCCGAGCAGCACTAACAACAGGTGCCAAGGAGCCAGGCTAGGGAATCCGTCCGCGCCGTGCAGCCCGTCCCGGCAGCACGGCTGAGTCCCGCCCCCAGACGGCGGGTTGAGGGCGGGGCCGTCACGCTAGGCGATCACCGCTTCGGGATGGTCCACTCGCCAGGGCCCTCGTCAGCACCCGCCGCGTACATCGCACGCTCGGGCCGCTGATCCTCTGGCAGCGCGTACACGATCTTCCCCCGGACGCAGTCGCCCTGCTTCACCGGCGCATCCGAGACGGGGAACTCCGGCTTCGGGAAGTCGCCGTACGTCTTGCCCGACGGGTCCTCGCGTGCCCCGTCGGCGAAGCCGAGTGCCCACGGCATGTTCGACACGTGGATGGTCTTGCCCTTCTTGAGGCAGACCTTCACCTCCAGCGCGGCCCACACGTACCCGTCCTCCCCGGTCGCCTCCTCGGCACTGGTGCCGGCCTTGACGGGCTGTTCGTAGCCGAGGGCGATGGCGGTGCCGGTGGCGGGGAGTTCGGTGTCGCGCCAGGTCCAGGCGTCGCCGAGGGCGAGGGGGCTGCTGGGGCTGGCTGGTGTGGACGGCCGCGGGACTCGGCTGTGGGGCTCGGGCGTGCTGGTCATCAACGACGAGCAGCCGGTGGCTGTGAGCGTGACGACGGCGAGCAAGGCCGCAGTGGTGCGGGTGCGCATGGGACCCCCTGGGATGCGTGTGGGGGGCGAGCGCAGTGTGCCGCATTCGGGGCCCGGTCGCTACGGCGCCTTACAGGAGCCGGGTGCGGGCGGTGCGGGGTGCGGAGGTGGCGCGGCGGCCGCGTGCGGGACGTACCGTCCGCCGGGTGCGGGGCTCGCCCTCCAGTCCTGCGGCGCGGCGCGCGAGCGCGGCGAGCTGGTCCTCGCTGAGACCGGTGGCGCGGACGATGTCGTGGGCGCGGGCGGTGCACGAGGGCGTTGGGCAGTGGACCTTGCTCGCGGGCTGGTCGGGCGACCCGTAGTGCATGGCCTCCGGCGGCAGGCAGTGCGTGGCACAGACGAGGCAGATGTACACGTCACGCATGGCGCTCCTCGACTAGCTCTTGCCGCTGCCCCGGCAGGTGTTGCACGGTCCCGTCCAACGGCGCTCGCGCGGGGCCTGTTTGCCGTCCGGGTCGGTCTCGACGGTGTGCTCGATGTGGTCGGTCAGCCCGATACCGTCACACGCCGCGCAGTCGTCGTCGGCCACGGCCCCAGGGTGGCAGGCCCGGGCCCGCCTGTCAGGCCGGGGCCGGGGTGGCGGACCCTGGCGAAACGCCGTAGCAGCCGCAGCCGCAGCCGCAGCCGAAGACGCCGCCGCAGCAACCGCACCGCTCGGCACAGGTCACGCACGGCGCCGGAGCCCTCGCCCTGGCCGGGACACCTCAAGGGCCCGGCGGCGCGGGCACGGCCGCTGCCCCGGCGGTGCGGTCCGCGACCGTGACGCACTGACCGTCGACGCCGACCTCGATGCGCAGGTCCTCCCACTGCTCGGGATCGAGCCCTTCGGGCCAGCCCAGCTCCGTGTAGGAAGCACTCCCGCCGCGCTGGCCGCGGGTGCGCATGAACTCGACGCGGGCGACGGGCCGCCCCTGGGCGCGGCCTTCGCCGTCCGCGGTCAGGCGCACCAGAAGGTCGTGTCCGAAAGGGGAGTCGAGGGGGAGCAGCAGGACACCGCCCGGGCGCAACTGCTGGATCCAGGCGTAGGGGACGCGTCGTACGGAGGCGGTGGCCAGGACCCGGTCGTACGGTGCGTCGCCGGTGTGGCCGTCCTCACCGTCGCCGCAGCGCAGGCGCGGGTGGAGGCCGAGGCCGTGCAGGGCCGTGCGGGCCCGGTCGGCGACCTCGGGATCGATCTCGATCGAGGTGAGACGGCCGGTGCCGGTGCGGTGGGCGAGGAGCGCCGTGTTGTAGCCGGTGCCGGTGCCGATCTCCAGCACGCGGTCGCCGGGACCGAGGGCGAGGTGCCGCAGCATCTCGATCACGACCCCGGGTGAGGAGATGCTGGAGGTCCAGGCGCCGGAGGCCGGGCCGTCTGGGGGTACGGCACCGTCGTCGATCTGCGTGATCAGCGGAACTCCGGGCAGGTAGACGGCCTTGAGCCAGGCCCGGGGCTTGCGCGTACGGTCGAGGAGGGGGCAGCGGCCGTCCGGGCCGGGATCGGGCCACCACACTCGGTCGGGTACGAAGTGCTCGCGGGGCACGGCGAGGAACGCCTCTCGCAGCCACGTGGTGCCGAAGCCGCGCTTGGCGTCCATCTCCCGCACGCATTCCTCCCGCACGTCCTGCGCGGGCGCCATCATCGGTCCTCGGCGTCGGGGTCGGTGGTGCCGTCGTCTTCCGGCATCGGATTGCCGGGGTCGTCCGCACGGGAATACGGTCCGCCGACCTCGCCGTCGCCGGTCTGCCGGTCGTTCTCGTCACCGCCTGCTGCCATGGCCCGCCCTTCTCTCTGGCCTGTGCCGGTTCCTGAGCGGTTTTCGACGGTAGTTCTGGCCGGGGCCTGCCGACAGAGCGCACGGGAGCGCGCCGGACCCGCGCCTCCACCCCCGCCGCTCGCGCGGGGCCCTGCGGAGGAGGCACGGCGAAGGGCCCCCTCGCCTCGCGCGGGAGGGGGCCCTTCGTCCGTGTTCAGGCCGGTATGTCACCGGGGTACCGGTGCCGGCACCGGTGCCGGTGTGCGGGGATGCGCGTGACGCCGCAGGGCGCGTCAGAGAACGCGGACCGCGCCGCTCGGCTGGTCGTAGCTCAGGTCGCGCTCGACGACGCCCGTCGAGGAGTTCTGGGCGCCGATGAACTTGCCGCCGCCGACGTAGACGCCCACGTGGTAGGCGCTGCCCTTGCCGCCCCAGTAGAGGATGTCGCCCTGCTGGAGGTTGCCGAGGCCGACCTCGGTGCCGGTCGTGGACTGGTCCTGGGAGACGCGCGGGAGGTCCACGCCGATCTGCTTGAACGCGGCCGACGTCAGCCCGGAGCAGTCGTAGGCGGAGGGCCCGGTGGCGCCGGAGACGTACGCCTTGCCGACCTGGGCCTTGAGGAAGCCGATCAGGGTGGCGACATTGCCGCTGCCGACGGGCGCGGTCGAGGTGGACCCGGAAGCGGAGGCGAGCGAGGTGCGCTCGGCGGAGCGGGAGGCGCGCTCCTTGGCCTCGGCGGCCTTCTTGCGGGCCTCCTCCGCCTTGCGCTTGGCCTCGGCCCTGGCCTTCGCCTCGGCCTTCTCCTTGGTCTCCTTGGCCTGCTCGCGCGCCTTCTCGGCGGCCGTCTGCTGAGCCTCCTGGAGCTCGTAGTGCAGGGCGCTCATCTCAAGCGAGTCGGCGGCCTGGGTGGCGGAGCTGGACAGGTCGCTGGAGAGGGTCGGCATCTCGACCGTCTCGGCAGGCGCGTTCTTGTCGGCGGACGCGAGGGCGGGGGAGGCCGCCGTGGTCAGCGCGATGGTGCCCATGACGCCGCCAGTCACACCCGCACGCAGCGCCACATTCATCTTGCTGGAGCGGGGCTTCCGGTGGCTGGGTATCTGAGCTTTCGGGGACATGAGGGAATGGGTAGCAGGGGCGCGAGGTTCCGTTCAATAAAGGTGCGATGCGCCACAGTCGTCGCGTACACGGCGAGTTGGCCCCTTATTGATCTTCACAAGTCGTTTTCAGAGCCCCCTTCAATGCCCAACTACGGGCCCGTGACCACGCAGTTGTCCGCAATGCCTGAATTGATCTTTTGGCATATCACGGTGAGGTCTCGGGCGCAAAGATGGCAGCGGCTGCCGCGAAAACGCGTGGCATAGGTCACGGGACGAGGCTCAAGTCCCGGAGCACATCGGATGTTGGGGGTCTTATCCGCCCCATTGGTCGTAGCCCAGCTTCGCGACCAGTGCCGTCACGACGGTCAGCAGAACGATCCGGACGAACCCATTCCCGTTCTTGAGCGCCATATGCGCCCCGACCCATCCGCCGCCGAGGTTCGCGAGGGCGAGAAAGGGGGCGACGGTCCACAGGACGGTGCCGTGTGAGGTGAATACGGCGAGGGCGCCCAGGTTTGTGCCGACGTTCACGACCTTCGCCGTGGCCGACGCCGTCACCATGTCCATATGGAGGAGCGCCACGAGCGCTATCACCAGAAACGTCCCGGTACCCGGCCCTATGAGCCCGTCGTAGAACGCGATGACCCCGCCCGCCACGGCCAGCGCCGCCGCCACCCTCTTCCCCGTGACGGGTCCGTGCCCCGGGGTCGTGCCGAACCGGGGGCGGAACGCGACGAACGCGGCGACCGCGAGGAGCACCGTCATGATCAGTGGGTTGAGGACCTCTTTGTCGACCGCGGATGCAAACAGCGCACCCCCTCCCGCCGACACCATGGCCAGCCCGCCGAGCCGTAGGGCCAGCCGTGCGTCGAGCGGTGCCTTGCGTGCGTAGGTCACGGCGGCCATCGAGGTGCCCGCGACGGCGACCGCCTTGTTGGTGCCGAGTACGTAGACGGGTGGGACGTGCGGGAAGCCGATGAGCATGGCCGGAAGCAGGATGAGACCGCCGCCCCCGACCACCGCGTCGATCCAGCCCGCTGCCGCCGCGGCGACGCACAGCAGTACGAGGGCGGTCAAGGTGATCTCGTCCATGACCCGTGAGGGTATCCGGCAGCTAGCAGTTGACGTTGTCCAGCGCGAATTTGCCTTTGCGTGGATCTGCTTGATAGAGGAGCGCCGCCGCAAGAGGCCCGTCGGCCGGTCGCCCGTCACCTCCGGTGATCACTCGTGAGCTTCGCGTACGAAGATCAACAGGCATCTGACCTGATGATCCTCCGTCAGGTGGTGGAGATCACAAAGTCGTTGACGTACCCCGTGTCGCAGATCACAGACCCCCAGGCATAAGATGCCTCCCGCGAGGGCTTGTGAACTGCCTCACATAGGAGCGATCTTCATGGGGCGGGCCACGGGCCCAGCAGTCAGCCGGCAGTCAGCGTCGACTAGCAGGGGTCGACTGGAAGGAGCGGTGAGCGGTGAACGCCTACACGCCAATCCTGGTACTGGGAGCGCTCGGAGCGGCCTTCGCGATCTTCTCCGTGGTCACGGCCTCAGTCGTCGGCCCCAAGCGGTACAACCGCGCGAAGCTCGAAGCCTACGAGTGCGGTATCGAGCCGACGCCGCAGCCCGAGGGCGGCGGCCGGTTCCCGGTGAAGTACTACCTCACGGCGATGCTCTTCATCGTCTTCGACATCGAAATCATCTTTCTCTACCCCTGGGCCGTGCACTTCGACTCCCTCGGGATGTTCGGCCTGGTCGAAATGCTGGTCTTCGTCGCCCTCATCGGTGTCGCCTACGCCTACGACTGGCGGCGCGGCGGCCTGGAATGGGACTAGGGGCATAAGTAATGGGACTCGAAGAGAAACTGCCGAGCGGCTTTCTGCTGACCACAGTCGAGCAGGCCGCCGGGTGGGTGCGTAAGTCGTCGATGTTCCCGGCGACCTTCGGACTCGCCTGCTGCGCCATCGAGATGATGACAACGGGCGCCGGGCGCTACGACCTGGCCCGCTTCGGCATGGAGGTCTTCCGCGGTTCACCCCGCCAGGCCGACCTCATGATCGTGGCAGGCCGGGTCAGCCAGAAGATGGCCCCGGTGCTGCGTCAGGTCTACGACCAGATGCCCAACCCCAAGTGGGTCATCTCCATGGGCGTGTGCGCCTCCTCCGGCGGGATGTTCAACAACTACGCGATCGTGCAGGGCGTCGACCACATCGTTCCCGTCGACATCTATCTGCCCGGCTGCCCGCCGCGCCCCGAGATGCTGATGGACGCGATCCTCAAGCTCCACCAGCACGTCCAGGGCGAGAAGCTCGGCGTCAACCGCGAGCAGGCGGCCCGCGAGGCGGAGGAAGCGGCGCGCAACGCGCTCCCCACCATCGAGATGAAGGGGCTGCTGCGATGAGCGACGACAACCAGCACCCGGAGGGGGAGGCGCCGAACGGCTCCGTCCCCGCCCCCCGCGACGAGGCGGGCGAGGTCATCGGCGTACGGCGCGGCATGTTCGGCGCCCGAAACGGCGCCGACACCTCCGGCTACGGCGGCCTCGTACGCACCGTGCGGCTGCCCGGCGCCAGCGGACGCCCGTACGGCGGGCCGCGCGGACGCGACGGCTACGGCGAGTTCGACGAGATCGCCGACGAACTCGAGGGCGCGCTGGAGGAGCAGGGCCTCGTGCCCGGGAACGCCATCGAGAAGACCGTCGTCGACCGCCGCGAGATCACCTTCCACATCGCCCGCGAGCACCTGCCCCAGGTGGCCAGGACGCTCCGCGACGACCCGGCGCTGCGCTTCGAGATGTGCACCGGCGTCAGCGGCGTCCACTTCCCCGACGACAAGGGCCGCGAGCTGCGGGCCGTCTACCACCTGCGCTCGATCACCCACAACAGGGTGGTCAGGCTGGAGGTCAGCGCCCCCGACAGCGACCCGCACGTCCCCTCGATCGTCGACGTCTATCCGACGAACGACTGGCACGAGCGCGAGACGTACGACTTCTTCGGCCTCGTCTTCGACGGGCACCCCGCGCTGACGCGGATCATGATGCCCGACGACTGGCAGGGCCACCCGCAGCGCAAGGACTACCCGCTCGGCGGCATCCCCGTCGAGTACAAGGGCGCCCAGATTCCCGCTCCGGACCAGCGGAGGTCGTACACCTGATGAGCACCCCCACCACGCAGCACGCGCCCGCGGGCATCCGCGAGACCACCGAGGGCACCGTCTACGACGTCACCGGCGGCGACTGGGACGAGATCGCCGCCGCCGCTGCCAAGAGCGACGACGAGCGCATCATCGTCAACATGGGCCCGCAGCACCCGTCCACGCACGGCGTGCTCCGGCTCATCCTGGAGATCGACGGCGAGACGGTCACCGAGGCCCGCTGCGGCATCGGCTATCTGCACACCGGCATCGAGAAGAACCTCGAATTCCGGACCTGGACGCAGGGCACCACCTTCGTCACGCGCATGGACTACCTCACGCCGTTCTTCAACGAGGCCGCTTACTGCATGGCCGTCGAGAAGCTCCTCGGCATCGAGGACGACGTGCCCGACCGGGCCAACGTCATCCGCGTCCTGCTGATGGAGCTGAACCGGCTCTCCTCGCACCTGGTGGCCATCGCCACCGGCGGCATGGAACTGGGCGCCACCACGGTCATGATCTTCGGCTTCCGTGACCGCGAACTCGTCCTGGACCTCTTCGAGCTGATCACCGGGCTGCGCATGAACCACGCGTTCATCCGCCCCGGCGGCCTCGCCCAGGACCTGCCCTCCGGGACGATGGACGCGCTGCGCGAGTTCCTGAAGAAGATGAAGAAGAACCTGCCGGAGTACGACAAGCTCTGCACCGGCAGCCCCGTCTTCAAGGCGCGCCTCCAGGACATCGGCTATCTCGACCTCGCCGGATGCATGGCCCTCGGCGCCACCGGGCCCATCCTCCGCTCGGCAGGGCTCCCGCACGACCTGCGCAAGGCGCAGCCCTACTGCGGCTACGAGAACTACGACTTCGAGGTCCCCACCGTCGACACCTGCGACTCCTACGGGCGCTTCCTGCTGCGCCTGGAGGAGATGCGCCAGTCGCTGCGGATCATCGAGCAGTGCATGGAGAGGCTGGAGCCAGGACCGGTCATGGTCGGGGACAAGAAGATCGCCTGGCCCGCGCAGCTCGCGCTCGGCCCGGACGGTCTCGGCAACTCCCTGGACCACATCAAGAACATCATGGGCACCTCGATGGAGGCCCTGATCCACCACTTCAAGCTGGTGACCGAGGGCTTCCGGGTCCCGCCGGGACAGGCGTACGCGGCGGTCGAGTCCCCCAAGGGCGAACTCGGCGTCCACGCGGTCAGCGACGGCGGCACCCGCCCGTACCGCGTGCACTTCCGCGACCCCTCCTTCACCAACCTCGAATCCATGGCGGCGATGTGCGAGGGCGGCCAGGTCGCCGACGTCATCGTCGCCGTCGCGTCCATCGACCCCGTGATGGGAGGCGTCGACCGATGACCACCGCACCCGCCGAGGGGACACCCCCCGCGCCGACCGCGCAGCGCGTGGAACTGGGCACGCCCCAGATGCCCGCGCCCGACTACCCGAACGACGTCCGGGCACGGCTGGAGGGCGACGCGAAGGAGATCATCGGCCGCTACCCCGACAGCCGCTCGGCCCTGCTGCCCCTGCTGCACCTCGTGCAGGCGGAGGAGGGGCACGTCACCCGCACCGGGCAGCGGTTCTGCGCCGAGATGCTCGGACTCACGACGGCCGAGGTCAACGCCGTCGCCACCTTCTACACCATGTACCGGCGCAAGCCCTCCGGCGACTACCAGGTCGGCGTCTGCACCAACACGCTGTGCGCGGTGATGGGCGGCGACGCCATCTTCGACGAGCTGAAGGAACACCTCGGCGTCGGCAACGGCGAGACCACCGAGGACGGCAAGGTCACCCTCGAACACATCGAGTGCAACGCGGCCTGCGACTTCGCGCCCGTGGTGATGGTCAACTGGGAGTTCTTCGACAACCAGACCCCGCAGAGCGCCAAGCGCCTCGTGGACGACCTGCGCGCGGACCGCGAGGTGGCCCCCACCAGGGGCGCCCCCATGTGCACGTTCAAGGAGACGGCGCGCATCCTCGCGGGCTTCCCCGACCCGCGCGACGGCGCCGTCGAGGCCACCGGCGGCGCGGGCGCACCCTCCCTCGCCGGGCTGCGGCTGGCGCGCGGCGAGGCACCGCACGGGAGGGTCGTCAGCCCGCGCGGCGAGGCGGCCCCGCCCGGCGAGCAGCCCTCCGACGAGGGCGCCCGCTACCCCGGCGAGGCCCCCGCGTCCCACCCCAGCTCGCACGACGCACCGCAGAAGACCGCCGCGTCGTCGCCGGACGCACCGGACCCGGCCACGGCTGAGGAGGACCAGTGATGACGACGGAATCACCGGAGAAGCTGCTCTCACCCGTCCTCTCCGCCTTCTGGGACGCGCCCGAGCCCTGGACGCTGGAGACCTACCGCCGCCACGACGGCTACGAGGGGCTGCGCAAGGCCCTCGCCATGCCGCCCGACGACGTGATCGCCTACGTCAAGGACGCGGGACTGCGCGGACGCGGCGGCGCGGGCTTCCCGACGGGCATGAAGTGGCAGTTCATCCCGCAGGGGGACGGCAAGCCGCACTATCTCGTCGTCAACGCGGACGAGTCCGAGCCCGGCACCTGCAAGGACATCCCCCTCCTCTTCGCCAACCCGCACTCGCTGATCGAGGGCATCGTGATCGCCTGTCACGCGATCCGCTCCTCGCACGCGTTCATCTATCTGCGCGGCGAAGTCGTCCCCGTACTGCGGCGGCTGCACGCGGCCGTCCGCGAGGCGTACGAGGCGGGCTACCTCGGGCCCGACGCGCTCGGCCCCGGCAAGCCGCTGGAGCTGACCGTCCACGCCGGGGCCGGCGCCTACATCTGCGGTGAGGAGACGGCGCTGCTCGACTCGCTCGAAGGACGGCGCGGACAGCCTCGGCTGCGGCCACCCTTCCCGGCGGTGGCGGGCCTGTACGCCTGCCCCACTGTCGTGAACAACGTCGAGTCGATCGCCTCGGTTCCCGCCCTGATGCACAAGGGCAAGGAGTGGTTCCGCTCCATGGGCAGCGAGAAGTCGCCCGGCTTCACGCTCTACTCGCTCAGCGGCCACGTCGCCAACCCAGGACAGTACGAGGCGCCGCTCGGCATCACGCTGCGCCAGCTCCTGGAGATGAGCGGCGGCATGCGCCCTGGCCACCGCCTCAAGTTCTGGACGCCCGGCGGCTCCTCCACCCCGATGCTCACCGAGGAGCACCTGGACGTGCCGCTGGACTACGAGGGCGTCGGCGCCGCCGGATCCATGCTCGGCACCAAGGCGCTCCAGTGCTTCGACGAGACCACCTGCGTCGTGCGCGCGGTCACCCGCTGGACCGAGTTCTACGCGCACGAGTCCTGCGGCAAGTGCACGCCCTGCCGCGAGGGCACCTACTGGCTCGTCCAGTTGCTGCGCGACATCGAGGCGGGCAAGGCGTCCTTCGCCGACATCGACAAGATCGACGACATCGCCGACAACATCAACGGCAAGTCCTTCTGCGCGCTGGGCGACGGTGCCGCGTCGCCGATCTTCTCGTCGCTCACATACTTCCGCGACGAGTACGAGCAGCACATCTCGGAGGGCGGCTGCCCCTTCGACCCCGCGAAATCCACCGCGTGGGCAGACACGGCGAACCACCACACGGAGGTGCCCGCATGACCGTCACCACGTCATCCCCCTCCGGAGGAGGGGAGGCGGCGATCCCGCCGGAGGACCTCGTCTCGCTGACGATCGACGGCGCGGAGGTGAGCGTGCCCAAGGGCACGCTGGTCATCCGGGCCGCCGAACTGCTCGGCATCGAGATCCCCCGCTTCTGCGACCACCCCCTCCTCGACCCGGCCGGCGCCTGCCGCCAGTGCATCGTCGAGGTGGAGGGGCAGCGCAAGCCGATGGCGTCCTGCACCATCCAGTGCACCGACGGCATGGTCGTCAAGACACAGCTCTCCTCGCCAGCGGCGGAGAAGGCCCAGCGCGGGGTGATGGAGCTGCTGCTCATCAACCACCCGCTGGACTGCCCCGTCTGCGACAAGGGCGGCGAGTGCCCCCTCCAGAACCAGGCGATGTCCACGGGTTCGGCGGACTCCAGGTTCGAGGGGAAGAAACGCACCTTCGAGAAGCCGGTGCCCGTCTCCGCACAGGTGCTGCTGGACCGCGAACGGTGCGTGCTGTGCGCGCGCTGCACCCGGTTCAGCAACCAGATCGCGGGCGACCCGATGATCGAGCTGCTGGAGCGCGGCGCACTCCAGCAGGTCGGCACGGGGGAGGGTGACCCCTTCGAGTCGTACTTCTCCGGGAACACCATCCAGATCTGCCCGGTCGGCGCGCTGACCTCGGCCGCCTACCGCTTCCGCTCCCGCCCCTTCGACCTCGTCTCCTCGCCTTCGGTGTGCGAGCACTGCGCGGGCGGCTGCGCCACGCGCACGGACCACAGGCGCGGCAAGGTCATGCGCCGCCTCGCGGCAGACGACCCCGAGGTCAACGAGGAGTGGATCTGCGACAAGGGCCGCTTCGGCTTCCGCTACGCGCAGCGCCCCGACCGCCTCGCCACCCCCCTCGTGCGCGGCGACGACGGCGTGCTCGCCCCGGCGAGCTGGCCCGAGGCGCTGGAAGCCGCTGCCAGGGGGCTCGCGGGCGCGCGCGGCAGGGCGGGGGTGCTGACGGGCGGACGGCTCACCGTCGAGGACTCCTACGCGTACGCCAAGTTCGCGCGCGTCGCGCTCGGCACCAACGACATCGACTTCCGCGCCCGCGTCCACTCCACGGAGGAGGCCGACTTCCTCGCCTCCCAGGTGGCGGGCCGCGGCAGGGACCTGGACGGCACCGGGGTCACCTACGCGGGTCTTGAGAAGGCGCCCGCCGTGCTGCTGGTCGGCTTCGAGTCCGAGGAGGAGGCGCCCGGCGTCTTCCTCCGGCTGCGCAAGGCCATGCGCAAGCACGGCCAGCGCACCTTCTCGCTGGCCAGCCACGCCACCCGCGGCCTGGTCAAGGCCGGGGGCACCCTGCTTCCCG
The DNA here is from genome assembly GCF_054782395.1 of Streptomyces daliensis. Classification (NCBI taxonomy): domain Bacteria; kingdom Bacillati; phylum Actinomycetota; class Actinomycetes; order Kitasatosporales; family Streptomycetaceae; genus Streptomyces; species Streptomyces daliensis. The sequence continues at coordinate 37,961 of NZ_BAAGSO010000130.1, read as the reverse complement.
CAGCGCCCGGCACCGAGACCGAGTGGCTCGACGCGCTCGCGGGCGGCGTAGGGCTGGACGCCGGGGGACAGGTCGCCGCCGAGGCGCTGCGCGGCGAGGGTTCGGTGATCGTCGTCGGCGAGCGGCTGGCCGCCGTGCCCGGCGGGCTGACCGCCGCCGTACGGGCCGCCACCGCCACGGGCGCGCGGCTCGTGTGGATCCCGCGCCGCGCGGGCGAGCGCGGCGCCGTCGAGGCGGGCGCCATGCCCACGCTGCTGCCCGGCGGCCGTCCGGCCACCGACCCGCGCGCCCGCGACGAGGTCGCCCGCGCCTGGGGCGTCGCCGAACTCCCGGGCCGCTACGGGCGCGACACGGGCCAGATCATCGAGGCGGCGGCGACGGGGGAGCTGGCGGCGCTGGTCGTCGGCGGCGTCGAACCGGCCGACCTGCCCGACCCGGCCCGCGCCCTCGCGGCGCTGGACGCGGTCGGCTTCCTCGTCAGCCTGGAGCTGCGGCCCGGCGAGGTGACGGACCGCGCCGACGTGGTGCTGCCCGTCTCGGCCGTCGCGGAGAAGTCCGGGACGTTCCTCAACTGGGAGGGCAGGGGCCGCCCGTTCGAGGCAGCGCTCAAGCCCGACCAGATGACCAGGCGGCATGTGCAGACCGACGCGCGCGTGCTGCACATGCTGGCCGACGCACTCGACGTGCACCTCGGCCTGCCCGACCTGCGCACGGCGCGCGGCGAGATCGAGCGGCTCGGCGGCTGGTCGGGCAGCAAGGCACCGGCCCCCGCGGCGACGGCCCAGGGGCTGCCGCAGCCGGGTCCTGGCGAGGCGGTGCTCGCGGGGCACCGGCTGCTGCTCGACCAGGGACGGCTCCAGGAGGGCGACGAGGCGCTGGCCGGTACCCGGCACGCGGCCCTCGCCCGGCTCTCCCCGGCCACGGCGGCCGAGGCGGGGGTCGCCGACGGCGAGCTGCTGACGGTGGCGGGCCCGTCCGGGGCCGTGCGGCTGCCGCTGAGCGTCACGGACATGCCCGACCGGGTGGTGTGGCTGCCGCTCAACTCGGTGGGCGGCGGCGTCAACCGGGACCTCGGCGCGGTGCCGGGGGCGCTCGTCAGGATCACGGCCGGTGCCGCCGAAGCGCACACCGCTGACGCGGGCGAGGACCAGGAGGTGACGGCGTGATGAGCGGCATGACCCTCCTCGCCGAGGAAGACCTGTCGATGTTCGGCACGGACCCGTTCTGGCTGGTCGCGCTCAAGGCGGTCTTCTGCTTCGCGTTCCTGATGGTGACGGTCCTGATCTCCATCGTCATGGAGCGCAAGGTCGTCGGCTGGATGCAGTTGCGCGTCGGACCCAACAGGCACGGGCCCTGGGGCATGCTCCAGTCCCTCGCCGACGGCATCAAGCTGATGCTCAAGGAAGACGTCGTCGTCAAGGGCTCCGACAAGGCCGTCTACATCCTGGCCCCCATCATCGGCGCCATCCCCGCGTTCATGGCCATCGCCGTGATCCCCTTCGGGCCCGCGGGCAACGAGGTGTCGATCTTCGGCACCCGTACGGCGCTCCAGCTCACCGACCTGCCGGTGGCGATCCTCTACATCCTCGCCACCTCCTCCATCGCCGCCTACGGCGTGGTGCTGGCGGGCTGGTCGTCCGGGTCGACGTATCCGCTGCTGGGCGGCGTCCGCGCGACGGCGCAGATCATCAGCTACGAGATCGCGATGGGCCTCAGCTTCGCCGCGGTCTTCCTGCACTCAGGATCGATGTCCACCTCGACGATCGTGGGCGCGCAGGCGGACACCTGGTTCGCGTGTCTGCTGCCCGTCTCGTTCCTCATCTACATGGTGGCCATGGTCGGCGAGGCGCACCGCGCGCCCTTCGACATGCCGGAGTCCGAGGGCGACCTCGTGGCGGGCTTCCAGACCGAGTACAGCTCGATCAAGTTCGCGATGTTCATGCTCGCCGAGTACATCCACATGGTCACCGTCTCCGCGCTCGCGGTCACCCTCTTCCTGGGCGGCTGGCGGGCACCGGCGCCGCTCTCCACCTGGTGGGAGGGCGCCAACCACGGCTGGTGGCCGATGCTGTGGTTCTTCCTCAAGCTCAACGTGATGCTGTTCTTCTTCGTCTGGCTGCGCGGCACCCTCCCGCGCGTGCGCTACGACCAGTTCATGAAGCTGGGCTGGAAGGTCCTCATCCCCATCTCGCTGGTGTGGCTGATGCTCGTCGCCACCGTGCGGGCGATGCGGAACGAGGGCTACGGGTTCAGCGACATCGTCTACTGGGTCGGCGGCGCCGCCGTCGCGCTCCTGCTGATCTCCTTCGTCGTCGACATCTTCCGGGGACGCGAGGAGGAGCGGGAGGAGGAGGCCGAGAAGGAGAAGGCCGCTTCCGAGGTCTTCGACCCCATGGCGGGCGGCTATCCCGTGCCCCCGCTGCCAGGACAGACCCTCCCGCCGGTGCCCCGCAGGCGCCCGCGCGGGGAACCGGGTGAACGCTCCCTCGTCGGTACGGCCGGGTCCCCCGGTGGGTCCCCCGGTGAGAGCAGGGACAGCGCTGAGGGGACCCCCCACGGACAAGGAGACGACGGTGCCTGACAACCCCGTGGCCGGCTTCGGCGTGACCTTCAAGGGCATGTTCAAGAAGCGGCTGACCGAGCAGTACCCCGAGTACAAGAAGCCGACGGCGCCCCGCTTCCACGGCCGCCACCAGCTCAACCGGCACCCGGACGGGCTGGAGAAGTGCGTGGGCTGCGAGCTGTGCGCCTGGGCCTGTCCGGCCGACGCGATCTATGTGGAGGGCGCGGACAACACCGAGGAGGAGCGCTACTCCCCGGGCGAGCGCTACGGCCGCGTCTACCAGATCAACTATCTGCGCTGCATCCTGTGCGGCCTGTGCGTCGAGGCGTGCCCGACGCGGGCGCTGACCATGACGAACGAGTACGAACTCGCCGACTCCTCCCGCGAGTCGCTCATCTACACCAAGGACGAGCTGCTCGCGGGGCTGCGGGAGGGCATGGTCGACAGCCCGCACGCGATCTTCCCCGGCATGACGGAGAAGGACTACTACAACGGGCTGGTCACCGAGGCGGCCCCTGGCACCGTGCCGCAGACCGTGACCGACAGCGGCGACCCGCAGGAGTCCGCCGGGACCTTCGGGCCCGGCGAACCGGCCGCCTCGCCGGTCGCCGAGGGCGCCGGAGAGGCGGGCGGCACGGCGGCGGCGGGCGGCGTGGACGACATCGGCGGCGTCGGCACCGGAGCGGCGGCCGGGTTCGCCCACAGCGCCGCAGCCGGTAACGGCACCGGCGCAGGCGAAGGCTCCGAGGGCGCGAAGGGGGAGTCCCGATGACCACGCTCCACCTCGCCGCCGACTCCGTCACCTCCTCGGGCGAGGCGTTCCAGTTCTGGGTGCTGGGGACCATCGCCCTGCTGGGCGCGCTGGGCACGGTGCTGATGCCGCGCGCCGTGCACGCGGCGCTCTGCCTCGCCGGAACCATGATCATCCTGGCGCTGTTCTACCTCGCCAACGGCGCCTACTTCCTGGGCATCGTCCAGATCGTCGTCTACACCGGCGCGGTCATGATGCTGTTCCTGTTCGTGCTGATGCTCGTCGGCGTCAGCGCAGCCGACTCCCTCAAGGAGACGCTCAAGGGCCAGCGCTGGCTGGCCGCAGGATGCGGGCTCGGGCTCGGCATCCTGCTCGTCGCCGGGATCGGGCAGGCGTCGCTGGGCTCCTTCATGGGGCTCAAGGAGGCGAACGCGGGCGGCAACGTACCGGCGCTGGCCTCCCTGCTGTTCACCAAGTACGTGGTGGCCTTCGAGGTCGTCGGCGCGCTGCTCACCGTCGCGGCCGTCGGCGCCACCCTGCTCACGCACCGCGAGCGCGTCGAGAAGACCAAGTCGCAGCGCGAGCAGGCCGAGGAGCGGGTGCGCGGCGGAGTGCAGCTCCCGCCGCTCCCGGCGCCCGGCGTCTACGCACGGCACAACGCGGTGGACCGCCCCGGACTGCTCCCCGACGGCACCCCGTCGGACCTGACCGTCAGCGCGACCCTGCGCCAGCGCGGCCAGATCCGCGAGGTCAGCGCCGAGTCGCTGCGCGAACTCGCCGCGCTGGAGCAGCGCACCGCCGAGTACCACGGGCAGGAGCGGGGCGTGCCTGAGGAGACGCTGCGCGAGGAGCGGGCACGGCGCGACGAGGACCTGATCAACGAGGCCCGTAAGGCCCGCGAGGCCCGCGAGGAAGAGGAGGCCCGCAGGTGAACCCCGTCAACTACGTCTACCTGGCCGCCCTGCTGTTCACCATCGGCGCCGCCGGAGTGCTCATCCGGCGGAACGCCATCGTGGTGTTCATGTGCGTGGAGCTGATGCTGAACGCGGCCAACCTCACGCTGGTCGCCTTCTCCCGCATGCACGGCAACCTCGACGGTCAGATCATGGCGTTCTTCGTCATGGTCGTCGCCGCGGCGGAGGTCGTCGTCGGGCTCGCGATCATCGTGATGCTGTACCGCTCCCGTCACTCGGCCTCGGTCGACGACGCCAGCCTGATGAAGCTGTAAGGGGTACGAACCAGTGGAGTCATTGATCGGACTGCTCGTCGGCGCCCCGCTGCTCGGAGCCGCGATCCTGCTGTGCGGCGGGAAACGGCTCGACAAGGCGGGGCACTGGCTGGGCTGCCTGCTCGCCGCCGCGTCCTTCGTGATCGGCGCGGTGCTCTTCGCCGACATGCTCGGCAAGAACCCGGACGAACGCGCACTGCACCAGCACCTGTTCAGCTGGGTGCCCGTCGACAGCTTCCAGGCCGACGTCGCCTTCCAGCTCGACCAGCTCTCGATGACCTTCGTGCTGCTGATCACCGGTGTGGGCACGCTGATCCACATCTACTCGATCGGCTACATGGAGCACGACGAGCGGTGCCGCCGCTTCTTCGGCTATCTCAACCTCTTCCTCGCGGCGATGCTGCTGCTGGTGCTGGCCGACAACTACCTGCTGCTGTACGTCGGCTGGGAGGGCGTGGGCCTCGCCTCGTACCTGCTCATCGGCTTCTGGCAGCACAAGCCCAGCGCGGCGACGGCGGCGAAGAAGGCGTTCCTCGTCAACCGCGTCGGCGACGCGGGCCTGGCCATCGCCATCTTCCTGATGTTCACCACCTTCGGCTCGTTCGCCTTCGCGCCGGTGCTCAGCACCGCGACCGAGGCGTCCGAGGGCACGCTCACGGGGATCGGGCTGATGCTGCTGCTCGCCGCGTGCGGCAAGTCGGCCCAGGTGCCGCTCCAGTCCTGGCTGGGGGACGCGATGGAGGGCCCGACGCCGGTCTCCGCGCTGATCCACGCCGCGACGATGGTCACCGCGGGCGTCTACCTCATCACCCGCTCCGGGGCGATCTTCAACGAGGCGCCGGACGCGCAGACCGTCGTGGTCGTCGTCGGCGCGGTCACGCTGCTGTTCGGTGCGATCGTCGGTTGCGCCAAGGACGACATCAAGAAGGCCCTCGCGGGCTCGACGATGTCGCAGATCGGCTACATGATCCTGGCGGCAGGTCTTGGCCCCATCGGCTACGCCTTCGCCATCATGCACCTGGTCACGCACGGCTTCTTCAAGGCCGGGCTCTTCCTCGGCGCCGGTTCCGTGATGCACGGGATGAACGACGAGGTGGACATGCGCCGCTATGGCGGGCTGCGGAAGTACATGCCGGTCACCTTCGTGACGTTCGGCCTCGGCTACCTCGCGATCATCGGCTTCCCCGGTCTGTCGGGCTTCTTCTCCAAGGACCAGATCATCGAGGCCGCCTTCGCCAAGGGCGGCACCCAGGGCTGGATCCTGGGCGCGGTCACCCTGCTGGGCGCCGCGATCACCGCGTACTACATGACGCGCGTGATGGTGATGACGTTCTTCGGCGAGAAGCGCTGGCAGCCCGACGCGCAGGGCAACGAACCGCACCCCCACGAGTCCCCGAAGTCCATGACGGTCCCCATGATCGTGCTGGCCTTCGGCTCGGTCTTCGCCGGCGGGCTGTTCAAGTTCAACGAGTCGCTCGTCCACTGGCTGGAGCCGGTCACGCAGTTCGAGCACGGCCACTCGCCGCTCTCGGCCGCCGCCGTGACCTCCGCGACCGTCGTCGCGCTGCTCATCGGCGTCGGCGCCGCCTGGCTCCAGTACGGGCGCAAGGCCGTACCGGCCGTCGCCCCGCGCGGCGGACTGCTCACCCGCGCGGCCCGGCGCGACCTGCTCCAGGACGACTTCAACCACGTCGTCCTCGTCCAGGGCGGCCAGCACCTCACCCGCAGCCTCGTCTACCTCGACCACTCGCTGGTCGACGGTGTCGTCAACGGCACGGCCGCGACCTTCGGCGGCCTCTCCGGGCGGCTGCGGCGGCTCCAGAACGGTTTCGTCCGCTCTTACGCGGTCTCGATGTTCGGCGGCGTGGCGGTCCTGGTCGCCGCGACCCTGCTGATGAGGGCGGTCTGAGTTATGTCATTTCCCCTGCTGACGGCCACGGCCGTGCTGCCCGCGCTCGGCGCGGTCGCCACAGCGGCCGTGCCCGCCGCGAAGCGCACGGCAGCCAAGTGGCTGGCCCTGCTGGTCTCGCTGGCCACGCTCGTCCTCGCGGCCGTGGTGCTCGTACGGTTCGACCCGGGCGGCGCCCGCTACCAGCTCACCGAGTCCCGCGCCTGGATCGCGGACTTCGGGGTGCGGTACGAGGTGGGCGTCGACGGCATCGGCGCCGCGATGATCGGGCTGACGGCGCTGCTGATCCCGTTCATCATCGCGGCGGGCTGGCACGACGCCGATCCCGCCGAAGGAGAGAGGACGAGCAGCCGCTGGCGGCCCACCCAGGGCTTCTTCGCGCTGATCCTGGCCGTCGAGGCGATGGTGATCATCTCCTTCGCCTCGACCGACGTGTTCCTCTTCTACATCTTCTTCGAAGCCATGCTCATCCCGATGTACTTCCTCATCGGCGGCTTCGGGGACCGCGCCCACGCGGCCGGTGAGGACGAGGGTGCCAAGCAGCGCTCGTACGCGGCCGTGAAGTTCCTGCTCTACAACCTCGCGGGCGGCCTGATCATGCTCGCCGCGGTCGTCGGTCTCTACGCCGTCACCGCCGACCAGCTGGGCGAGGGCACCTTCTCGCTCCAGCGGATCGTCGAGGCCCGCGCCTCCGGCGAGCTGAGCATGGCCACCAACACGGAGCGGCTGCTCTTCCTCGGCTTCTTCCTCGCCTTCGCGATCAAGGCGCCGCTGTGGCCGCTGCACACCTGGCTGCCCAACGCCATGGGGGAGGCCACGGCCCCGGTCGCGGTGCTGATCACGGCGGTCGTCGACAAGGTCGGCACCTTCGCGATGCTCCGCTTCTGCCTCGGCCTCTTCCCGGGGGCCAGCGCCTGGGCGACGCCCGTGGTGATCGTGCTGGCGCTGGTGAGCATCCTGTACGGGGCGCTGCTGGCCGTCGGACAGCGCGACATCAAGCGCCTGGTGGCCTACGCGTCCATCTCCCACTTCGGCTTCATCATCCTGGGCGTCTTCGCGATGACCAGCCAGGGCCAGGGCGGCGCGACGCTCTACATGGTCTTCCACGGGATCTCGACCGCCGCGCTGATGCTCGTCGCTGGCTTCCTGATCTCCCGTCGCGGCTCGCGCCTCATCGCGGACTACGGCGGGGTCCAGAAGGTGGCCCCGGTCCTCGCCGGGACCTTCCTGATCGGCGGGCTCGCGACGCTGTCGCTGCCGGGCCTCGCCCCGTTCATCAGCGAGTTCCTCGTCCTGGTCGGCACGTTCAGCCGCTACCCGGCCGCTGGCATCGTGGCCACGGCGGGCATCGTCCTGGCCGCGCTGTACGTGCTGCTGCTGTACCAGCGGACGATGACGGGGCCCGTCGAGAAGCCCGAGATCGAGCGCATCCCGGACCTGCGGGCGCGGGAGCTGGCCGTCATCACCCCGCTGATCGCCCTGCTGATCTTCCTGGGCGTCTTCCCGAAGCCGCTCACCGAGATCGTCAACCCGGCGGTCGAGCACACCCTGTCCGACGTCCGCAAGGACGTGCCCGACACGCACCCGAAGCCAGAACATCCAGTCGCCGACAAGGGCTGGTTCGACTACAAGCCGGAGCCCCACGGCGGAGGTGACCACGAGTGAGCGCGGTGGTAACGGCGGGAGCGGCCGAAGCCGTCCCCAGCCTGTGGACACTCGGAGCGGAACAGCTCCAGGCCCCGACGATCGAGTACGGACAGCTCTCGCCGACGCTGATCGTCCTGACCGCCGCCGTCATCGGCATCCTCATCGAGGCGTTCGCGCCCCGTAAGGTCCGCTACGGCTCCCAGGTGCTGCTCTCCTCGCTGGCGCTCGCCGCGTCCTTCGCGGCCGTCGTCGGGCTCGCCGTCAGCGGGCACGGCACCAGCAAGGCGCAGATCGCGGGCATGGGCGCCATCGCGGTGGACGGCCCTGCGCTCTTCCTCCAGGGCACGATCCTGCTGGTCGCGCTCGTCTCGGTGTTCGTCTTCGCCGAGCGCAAGCTGGAGCCGGTCTCCCACGGATCGGGGAACCGGGTCGACTCCTTCGCGGCGCAGCCCGCGGCCGTACCCGGCGGCGAGGGCGAGCGGGAGGCCACGAAGGCGGGCTGGACGACCACCGAGGTCTTCCCGCTGCTGCTCTTCGCGGTCGGCGGCATGCTGATCTTCCCGGCGGCGAACGACCTGCTGACGCTGTTCATCGCCCTTGAGGTCTTCTCGCTGCCGCTGTACCTGCTGTGCGCCGTGGCCAGGCGCCGCAGGCTGCTCAGCCAGGAGGCGGCGGTCAAGTACTTCCTGCTGGGCGCCTTCTCCTCGGCTTTCCTGCTCTTCGGCACGGCCCTGCTCTACGGCTACGCGGGCACCGTCGGCTACTCGGGCATCGCCCGCGTCGTCGCCAACGCCGAGCAGACCACCAACGCGGCGCTGGCCGACTCCACGGGCAACGACGCGCTGCTGCTCATCGGCGGCGCGATGGTGATCATGGGGCTGCTGTTCAAGGTCGGCGCCGTGCCCTTCCACATGTGGACGCCCGACGTGTACCAGGGCGCGCCGACCCCGGTCACCGGCTTCATGGCCGCCGCCACGAAGGTCGCCGCGTTCGGGGCGCTGCTGCGGCTGCTGTACGTGGTGCTGCCGGGGCTGCGCTGGGACTGGCGGCCCGTGATGTGGGGGGTCGCGATCCTCACCATGCTGGCGGGCGCGATCGTCGCCATCACCCAGACCGACATCAAGCGGCTGCTCGCCTACTCCTCCATCGCGCACGCGGGCTTCCTCCTCGCGGGCGTCATCGCCACCTCGGAGGACGGCGTCTCCTCGGTGCTGTTCTACCTGGCGGGGTACTCCTTCGTGACGCTGGGCGCGTTCGCCGTGGTCACGCTGGTGCGGGACGCGGGGGGCGAGGCGACACACCTGTCGAAGTGGGCGGGACTCGGGCGGCGTTCGCCACTGCTGGCCGCCGTGTTCGCCGTCTTCCTGCTGGCCTTCGCCGGGATCCCGCTGACGTCGGGCTTCGCCGGCAAGTTCGCCGTCTTCAAGGCGGCGGCCGAGGGCGGGGCCGGGGCGCTGGTGGTCGTGGGCGTCGTCTCGTCGGCCATCGCGGCGTTCTTCTACATCCGCGTCATCGTGCTGATGTTCTTCAGCGAACCGCAGGCCGACGGGCCCTCGGTCGCGGTCCCCAGCATCATGACGACGGCCGCCATCACGGTGGGGGTCGCCGTCACCGTGGTGCTGGGTGTGGCGCCGCAGTACTTCCTGGATCTGGCGGGTCAGGCCGGGGTGTTCGTCCGGTAACCGGCAGGCTCTCCTGCGCGCATGCGACGTGCCGCGTCCCGCCCCGTGAAGGGGTGCGGGGCGCGGCACGCTCGCGTGCGGGACTCAGTCGTCGGGTCAGTTGCCGGGCGCCGCGCTCGGCGCCTCGGTGGGCGCCTCGGACGGCATGTCGCTCGGTGCCTCGGTTGGCATCCCGCTGGGCATCTGCGTCGGCAACTGGGAGGCGCCCGCCTTCTTGGTCATGGCCGACTTGGCGCCGGACGCCCAGGTGACGGTGAGCTTCTTGCCGGAGGCGACGAGCGTGCCCTTCGCGTAGTCCTTGTTCCCGTCGGGGCACTTGAAGGTGGCGGTCACCGGCTGCGCCGCGCTGTCCACGGCGCCCTCGCACATGGTCTTCCCCACGACGAGGACGGCCTTGCCCTGCGACATGGTGAGCACCTCCTGCTCACCGCCCGTCGCCGCGTCCTCGGTGCTGGTGCCCCAGATGCCGTCCAGCTCGCCGGGCTCGCCCGCGGGCTGCTGCGAGGGCTGCGCCTCCTGGCTGGGCTTCGCTTCGGCCTTGTCGTCGCCGTTGCCGCCGTCGCTGCCGCCACCGCATCCGGTGAGAGCCAGTCCGGCCGCGACCGCCGCCGCGACGGCGAGCGTCCGGGTCGAAGTGCGCACGTTCGTGATCCCCTCGATTGTCTCCGCTGATGTCGCCGCTTCCGCGCGCCGCCGGTTCCGGGGCGCATGGTGAGGCCGTGTGTTCAGGGTGCATGTCAACCTAACAGCCGTGCACAGAGGGGGTGTGTGCATGGTGTGGCGTCCAAGGGCGGGCGCTGCGTGGGCCGAGCCGGGTTGACACGGCACCTAGTATGCATTGCATGGTAGCTGGTGAAGCAAGCAACCCGAGGGACGTCCGCGGCGTGAGCCAGTTGCGCAAGGGCGTGCTGGAGTTCTGCGTCCTGGCGTTGCTGCGTGACAGGCCCCGCTACGGGGTGGAACTACTGGACGCGCTCGCGGACACGCCGGTCATGGCGACCAGCCAGGGAACGCTGTATCCGCTGCTGTCCCGTCTGCGCAGAAGCGGCCTGGCGGACACGTTCCTGACGGAGTCGGCCAGCGGGCCGTCCCGCAGGTACTACGAGCTGACCGACCAAGGCCGGCAGGCGCTGGAGGAGTTCTCCGGGCACTGGCCCGGTTTCCGCGATGCTGTCGACCGATTCCTCGATCCTGGAGCTGAATCATGAGCGAGCCCCTGACCCACCCGCTGGTCCGCGCCTACCTGGCCTCGGTCGAGCGGGAGGCGGCGGTGCTGTCCGACGAACGGCGCCGCGAGCTGGTCGCTGACCTGCGCGAACACATCGAGTCCGTGCTGCCGCAGGACGCCGATGACGCGACGGTCCAGCAGGCCCTGGACCGGCTCGGCACCCCTCGGGAGATCGCCGCCGCCGCGATCGCCGAAGAGCCCGGCGTCGACCCGTTGCGGCCGGAGAGCCGCGCGCGCACCACGCTGACCCTGGTCATGATGGTGCTGGCCGCCCCGTTCTGGGTCCTGGGCATCGGCCTCGTCCTGGCCGTCGTCGCCGTCGTAAGGATCTGGCGCTCCACGGCGTGGTCCCGGCGGGACAAGCGCCTGGGCGCCGTCTGCGCACTCTCGCCCCTGCTGGTGATCCCCGCGGCTGCCGCGCCGTTCGCCTTCACCAGCGGCCTCACCTCCGCCGGGGTCTTCGGCGCACACCTGATCGCCATGGTGATCCCGCTGGCCGCGGCCGTCCATCTGGGACGCGGCGCCGCGCGGCTGCGCCCGCACGCGGCCTGAAAGGCCCCCCGTGCCCCCGTACGGGCGCCCTGCTAGCTTGTCGTGATCCTGGCGACGATCAGGGTCCGGCGGTCAGCCGGACGAGAACCAGACGGAGGGAAACGCACGTGCGCACATCAGCGCGGATGACGGGGGCAGCGGTCGCTGTGGCGGCGGTTGGGCTGCTGGTGAGCGGCTGCGGGAGCGGCGGCGACGACGGCGGCAGCGGGGGCGGTGGCAGCGAGGCGAAGCCGTCGGCCGGGGCGTCAGCGGGGCAGGGGAGCCAGGAACCGGCGGACGACGCGCCCGTGACCCTCTCCGGCGTGTGGACCATGAAGGTGGACGGCGAGGACTTCGTCCTCACCATCGCCGGTGACGGCGTCACCCTGCTGCGCGACGGCAAGACCTGCACGGGCCGGGCCACCGGCGGCGGAGACCAGCAGACGCTGACGCTCAAGTGCCCCGGCGGCATCGGCGAGGAGCGCACCAACGGCACCGTCGAGAAGCTGGAGGCCAAGTCCCTCAAGGTGGCGTGGAACGGCGGCGACACCGACACGTACGGCAAGGTGGCCGACGCGCCCAAGACGCTGCCCAAGGACCCGAAGGAGCTGGAGAAGCTGCTGCCCAGCGGCGGCTGATCCCGGCGTTCCGGGGTTTTTCACGGGTGCCTGGTGCCCGGCGTTCGGACAGGAGCGCCGGGCACCACCCGTGCGAGGGGTACGGCGCGTGAGGCCGCAACCTCCAGCGCTGGCGCGCGTTGGTGGGGCCGAGGGTGACATGGCATGTCCATCGTCACCCGGCCATCCGTCCCGGAACGTCCCTCTCAGGAGCCTCACCCATGTTGATGCGCCGTTTCGCCGCCACTGCCGTCGTCGTCCTCGCGGCAGCCGCCACGTCCAGCGCCGCGCTGTCCCCGGCGACAGCCGCGCCCGCCGCGCCTCTCCCGCTGCCGACGCCCGTCGAGCGGCCCTCGGACAGCCTCACCGTCACCGTCTCGGAGACCGGCGACCCCGCCGACGCCAGGACGTACACCCTCGACTGCCACCCCGCGGGCGGCACCCACCCGAACGCGCGGGCCGCCTGCGAACAGCTCGACGGCAACTCCCGCTGGGGCCAGGACACCTTCGCGCCCACCTCACACGGCACCCCGTGCACCCAGATCCACGGCGGGCCCGCCACGGCCCACATCGAGGGCACCTGGTCGGGCCGCCGCGTCGACGCGGACTACGACCGCGGCAACGGCTGCGAGGTCGCCCGCTGGGACGAACTGGACAAGGTCCTCACCACCGGCTGACGCGGAACAGGCTGGCGGTGCGGGCGAGTTGTACGGGCACGGCTCGCGTGAGAGCCGTGCCCGTACAAGCGAAAAGGGAGAGCGAACGACCATGACGCACCTTCAGGGCATATCCGAGCCGCGCTTCGAGGCCGTACGCGCCGCACTGGAGAAGAACCTCGAATCCGGTGAGGAGCTGGGGGCCTCGCTGGTCGTGGACATCGACGGCGAGCGTGTCGTCGACGTCTGGGGCGGCCACCGCGACACCGCCCGCACCGTCGCCTGGGACGAGGACACCCTCGTCAACGTGTGGTCCACGACGAAGACCGTCACAGCGCTCGCCGCGCTCATGCTCGTGGACCGGGGCCAACTGGACGTGTACGCGCCGGTGGCCACGTACTGGCCGGAGTTCGCGGCCAACGGCAAGCAGGACGTCGAGATCCGCCATCTGCTCTCGCACACCTCCGGCGTCTCGGGCCTGGAGCAGCCCGCCTCGGTCGAGGACCTCTACGACGAGCGGGGCGCCGCCGCGCGCATGGCGGCGCAGGCCCCGTGGTGGACGCCGGGCAGCGCGTCGGGCTACCACCTCATGAACTACGGGCACCTCATCGGCGAGGTCGTCCGCCGGGTCGACGGGCGCCCGCTGAAGCGGTTCGTCGCCGAGGAGATCGCGGGCCCGCTGGGCGCCGACTTCCAGATCGGCGCCGCCGAGCGGGACGCGCACCGCATCGCGGACGTCGTCCCGCCGCCCCCGCTGGACATCGACTTCTCCGCCATCGACCCGCAGAGCCCCGCCTACAAGAGCATGACCGGGCCAGCGGGCAGCGCCGAGGCCGCCAACACGGCGGAGTGGCGCGCCGCGGACCTCGGCGCGGTGAACGGCCACGGCAACGCGCGCTCCGTCGCCCGCATGCTTTCGGCGCTGGCGCGCGGCGGCGAGGTCGACGGGGTGCGGCTGCTCGGCGGGAAGACGATCGACCTCGTCTTCGACGTCCAGGCGGAAGGCACCGATCTCGTTCTCGGCATCCCGCTGCGCTGGGGCATCGGCTTCGGGCTGCCGTGCCAGGAGTCGCTCCCGTGGCTGCCCGACGGGCGGATCTGCTTCTGGGGCGGCTGGGGCGGCTCCGTGATCATCATGGATCTGGACCGTCGGCTGACCATCTCGTACGTGATGAACAAGATGGGCGCCGGGATCATCGGCTCCGAGCGCAGCGCCGAGTATGTGCGCGCTGTCTACGACCAGTTCGCGTGAGCGCACGCCCCGCCTCCCCTCCCCGGAGAGCCCTGGGAGCCCGGGGGGCGGGGCGTTCCCGCGTCAGGCCGAGTGGCTGACCGTGCCACGGACCTCGCCCATGCCGATACGGGTGCCGCCGGGGCCCGGCGCCCAGGCGCTGAGGACCACCTCGTCGCCGTCCTCCAGGAACGCCCGCTTCCCGTCGGGCAGTTCGAGCGGTTCGCTCCCGCCCCACGTCAGCTCCAGCAGCGAGCCGCGCTGCCCCGGCTCGGGCCCGCTGACCGTGCCCGAGGCGTAGAGGTCGCCGGTGCGCAGGGAGGCGCCGTTGACCGTCATGTGGGCGAGCTGCTGCGCGGCCGTCCAGTACATGGCGGAGAAGGGCGGCTCGGCGACGGTGTGGCCGTTGAGCGTGACCGTCAGCCGCAGGTCGAGGCCGCCGGGCTCGGCCTCGCCCGCGTCGTCCAGGTAGGGGAGCAGGGGCACGTCGCGGGCCGGGGGCGCGGTGCGGGCCGCGTCGAGCGCGGGGAGCGGGGTGATCCATGGTGAGACGGACGTCGCGAAGGACTTGCCGAGGAACGGGCCCAGCGGCACGTACTCCCACGCCTGGATGTCGCGCGCCGACCAGTCGTTGAGGAGCGTCACCCCGAAGACGTGGTCGCGGAAGGCGGAGAGCGGCACGGAGGTGCCGAGCTGGGTCGGGGTGCCGACGACGAAGCCGACCTCCGCCTCGATGTCCAGCCGCCGCGAGGGCCCGAAGGCGGGCACGGTCTCGTCGCGCGGCTTGCGCTGCCCCTGCGGGCGCACGACCGGGGTGCCGGAGACGACGACGGTGCCCGCGCGGCCGTGGTAACCGATCGGCAGGTGCTTCCAGTTGGGCGTCAGCGCGTCGCCGTCCGGGCGGAAGATCCTGCCGACGTTGGTGGCGTGGTGCTCGCTCGCGTAGAAGTCCACGTAGTCCGCCACCGCGAACGGGAGGTGGAGGGTCACGGCGGACAGCGACCACAGGTGCGGGGTGACGACCGCCGCGTGGGCGCGGTCCGTGAACCAGCCGCGCAGCTCGGCCCGTACGGCGTCCCAGACCGGCCGTCCGGCCGCCATCAGCGGATTGAGCGCGGGGGCCTGGAGCAGCGCGGTGTGCTCCGAGCCGAGCGCCGCCGCCACGGCGCCCGCGTCGAGCACGTGGGCGCCGTACCGGACGCCGATGCGGTGCCGCTCGGGTGTCTCCGCCGTGGTGAACAGTCCGTACGGCAGGTTGTCCGGTCCGAAGAGGTCGCCTTCGGGGAGGTCGAGCGGGTGCGCGTCGGTCATACGGGTGCCTCGCCTTCGAGGTCGCTGCGCCTTCGGGAGGCGCTGCCGGTCAGGAGCGGGGCCCGGGGCCGTCGTGGGGTGCGGGACGGGCGGGCCGCGCGGGGGAGGGGTGCCCCTCCGGGAGATCACAGTACGGGGAGGCGGGGCTTCCTTGAAGGGCCGCAAAGACAGGGCAAAGAGTGCTTCATGTCGTGATACGTCCGAGCGGAATGGAAAATTCGCCCTTAGCGTGCGGAGGGGAGGGGTGCGCGGGGGAGGGCCGTCGTCGCGTCGTTGCGTCGTCACGCTGACGTTGCCGTGCTGATGTTGCCGTGTCCCGTGGCCGTGTTGGGGGGCGAGGGCAGGTGTCGAGCAGGGGTGCGCGCTTGGGCCGCTTGGGCCGCTTGGGCCGCTTGGACGTGGACCGGTCCGTGCCCGGCCTGATCGTCAAGATCGGCCGGTATCCGCTGCACCACGGAGGCGTGGGCGCGATCCGCAGCCTGGGACGGCTCGGTGTGCCCATGTACGCGATCACCGAGGACCGCTGGACCCCGGCAGCGCGGTCCCGCTACCTGCGGGAACCGTTCGTCTGGCCGACGAGCGGCCGGGAGAGCCCCGAGCGGCTGCTGGACGGGCTCGCCCGCGCGGGCCGTCGCATCGGACGCCCTTCGGTGCTGATACCGACCGATGAAGAGGCCGCCGTGCTCATCGCCGAGCACCAGGACGCGCTGGCCGAGTGGTTCCTCTTCCCCGCCGTCGAGCCCGGGCTGCCGCGACGGCTGGCCAGCAAGCAGGGGCTGCACGAGCTGTGCGCCGAGCACGGTGTGGCCTCGCCCGCCGCCGCGTTCCCCGAGTCGTACGAGGAGGTGGAGCGGTTCGCGGCGCGGGCGCGCTTCCCGCTCGTCGCGAAGAACCGCGAGGCGTTCGTACGGCGTGCGCACCCGGCCGTGCCCGGCACGACGCGGATCGGCGGGCCCGGGGAGCTGCTGGCGCTCGCGCGGGGGTGGGGCGCGCGCCCTGACGTGATCCTCCAGGAGTATCTGCCGCGCGAGGAGGCCGAGGACTGGATCGTGCACGGCTGCTTCGGCGCGGGTGGCCAGCCGAAGGCGGCGTTCACCGGGGTGAAGGTGCGGTCCTGGCCGCCGCACGCGGGCATGACGGCGTGCGCGTACGTCGTCGGCAACCCCGAACTCGCTGAGCTGTCCGCGCAGTTCGTGAAGCGGGTCGGGTTCGTCGGCATCGTGGACCTGGACTGGCGCTTCGACCGGCGCGACGGCCTTTACAAGCTCCTCGACTTCAACCCCCGTATGGGCGCTCAGTTCCGGCTCTTCGAGAACGACGCGGGCGTCGACGTCGTGCGCGCGCAGCACCTCGACCTGACGGGGCGCGCGGTGCCGACGGGGGAGCAGCGGGACGGGGACCGGTACGTGGTGGAGCACATCGACCCGGCCGCGCGGCTCGCATACCGGCGCGGGCGCGGCGGCTACACGACGCCGCACGCGCCGACGCGGGCCCGCGTCGGCGGCACGGAGCTGGCGTGGGCCGCGTCCGACGATCCGCTGCCGGCGATGGTGATGCTGGCGCGGGTGGTGGGGCCGGGGGCGAAGCATCTGTGGGGGCTGTGGCGGAGGACCTGAAGGGGGAGACCGAGGGTGAACCGACCTGTGGTGGTGATCGGGGCAGGCCCGTACGGGCTGTCCACGACCGCGCATCTCAGAGCACGCGGCATTCCCGTACGGACCTTCGGCGATCCGATGGCGAGCTGGCGCGAGCGCATGCCGGCCGGGATGCTGCTGAAGTCCACGCCCGGCGCGTCCAGCATCGACGCGCCGCAGCCCGGGCACGCGCTGCTCGACTACTGCCTCGCGGCGGGGGAGCGGCGCTACGAGACGGACTGGGACCTCGTGCCCGTCGAGACGTTCGCGCGCTACGGGTCCTGGTTCCAGGAGCGGCTGGTGCCCGGCCTGGAGCGGGTCAGGGTCGTCTCGGTGGACCGGGGGGCCGCTGGGTCCTCCGGGTCCTCCGGGTCCTCCGGGTTCGCCGTGAAGCTGGACTCGGGTGAGGAGTTCGCGGCGTCGGCGGTCGTCGTGGCGACGGGGCTGAGCGGGTTCGCGTATCTGCCGCCCGCGCTGGCCGCCGTCGCGGGCCCGGTGTCCCACAGCTCGCAGCACGCGGACCTGCGGGGGCTGGCGGGGCGCGAGGTGGTCGTGGTGGGCGCCGGGCAGTCGGCGCTGGAGACGGCGGTGCTGGCCGCGGAGGCGGGAGCGGCCTCGGTGCGGGTCCTCGCGCGGGGGCGGCGCGCGGTCGGGTTCGGGGCGCCGCCCGACCGGCAGCCCCGGTTGCGCCCTGAGTCGCCGTTCGGGCGGGCGTGGTCGCTGTACGCGCTGACGTACTACGCCGACGCGTACCGCTACCTGCCCGCCGCGGTACGGCACGCGCTGGTGCGGCGCGTGCTCGGGCCGCTCGGCGCGTGGTGGCTGCGGGAGCGCTTCACGGCGAGCCGGATCGGGGTCACCCAGGGCCGCGCGCTCCTGGGCGCCTCGGTACGGGGCGCCGGGACCGGCGGGGCACGCGTCGCCCTGCGCCTGGACGGGGGGCGGGTGCTGGAGGCCGACCACGTGATCGCCGCGACGGGGTACCGGGCCGACTTGGCCGCGCTGGACTTCCTGGGCCACGGCATCCGCGCGCACCTCACCCTGAGCGGCCACGGCCCGGCCCCGATGCTGCGGGGCCGCTTCGAGTCCTCGGTGCGGGGCCTCTTCTTCACGGGGCTGCCCGCGGCTGCCTCGTACGGGCCGGTGATGCGGTTCGTGGTCGGCACGGAGTTCGCCTCACGGCGCGTGGGGGAGGGGGTGGAGCGGGTGGTGGGGTGACGGGCGCTGCGCGCTGTGCGGTTCGCCGTTTTCGGGTGCGGGTGGGTGGCTTCGGCGCGGCGTGTGGTTGCGGTGCGGTGCGGCTTGCGCCGCGTGGTTCTTGGCTTGTGCCGGTGGCCGTGTGGGGTTGCGGTCGGCTTTTCGGCTGTCTGTACATACTCGTCGCCACCACTTGCGGGGACACCCCACCACGTCCCCTCCCACCCGGTGGCCGACCTCAGCGTCCGCTCAGCTCCGCGCCTCTTGCAGCGCCGCGACAAAGGCCGCCCAGGCGGGGGCGGCGAAGACGAGCGGGGTGCGCGAGGGGTCCTTGCTGTCGCGGACGGGGACGAGGCCCTTGACCGTGTCGGCTACCTCCAGGCAGGCGCCGCCTTGGCTGTCGCTGTGGCTGGACTTCCGCCAGGTGGCGGCGTCGGGGAAGTCCTCGGCTATCTCCAGGCAGTCGCCGCCTTGGCCGTTGCTGTAGCTGGACTTGCGCCATGTGGCGGCGCTCAGGTTCCGTCCGAAGGCGGGGGACATGCGTAGCGCTCCTCCAACGTGGCCCTGATGAGGTCCCGGCTATCTTCGGGTGACAGGGCCTTGACCATCAGGCGGTCATAGATCATGGCGTACTGCTTCACCGCCTGTGGCGACTCTACAACTTCGCCCTGCGTTCCAGCGCCTTCGAGATAGGCCGCACTTGGCCCGTCCGGGAAGTCCATAAGGGTGAGGGCGCCATCCATGGCTCCGTGGGCCCCAGCTTTAAATGGCAGCACTTGAAGTGCGATGTGCGGGAGTTCGGACATCTCCAACAGCTGCTTGAGCTGGCCGCGTGTGGTCGTCACGTCCCCAAAGGGACGTAGCAGGATCGACTCGTCCAGCACGACCCACAAGTAGAGCGGGTCGTCTCCTTCCAGGATGCTGCGTCGATTCATGCGCAGTTGAACCAGCCGCTCCAACTCTCGCTGTGAGATGCCTGGCTGGCTGACCCGGAAGAGGCACCGGGCGTAATCCGGGGTCTGGAGGATGCCGGGGACAAGCTGTGGAGCGTACTTGCGCATCCTGGTCGCCCGCTTCTCCAGGTCGATGTACTGGCGAACCCACTCACGATGCTGCGCCCGGTTCATGTGCCACCAGGCGACGTTGATCTCGTCGTCCGCTTTGAGAACGCGGTCGAGGTCCTGGGACAGGTACTCGTTCGGCGGGTCCGTGGCGAGTTCGATCTGGGCGATGCGGGATGCGGAGACGTAGACGCGATCGGCGAGTTCCTGCTGCGTCCAGCCCATGGCTACGCGTGATTTGCGGACCTTCGCACCGAGGGCGGCGGCGAGAGAAGAGCGGGGGTCGAGTGCTTTGGGTCGGCTCATGGTGTGCCTCTTCTTTAATCCGCGGACTTAAAGATGTCACCCCTGGTGAGCGTACCGATACGCAGACAGCATCGTCCGTGGAACAGGGCAACTGTCGGTGAGGGAGACGCACATGGGGATGGACGCAGAGCGACCGGTGCCGCCGTGGGGCGGGCATGTGGGGCGGACGGTGAGGGACGCCGCGACGGGGCGGGTGGGGGTGCTCATGGCCGTGCTGCCGTATGCGGAGGTCAGCCATCTCGGGGACCTCGGACATCTCGGGAACACGCACTGGGTCGTCTATCTGCGGCCCGTCGGCGGGGGTCGGGAGTGGACGACCGTGCCGGAGGCGGTGACGTGGCCGTGAGCGCGGGCGAGGGCGAGGGGGACGGGTCCGGCAGGCGGGGAGAGGTGCGGCAGTGGGTGATCGCCGTGTGGTGGTGGGCGGTCACCGTGGTCGCGCTCGTCTACGGCCTGCTGAACGCGGGACCCCGCAGGTGAGCCCCGGCGACGGCCGCTACTGGTGCGGGGTTCGCGGCCTTGTCCGTCGGGGCTGCGGCTGGGTCCTGGACCGGCTGCTGCCGCCGACGGGGAGGCGTCGGCGGTGTACGGCCGTCGCGGGGTGGCCGTTACCGGCGGCGGGCCCCGCGCCGGGCCCGCTGCCCGCGCACCGCAGCCCGTACGCGGAACGCGCGTCGGACACACGCCCGTGGGTGATGGACGGAAAGCCGCTGGTCCGCCCGTACTTCCTCGCCCACGAGCGCGAACGGGCCGCGTGGATGGAGCGTCGTCTCGCCGGGCTGGCGCTGGGCGGGGCTGGGGGACCGTGAGCTGTGCGGCTGCCCGTCGGCGCCCGGGTGTGTCTGGTCAGGCGGAGCGGTAGGCGCTGCTCGTCCAGCCTGTGAGGTCGCCCATGCGGCCACCGGTGTCGGCGAGTTCGTCGGCCGGTACGCCGACCTTGGACGCGTGGGCGTGGAGCAGGTGGCGGAGCCTCGGGTAGCCGTTCTTCTCGTAGTTCTCCGCCAGCTTCTCCTCGGTCGCGGAGTCGGGCTCACCGTCGAGGGCGGCCTTGAGGGCGTCGTCCCGCGCCTGGACCAGGCCGCCGATGACGGAGCCCGAGCGTTCGACGACGGCGCGGGCCCGGTCGTCGGCGCCCCCGGGAGCCCGGGTCAGCTCTTCCTTGGTGAGGCCGTCGATCTCCCGGGAGACCTCGCGGAGTTGGGAGCGGTAAGTGGTGCGGAACGCGTCGTCCTCCGCGGACACCGACCGCATGAAGGCGGTCAGCGCGGTGTGCGGCACCTCGGGGTCCCCGGCCGAGGCGGAACGGCTCGTACGGCCCAGCACTTGGTGAACGTCCTGGTGGAAATGAGCGAGGACGTTGGCCATCTGCGGCGCGATCTCGACGGGTACCTCTTCGCCGTCCGGGGCCTGGGCGCCGTAGGAGGTGACGATCTTCTTGAACATCCGCGCCTGCTCGTCCGTGTGCCGGACGGCCTCCTCGGGTGCGGTGGAGCCCGCGGGTCGGCCGGTGGCTGCCGTTTCGAGCGCGTCGCCGCACGCGCGCAACGAGCCGTCGTCAGCGGGCTCGCTCTGCGGCGCGAGGCTCCAGCAGAAGTCGGCGGCGGGGGCGGAGCCACCGTCGTGCAGCGAGAGCGCGGCACCGGTCGCGGCAACGGCGACGGTTGCTCCGGCGACGACGAGGAGGAGCCGTCGTCTCCGGCCGGATGCCGCCGCGCCGGGGCGATTCGTCTCCTCGGCCGGGGAAACGCTCGGTCGGCTGTCGGGCTGTTCTGGCGTCAAGCCTGGTGTCAGGGCGGTCATTCCTTGCCGGGGGCGAGACGTCCCCGTACTCTCCGCGCGCGTCATGAGCGCGGTGAGAGAACCGCGTCGGTCCTGCGGACCTCGGTCTCGTACGCGCGGCCCGCATCTTGGATCAGGAGGGCGCACCGGGTGCCGGAGCCGTGGATGGCGTCCTCGTCGAGGCCGACGGCCTTGGCGCGGTCCTCGATCAGCCCGGTGAGCCTGGGCTTGCCGTGCTCCTCGTCGTTCTCCGCGAGCGCGGTCTCGTCCGCCGCGCCGTCGTCGTCCTGCTGGAGAGCCGCGGCTCGGATACGGGTCAGGGTCGCCAGGACCCTGGCGTTGTCGTCGACGACCCCACGCGCCGTGTCCGTGCTGCCCTCCGGCGTCTCGGCCAGGTCCTCGCGGCCGAGCTTGCCGATGCTCGTCGCGGCACGGTCGGCCTGGGCCCCGTAGAGGGTGCGGAAGGGCCCGGCGCTCCCGGACACGGCGCGGACGAAGCGGACGAGGTCTTCGCGGGACACGTCCGCGGTCGCCGACGAGCCGGACCGCGAGCCGGACCGCGCCTCTTGGGCGCCCAGCACGGTGTGCACGTCGTCGCCGTGGTGGACGAGGGCACGGGCCATGTGGGGGCGGAGCTCGGCGGGCATCCTCGCCGGGTCCTCGGAGGTGTGCTCGGCGTACGCGGTGACGACGTCCGCGAAGGCCCGCGACCCCGGCGAGGGCGAGGCGCCCGGTTCCTTCCTCGTCATGGCGGTCTCCAGCGCCTCGCCGCACTCGGACAGGGGTCCTTGCCCGTCCGCCTTCTGATGGCCGGGCACGGTGTCCCAGCAGAAGGCGGTGTCCGACTCCGTCTCCGCGCCGGAGTCCCCGCCCGGCCACCAGGCCATCGCGCCGACGACCGCCCCGACGACCACCGCCGCCAGGACGACGGCTCCGATCAGGAGGGTGCGCGGCCGACGGGCCGGTGCGGTGCTGGATGTGGAGGTGGATGTGGAGGTGTCGCTCATCAGACCGTGCTTCCTGTCGCGCCCTCGGCGGCGCCGAGGCCCGCCGCGTAGGACTGTCCGGAGGACTGGAGGAGGCGCGCACCCCTGGTCCCCGAGTCGTGCATCTCGCCGTTCGTGACGCCGACCGCCTCGGCCTGCTTCTCCACCATCCTGGTGAGCCGGGGCTGGCCCTTCTCCTCGTACGAGCTGATCAGCTCGGCCTTGGTCTGGTCCGTGACGTCGTTGTTGAGCTTCTCGGCGTACAGCCCGGCGCCCACGTCCACCAGGCGCTGGAGGCCGTCTCCGACGACGGGCACGGGGGTGAGGGGTGCGCCGATGAGGTGGTACTGGTAGGTCTTCGCCCAGTTGTTCTGGTTGATCGCGTCGTCCCGGTCGCTGGCGAGGACGTCGGCCCGCAGCCGGTCCATCGTGCCCATGACCTGGCCGCTGTCCTGCATGACGCCCTCGGCCTTGTCCCGTCCGCCGCCCGGGGGGACGGTGAAGTCGTCGTGGTCGAGGCCGTTGATCCGGTGGGCGATGTAGTTGATCTGGGAGTCGTGCATGGTGCGGAACGCTCCGCCGTCGTCGCCGACGTCCCGCATGAAGCGGGTCAGGGTGGGCGCGGTGATGTCCTTGCCCGCCTCCTGGTAGGTGTCGCCGCGACCGCTGAGCAGGTCGTGCACGTCCTCCTGGTAGTAGGCCACCGCGTTGCCCATGTTCTGACGGATGTTGTCCGGCATCTCTCCCGGGCTGTCCTTGCCCGTGCCGCCCCAGGAGTTGACGACCTGCTCGAAGACGCGACGCTGCGCTTCCGAGTGGTCCGGCACGCTGTCCGGCGCCTTGTCCCCGGCCGCGTGCCCCGTCATCGCCGCCTCCAGCGCGGCCCCGAAGCCGCTGCGCGCGTCCTTGTCCTCGGCGTCCTGGCCCGGGACGATCTGGACCATGCCGCCGGGGGAGACCTGGGAGTGGGTCTTGTCGACCAGATCCCAGTCGCGGTCCTTCTGGAGGTACGTGAGGCGGTCCTCGCCGTCGGCCGTGGCGGGGTCGAAGTAGGACGTCGCCGTGTCCGGGTCCTTGCTCATCACGCCGAGGATGCCGTCGAGCGGGTCGTTGGCGAAGCGGCCCGTGCCGGTGTGGTCGAAGAGGCCGGTCTTCTTGTCCTTCTCCCCGGAGAAGTCGCCCTCCAGGTCCCAGATGTCCTTGTCGTCCTCTTCCGCGTCGCGGATGTCGTCGGCGACGCCGTGCAGGAAGGTCCGGCCGAACTTCTCGTCGCTCTGCTCCATCAGGCTGACGAGGCTCTGGTAGCCGCGGACCTTCTGGTCCGAGTCGTGCCCGGTCTTCTCGGCGAGGGTGAGGTCGTACTCCTTCACTCCGTCGGCGCGCAGCCGCTTCCGCCACCGCTCGGAGAAGGCGTCGGCGGTACCCGGCTTGCCGTCGCTGTCCACCTTCGTCGCCGTGGCAAGGGAGTTGGCGAGGCTCTTCTCCAGGCCGAGGTACTGCTTCCTGTGGTCCTTGTCGTCGTAATAGGCGAGGTTGTCCAGGGAGTTGGCCGCCTTGATGACCCCGTCAGGGCCCATGGAGTCGAGGAGGGTGCGGCTGTACTCGGGGTCGTCCTCGTTCTGCTTCGTGAGGAAACGCAGCTCGCTCATCTCGTGCGCGGACAGCTTCTCGCCGTCGGCGAGCTTGTCGTACAGCTTCTCGGCGCGGTCCGCGTTGGCCGCGCCCGCGTCGCCCTTCAGCGCGCCGTTGAAGCCGTCCTCGGTGCCCTTGCCGCCGTCCGACGGGTCGGACTTGAGGGCTTCCATGAAGTTGCGGTCGGCGTCACGGACGTCCTTGACCTTCGCCGCGATGGAGTCGGTCCACTCCGTCTCCAGCTTCTCGCGGGCCGCTTTGTCCTCGCGGTACTCGTCCGCCTTCTCCTTGCCGTACTTCTCCTCGACCTTGTCGAGGTCCATCGCGCACTTGCCCGTCGCGCTGACGTGCATGCCCGCCTCGCGCGCCGCCTTCGCCTCGTCGAGAACGCGCTGCCGCATGTCCTTGAGGACCGTGTGCGCCTCGTCCAGCAGGGAGCTGACGGCCTTGGCCTCCTTGCGGGCGCCCTCGTACTCCTCCAGCGTCTTCTGCGCCTCGATGCTGTAGAGGGTCGCCGAGATCCCCTTCCAGCGGGCCTCGGCCACGCCCTTCACGTCGTCGCGGTAGCTGGCGTGCAGGTCGTCGAACTTGTCGCTCATGTCCTGCCACGAGCGCGAAGCCTCCTTGAGGAAGCTCAGGTCGGTGTCGACGATGGTCTCGTAGTCGACGGGCATGCCTCGTGTCCTCTCCCCCGTTGGTCTTCCGGATCCCGCCTCAGAGGTCCGTCAGCTTGCTGCGGCCCGGCGCCCAGGGGCCCGGCGGGCCCTCGGTCGTCGTGAGGAACGGGCTGTCGGAGGGGGAGGAGCCGCCGGGGATCAGCCCGAAGCCCGACTCGCGGCGGCCCTCGGTGCCCTGGAAGAGGAGGTTGGTCTGACGCAGGTTCGACATCTCGCTGTTGAGGCGCCCGATCAGCTTCTTGAGGTGCCGGTCCCATTCGCGCTTGCGGAACTGGAGGCCCGTCCGTACGTCCCAGTCGCGCATGCCGCCAGGGCTGGCGATGGCCAGCGGGGGGCGGGGTTCGTGACCGGGGAGGAACACGGAGACGCCGCCGCTGCCACCGCTGCCGCCTCCGGTGATCGCCTCCGTGTCGGCGTCGGCGGCGTTGCCCGCGCTGCGGGTGTCGGGGCCGACGTGCTCCTCGATGCGCGCGGCGGCCTTCTTCTTGTCCGCCTGTACGTGCTGGAGGCTGCCGTTGTCGCCGCCGCCGTCACCGGCGCTGTTCAACCGCGTGCCCGGCGAACCCCGCTGCCCCGCACCGGACTTGAGCCCCGCCCACTCCTCATCGAACCCCAAGGCGTCCCCCCGCATCTCGGTACACCGCTGGTCAGCGCGATGTATCTACATGCCTGTAGTTACTCTACGAGAGTGTAGAACATTACGAGGAGCCCCTCACTGAGCGGGGAACAACCGCAGGGGCCACCGGCCGATAGTTGGCCACCGGGTGGGAGGGGACGTGGTGGGGTGTCCCCGCAAGTGGTGGCGACGAGTGCCGGGAGAAGGTCGCACACGAGACCCGCACTTGTCGCCGCCCGAGGAGACACCCCGGCGCGGCGCCGACCCCCACCACACAGCAATCCCACACGGCCACCGGCACCAGCCAAGAACCGCGCGGCGCCAGCCGCGACGCACCGCACCACACGCCGCGCCGAAGCCACCGGCCAGGCACCCGAACACGGCGCCCCGCCACACAACGGCACCCCCGGACAGGGGCACAAAAATTGGCGCGGGACCCTACGGCACCCACCACACCGGCCAACCGTCCCGCGCAACACCCCCGACGAACGAAGCACCCCCGTTTCCTTCCGCAGCCCCGCGAAGGGGCCCCGCTACCCCGCCGTACGCCGCACGCGCCGCTCCCACGTGCGGCGGAAGACCTCCGTCTCACCGTCCGCGCAGACCACCTCGTTCGTCGTGACGAAGTCCGCGCCGTCCGTCGTGATCTCGGAGCGGGTGCGGATGCGGGCGTCCCAGCCCAGTTCGGGGCGGTGGAGGCGGATCGTCCAGTCGGAGCGGGTGCGGGCGCTCAGCGGGTCCGACTCGTCGATGGTGTACGTCTCCAGCGCGTCCTCGGTGAACTCCAGGCCGTCCGGGTAGATCCGGGTGCCGCCGTAGCGCGGGTCCACCTCCAGCTTCCACGTCCCGGCCGCGACGTCCCGCACGACGACGCGCTCGGGCCGCTGCCCGGCCACCTCCGGATACCGCACCCCCAGCGGCTCCGCCTGCTCCGGCTCCTCGAAGACGATCGGGGCGCGGGCCGCGTCGCCCAGGGGATCGCGTACGGGCAGGTCCAGCGCGCTCGCGCCCGGGTCCACCGTCCAGCCCGCCTCGCTGCCGGGCTGCGGCCAGACCCAGGGCCAGTAGGCGGAGGACAGTGCGAGCCTGATGCGGTGTCCGGGCGGGAAGGCGTGGCCGATGCCGTTGAGTTCGAAGGTGACGTCCTCCGTCGCGCCCGGCTCCCACTCGGCGACGGTGTCGCGCCCGTGCCGGGCAGCCAGGTTGAGGACGCCCCGGGTGACGAGCGTGGAGGAGCCGTCGGGCGCGACGTCGCAGACGCGGGCGATCACCTGGCCGCGCGGCACGTCGGAGGTGAGCCGCAGCCGCACGCGCGGGCGGCCCAGGATCTCCACCCGCGCGTCCAGCGCCGCCGAGTCGAAGCAGACCGACCGGCCGTCCTCCTCGCGCTGGTCGGGCGGCAGGTCGGAGTCGTTGCCGAACGGGAAGTAGCGGCCCGCGTCGACACCCGTGTGCTGCGGCGAGCGCACCCGCATGGGCCCGGTGCCGGGCAGCGCGTACGGCGTCATCGTGACGCTCGGGGACGGCCAGGCGTCGTCGCCGACCCAGCGCCCTGGCAGCTCCGGGTAGACCGTGGCGGGCGGGTGCGACTCGCTGATCCACGAGCGCAGCCTCGGCTCCTCCAGCACACCGGTGTCCTCGCCCTTGAGCCAGTGGTCCCACCAGCGCAGCGTCTCCTGGAGGAAGCCGATCGCGGGCCCGGGCGGCAGCCCTCGGTCCGGGTACTGGTGCGACCAGGGCCCGATCAGGCCGCGCGTCGGCGCGTCGAGGTGTTCGACGAGGCGCAGGACGGTGTCTCGGTACGGGTCGTGCCAGCCGCCGACGGCCAGGACGGCGGCCCGCACCGCCGAGTAGTCCTCGCAGACGCTGCCGTGCCGCCAGTAGTCGTCGCGGGACTGGTGGTCGAGCCAGGTGTGGATGAACGGTTCCACGGCGTCCAGGCGGCGCATCCACATGTCCCGCCACACGTCGCCGACCTGCGCCGGGTCCGGCGGCCGGGAGACGAAGGCGAGCATCGTGGAGGCCCAGGCGTGCATGTCGACGGCGAGGACGGAGCCGCCCGTGTAGTGGACGTCGTTGTCGTAGCGGTCGTCGGCCGAGCAGACCGTCACGATCGCCTTGAGCGCCTCGGGCGCGCGGGCCGCGAGCTGGAGGCTGTTGAAGCCGCCCCACGAGATGCCGAACATGCCGACCTTGCCGCTGGACCAGGGCTGCGCCGCCAGCCAGCCGATGACGGCGACGCCGTCGGTCAGCTCCGTCTCGTCGTACTCGTCGCCCGGCAGCCCCTCCGAGTTGCCGTGCCCGCGCACGTCTACGCGCACGGAGGCGTAGCCGTGGCCCGCGTACCAGGGGTGGCGCTGCGCGTCGCGGGGCGCGGTCCAGTCGCTCAGCCGGTACGGCAGGTACTCCAGCAGCACGGGCACGGGCTCGTCGGTGACGGGGCGCCAGACGCGCGCGTAGAGGAGGGTGCCGTCCGGCATCGGGATGCGGACGTCCTCGCGTACGACCTGGTGGGGGAACTGGTCAGGGGTGCGGATACGCATGGGTCCTCTGCTCGTGCTCGCTGACGGTTCTCGGGTGACGGGTGACGGGTGACGGATGGGCGGGGGCTCAGTGGACCGGGGCCATCGTGCGGCGCAGCCACGGGACGACGGCGAGGACGGCGAGGCCCGCGACGACGGTGACGGCGCCGTTGAGGCCGAAGTAGGCGGGCGCCGAGAGCTGGTCGTAGAGCTTGACGGTCTGCGCCTGGATGCCGTTGGCGAGCGCGATCGACAGCATCCACAGCGCCATGGTCTGGCTCGCGAACGCGGCGGGCGCGAGCTTGGTCGTCGTGGACATGCCCGTCGCCTGGAGGATGACGTCACCCGTGCCGAGCAGCACGTACGAGCCGACGATCCACCACGCCGCCATCGTCCAGCCAGCGCCGTCGCCCTCGCGCCCGAACGTCGCCCAGGCCATCAGCAGGAAGGAGAGCCCGCCGAGGACGACGCCGATCGCGATCTTCTGCGAGGCGTGCGGCTGGCGGCGGCCGAGCCGCACCCACAGCGCCGCCACCAGCGGCGCGGCCAGTACCTCGGCCACGCCGAGCACGGAGTTGTACCAGGTGGAGGGGAACTCCCAGCCGAAGACCTCGGTGTCCGCGTGGTCGGCGGCCAGCAGCGTCATCGTCGAGTACGACTGGAAGAGGATCAGGTTGAAGACCACCGACGAGGCGAACAGCACGATGTAGGGCCGCAGCCTGCCCCGCTCCTCGGCGCTGACGCGCGGGCTGCGGAACATCACCACGAAGTACGCGACGGGCGCGACGACCGAGACCAGCGAGGTCACGTCGACGAACCGGCTCATCGTCAGCCACCCGGCGGCCGTCAGCACCCACGCCAGCGCGCCCACCGCCACCACGCTCCCGGCGATGATCCACAGCGCGCGGCGCATGGCGCTGGGCGGCAGCGCGAACTCGGCGCCGTGCTTGCGGCCCGCCAGATCGCGGCGGCCGATGACGTACTGGATCAGCCCGAGCGTCATGCCGATCGCCGCGGCCGAGAAGCCCCAGTGCCAGCCCTGCTTCTGGCCGAGCCAGCCGGAGACGACGGGGCCGAGGAAGGCGCCGATGTTGATGCCCATGTAGTAGAGCGCGAAGCCCGCGTCGCGGCGGTCGTCGTCGGTGCCGTAGAGCTTGCCGACCATGGAGGAGACGTTCGGCTTGAGCAGGCCCGTGCCGATGATGATCAGGCCGAGGCCGGCCCACGTCATGGCCGGGGTGGGGACGGCCATCGAGTAGTGGCCGCAGGCGATGAGGATGCCGCCGTAGAGGACCGCGCGGTACGAGCCGAGGATGCGGTCCGCGAGCCAGCCGCCAGCGACGGAGACGAGGTAGACGAGCGTGCCGTACGCGGCGACGACGGAGGCGGCCGTCCCGGAGGCCATGCCCAGGCCGCCGTTGGCGAGACCGTCGGCGAAGTACAGGACCAGGATGGCCTGCATGCCGAGGAAGGAGAACCGCTCCCAGACCTCGAGCCCGGACAGCGGCAGCAGGCCCCTGGGGTGGCTCAGGAAGGTGCGCTCACCAGGCCCGTTCCCCTCCTCGCCCTCGCCGCCGTGGCCGCGTCTCTCGGGGGCGGGTTGGCTGGATGTATACGGCAGGGGCACGGGTGACTCCAGTGGCTCGGGTGACTCGCGTGCTCTGCTCTCCCCATTTCCGTATGGCAAACCACCGGTAAAGGGTGATGTGCAACATACCCCTCAATGCGCACAATGCCCCAGGAAGCACACGAGGACCGCCGCCGTGAGCCGCGAACGAGCCGGGGCGGGGCCGCGAACGAGCCAGGAATGGGCGGGGATGCGGCGTGCTGGGCGGGCGCTGGCCGTGATCGCTGGGTGACCGGATACGCTTCCAGGTGATGGTGGCACTGAGATATTGAGACACCGCACGATCGCAGTTGATCGTTCATTCATCGTACGCAGACAGGAGTACCCCTCGTGACCGTCGTCGGGCCCTTCGGACTGACCGTGCGGGACCAGGCTCTCGAAGTCGACGTCCAGGCCGGGTTGGCGGCTGTCGAGGAAGGTCTCATCGAGGCCACCAAGAGCGATGTCCCCTTCATAACGGAAGCGGCGCAGCACCTCGTACGGGCGGGCGGCAAGCGGTTCAGGCCGCTGCTGGTGATGCTGGGAGCGCAGTTCGGCGACCCCCACGCGCCGGGCGTGGTGCCCTCGGCCGTGGTCGTGGAGCTGACCCACCTGGCGACGCTCTACCACGACGACGTCATGGACGAGGCCGACGTGCGGCGCGGGGTCCCCAGCGCCAACGCCAACTGGGACAACTCCGTCGCGGTGCTCACCGGCGACTTCCTCTTCGCGCGCGCCTCCCACCTGCTGGCCGACATCGGCCCCGAGGCCGTCCGCATCCAGGCCGAGGCGTTCGAACGGCTGGTCACAGGCCAGATCCTGGAGACCGCGGGGCCCGGCGAAAACGGCGATCCCGTCGACCACTACCTCGACGTCATCGCGGGCAAGACCGGCTCCCTGATCGCCGTCGCGGGCCGCTTCGGCGCGATGATGGCGGGCGCCGACGAGCAGGTCGTCTCCATCCTCACGCAGTACGGGGAGCGCATCGGTACCGCGTTCCAGCTCGCCGACGACGTCCTCGACATCGCCAGCGACTCCCATGAGTCCGGCAAGACCCCCGGCACGGATCTGCGCGAGGGCATCGCCACCCTGCCCGTGCTGCATCTGCGGGCCCGTGCCGCCTCGCCCGAGGCCACGGCCGAGGACCGCGCGCTGGCCGCGCTGCTCGACGGCGATCTGACGGACGACGCGCGCCACGCCGAGGCCCTCGCCGGGCTGCGCGCCCACCCCGCGCTGGAGCAGGCCCGCCGCGACACCGTCCGCTACGCGGAAGAGGCGCGCGCCATGCTCGCGCCGCTCAAGGACTGCGCCGCGAAAACGGCCCTCTCCGACCTCTGCGACGCGGTCGTGCACCGCGCGGGCTGAGGCCGGAGAGGGCCGCGTTCCTGCTGTTCCTGCTGTTCCTGCTGTTCCTGCCGGGAGTGGTCGGGAGTGGCCGGGGTGCCGCACCCGCGTGGGTGCGGCCCTCCCTACTGCCTGCGGTTCCCGGATACCGCCGTCCGCCCCGCGTTACTGCTTGCCGGTGCCAACGGGGTCCACCGTCACGTCGCTGGTGGAGTGGTCGGTCACGGGGATGTTGAGGCCGATCTTCACCGTCTTGGAGTGCGTCCCGTTGGGCGGGGTGACGACGAGGCGGTCGATGTCCACCCCGGAGCCGCCCGTGTCGTTGCGCGGGGTGTGCAGGGTGAAGCGGGTCTCGTCGCCGTTCTGGAGGGCGACGGCGGGAGCGTCGAGGTCGCTGCGGTTGGCGCTGATGCCGCCGGGGCCGCCGTCGGCCTTGAGGTCGACGCCCGGGAAGCCCTTGAGGGAGCAGGCTTCCCCGGTGTTCTTGAAGGTGACCACGACATCGCCCTCGCCCATGCCGTGAGCGGCGCTGAGAGCCAGGTTCGACGTCTTGCAGGTGCCGGTGGTGATCTGGCCGTTGCCGCTGCCCTCGCCGCCCTGCGCCTCGGTCTGCGTCGAGTCCGAGTCGTCGCCGGTGTTCGTGGCGTTCTCCCCGGAGCCGCCCGCGCTGCCGGAGCCGCTGGAGCCGCCGGTGCTGCCGCTGTCGCTGTCGCCGGAGCCGCCGGAGGTCCCCGTCGACGAGGAGGACGAGGAGGAGCCGGAGTCCTTCGAGCCGGCGGCGGAGGTGTCGTTCCCCTGGCAGGCGGTGAGCGAGAGACCGGCGGCGAGGGCCAGGGCGGCAATGGTGATCTTCTGAGCGCGCATCGTTTCTTCCTTCGCTGTGGTGTGGCGGTGCGCCCGCTCGGTCCCGGCGGGCGTCCCTGTCTGCGTTTCTGATTACTGGGATCCGCCCGCCCCGGGGAAAGTTTTCGCTGGTCGCCTCCTTGGACACGGCTGTTACACGCGAGCGGCCCGGGACCGGGGGGCGCGCCGCGCGCAGGCCCGCCGCCGCACGCCTGAACGCGGGTTCGCACGGTTCTCGTCGCGGTCCCGAGGGGCGGCCGGCCGCTGGGACAGACTCGTGACGGGGCGGCTATTGAACGGTGCGGGCGGGTCGGGCACGTGGCGTGGCCCCTACACGTTCATCAGGGGACGGACCCGCATCCGCACGCCGGACGACCGAGGAAGGAGCGCGCCACGTCCTCCCCCGGGAGTACGGGGAGTTGATCCCCGGGACTGATGCCCGGGCCCGCGGAATTTGGTGCGATAGGGGAGAACACCCCGCACCATCCCGTAGCGGCTCGGGTGAGAATGGCGGACAGGGATGGACGAGTGCGACGTACGGAACCGCCACCGACCACGGAGGTAGGGCACACAGATGGCACAGATCCCACCGAACAAGCCCAGCAGTCCCAGCGGCTCCAGAAAGAAGGCGGTCCGGTACGGCGTGCCGGTCGCGGTCGCGGGAGTGGCCGCGGCCACCGTCGGGCTCGTGCCCGCGCTCGCCAGCACAGGTGACCCGGACCTGCCGAAGATCACGGCGGAACAGCTCGTCGCGAAGATGGCGAAGTCGGATGTCCAGCATCTCTCCGGCACGGTGAAGATAAGCACCGACCTCGGTCTCCCGGAGCTTCCGGGCGTCGGCGGCTCGGGTTCGGGCTCCGGTTCCGGTTCCGGTTCCGAGGAGGGCGGTCCCTTCGGCGGCGGCTCGCACGGCTCCGAGAAGAAGGGTTCCGGGGACGAGAGCGGGGAGGACGGCGAGGACTCCTCCGCCACGCCCACGCCCCAGGACAAGCTGATGGAGCTGGCCTCCGGCGAGCACACCCTCCGCGTCGCCGCCGACGGCCCAGAGAAGCAGCGCCTCTCAGTGATCGAGGAGGCCGCCGAGTACAGCCTCATCCACAACGGCGACGACGTGTGGACGTACGACAGCGGCAGCGACTCCGCCACCCATATGACCGCTCCCAAGGGCGCCTCCGACAAGGCGAAGAAGGAGCACGACAAGGAGCTGGGCAAGGGGCTGGAGAACGTCACCCCGCAGAAGGCGGCCCAGCAGGCGCTGAAGGCGGTGGACGACACCACGTCGGTCTCCGTGGACGGCACGGCGAAGGTCGCGGGCCGGGACGCGTATCAGCTCGTCATCGAGCCGAAGAAGGCCCCGGACTCGACGGTCGAGTCGGTCCGCGTCATGGTCGACGCGGACACGGGCGTCCCGCTGAAATTCACCCTGAACCCGAAGAGCGGCGGCAAGGCGGCCATCGACGCGGCCTACACCGAGGTCGATTTCGGCAAGCCGGCCGCGAGCACCTTCGACTTCAAGCCCCCGAAGGGCACCAAGGTCGAGGAGCACCAGCTCGGCGACGAGTCGGCCCACGGTGACAAGGGCGAGAAGAGCGACAAGGGGGCCAAGGGCGCGAAGGAGGACCTCTCCGGGCTGAACGTCATCGGCAAGGGCTGGAACTCCATCGCGGAGATCGACGTGCCCAAGGGCGTCCTGGGCGGCAGCGGCACCGAGGGCGGCCAGGTCGGGCAGCTCCTCGACAGCTTCACCGAGGAGGCCAAGGGCGACTTCGGCACGGGCCGCGTCTTCAGCACCCGGCTGGTCAACGCCCTGATCACCGACGACGGCAAGGTCTACGCCGGTGCCGTCACCAAGGAGGGCCTGATCAAGGCGGCCGACGCGGCAGCGAAGAAGTAGCCGCGCGGCACGAGAAGGAACACCGCGCACCGGCCCGGCACCGGAAACCGGCACCGGCACCGGAGGCCGGAACCGGCATCGTTCCGGACCGGTCAGCGGACACGTCACCGGCCCCCGCCCGCTCGCACGGCGGGCGGGGGCCGGTCGGACCTCGGGGAGCACCATGGCACAGCCGCCCGGCGAAGCGGTCGTCGAGACGCGTGGCCTCAGCAAGCGTTTCCGCGGCGGCCAACTGGCCGTCGACGGCCTCGATCTGACCGTGCCACGCGGCAGCGTGTTCGGTTTCCTCGGGCCCAACGGCTCGGGCAAGACCACCACCATCCGGATGCTGCTCGGCCTCATCGAGGCGACGGGCGGCAGCGCCGAGCTGCTGGGCGAGCCCATGCCGGGAGCGGCCAAGCGCGTGTTGCCGCGCGTCGGAGCGCTGATCGAGGGCCCCGCGCTCTACGGCTTCCTCTCCGGGCGGGACAACCTCGTCCGGTTCGACTCCGCCGACCCGACCGCCGACCCCGGCACCCGCGCGGCGCGGGTGGGGCAGGCGCTGGAGCGGGTCGGCCTCTCGTCGGCCGCTGGCAAGAAGGCCAAGGCGTACTCCCTCGGCATGAAGCAGCGCCTCGGAATCGCCGCCGCGCTGCTCCAGCCCCGCGAGCTGCTGGTGCTCGACGAGCCGACGAACGGCCTCGATCCGCAGGGCATGCGCGAGATCCGCTCCCTGGTGCGGGAGCTGGCGGGCGACGGCATCACCGTCTTCCTCTCCTCCCACCTCCTGGACGAGATCGAGCAGGTCTGCTCGCACACGGCCGTCATGAACCGGGGGCGCCTGGTCACCCAGGGCACGGTCGCCGAAATGGCCTCGGGCGCCCGTGGACGCCTCGCGGTCACCACCCCGGACACGGCGGAGGCGGTGCGCGTCCTCAAGGAACACGGGGTGACGGATCTGGTGGTCGCGGAGGACGAGGTCACGGGGGAGCTGCCCTGGGGCGGACCCGTCGACGCGGCGGGTTCAGCCGATACCGTCGACACAGCCGCCGATCCGGCCGATCCGGGTGATCCTCCCGACCTCGCCGAGCTGAACGCGGCACTGGTGCGCGCCGACGTGCGCGTCCGGGCCTTCGGCCTCCAGCGGGCCTCGCTGGAGGACGTCTTCGTCTCACTCACCGGGGAGGGCTTCGATGTCGCAGGCTGAGAGCACCCGCCCGACGGGCGAGAAGCTGGGCGACGAGACGACGGGCCCCGGCGACGTCGCAGGAGCGGGCCCCGCCGCGCTGCGCGCTGCCGCGCCCAGCCCCCTCTGGACGCTCTCCCTCTTCCGCAGCGAACTGGTCATGACCTTCCGGCGCTGGCGGACGCTCGCGCTGCTGGGGGTGCTGGCCGCGATCCCCGTGCTGGTCGGCATCGCCGTGAAGATCGAGACCTCGGACGGCGGGGGAGGGGGCGGCGGCGGTGAGGGCCCGGCCTTCATCTCGCAGATCACCAACAATGGCCTGTTCCTGGTCTTCACCTCCCTCGCGGTCACCCTCCCCTTCTTCCTCCCGATGACGGTGGGGGTGATAGCGGGCGACGCGGTCGCGGGCGAGGCGAACTCGGGAACGCTCCGCTATCTGCTCGTCGCGCCCTCGGGCCGGACCAGACTGCTGCTCGCGAAGTTCGTGTCCGTGCTGGTCTTCTGCCTGGCCGCCACCCTCGTCGTCGCCCTCGCGGCACTGGTGGTGGGCGCGCTGCTCTTCCCCGTCGGGGACGTGACGCTGCTGTCCGGCAGCACCGTGCCCTTCTCGGAGGGACTGCTGCGGTCGCTGGCCATCGCCGTCGCGGTCGCCGTCTCGCTGCTGGGGCTCGCCGCCGTGGGGCTGTTCATCTCCACCCTCACCAGCAGTGGGATCGCCGCCATGGCCGCGACCGTCGGCCTGCTGATCACGGTGCAGATCGCGAACAGCATCCCGCAGC
This sequence comes from Streptomyces daliensis, assembly GCF_054782395.1. Taxonomy (NCBI): domain Bacteria; kingdom Bacillati; phylum Actinomycetota; class Actinomycetes; order Kitasatosporales; family Streptomycetaceae; genus Streptomyces; species Streptomyces daliensis. Next base: position 2,566 of record NZ_BAAGSO010000130.1, on the reverse strand, counting down.
TCGACGACATCCACCCGTATCTCTTCCCGGAGTACTGGCTGAGCTTCGCCGATCTGCTGCGCGATCCCGTCTACTGGGACGAGATCCTCAAGAACCTCGGCCTCCAGGCCCTCTACACCGCCGTCTTCGGCTCCCTCGCCTGGGCCCGGTTCAGCACCCGCGACATCACCGTCTGACGCCGCGCCGTCGTTCCGTCGTCGGGTCATGTCGTCGTCAGGCGTCGCGCAACTCGCAGTTGCAGCACTGCCCGACGCCCGCGACCAGTAGTCCGCCCGAGGGTCTGCGGTTGGTGACTTCCATCTGTCGCGTGCCCGGCTCCCGGAAGCGCGCTTAGCGCCCCGCTATACCTTCCACGTTGGTGGGGATATAGCGAGGTATTCGTCATGCCGGAATCAGCTCGGGGCGCACGATCTGACGCGCCCGTTCGTACAGGGCCTGTGCTTCATGGTTTCTGATGTGAGGACGAACGAAGGTGAACATGTCAGTCATCCGTTTGTCGATCCGTCCAGAGTTGACTTGGGGGTAGTCGTCCAGCGCCAGTCCCCACGTCTGGCACGCGGCCTCCAAGTGCCCCACCGATAGTTGCCGTTCGGCGAGGATCGCGCGTTCCTTGACGCGCGTGCGTCGATAGACGCTGTACCGGAGTCGGTCCGATTCCTGCATGGCAGCAACAGCCCCGTTCACATCGCCCATTTCGAAGCGCACTTGGCTGGTGTGGTAGTTGAGCGCAGCGGGATCGTACGAGCCGAACACCTTCCCGCGGGACTCCGCCTTGTCCATGGCCACTTCGGCTTCCTGCAAGTACATGAGCGCGGAGCGGCGGTCGCCGACCTGCGCGGCCGAGTGTGCCTGCTGGCCAGCGAGGAAAGCGCGCATCCGTGGACCGGCCTGCGGGGAGGATGCCGCCGCAGCGTCAGCAAGCCGCATAGCCATCTGTCCTTGGTTCAGATCTACCGCTTGCACGCTCATCCCCCGAAGCGTGGTGCAGAACGTCAGGTGATCTTCCGATGCTCCCGCAAGCTCAAGGGCTTTCAGGTAGTAGCGCTGCGCAAGGCTGTGCAACCTTTCGTCCACGGCCATGTATCCGGTGAGGTAGCAGAGATCAGACGCCGCAGACATCATCGCCTTGCATACGTCCTCGGGGCCGTCCGTCCGCAGGAAAGGGGCAACCGTATTCACCAGGAAAGCCGCTGCAAGAGGGCGAGCTGTTCGCCCTCCAAACTGATCGTCCATCGATGAGAGCTGTTCGGTCATCGCGGAGACCGTTCGCACGTCGGACATACCGATGCGGGTCCGGGTCCCTTTCTGCGCAGCTTCCATGCGTCCCACTACGTCGGGCCACTCGGGGACAGTCAGTGCGACGGAGAAGAGGCCGACGCCGAGCACGCTACGGCGGGAGGGGTCCATATCCAACTTTCCAAGATCGATAATCCCGTCAACCGTGTTGTGAGACACCGCCTCCGTTTCGCACTCGGGGGCCGGGAGCCCGGCTTCCGCGTACGCGACGGGCCGTCGCAGCCTTCGGGCGAACGCTTCCAAGATCAGGGACCGGGTATCCTGCGCGCGGCAGGCTCCCGCTCAGCCACTGGTGCACGGAAGGTGCACGGTACTGCGTCGGGGTGCCGCGCTCGGTTCCGATGCGGTTGACGGCCTGGGCGCACTGTCGCAGTGTCCACCCGGTCTCGCGGAACAGTCGCTCTAGCCCTGTGTTCGGTTCCCTGGTGCCCACGGTTGTTCAGCTCCCCACGTATGAGTGCCCTAAGCGCTTAACGCTCTTAACTCCCGCCCCCGTTCCCAACGGTACCGCCGAGCGTGATCAGCTGGTTGCCTTTAGTGAGCAGTCGAGTTCGCGGCGGAGAGGACGTAGGCGAGTGAGCGCGGATCTGGAACCGCCCCCTGTAGGTGCGCTGGTGGTGGATACCAAGCGCGTGATGTTCGGAGAGTTCCGCGCGGTCGCCGGACCTCACTGGATACTGCGGTCTCTGCGTAGCAGGGCTGAGTGGGAGGCGGAGCCCGAGTGCGTCCGCCTGGTAGATGAGATGGAGCGTTTGCGCGCGGAGACCGACCGTGCGAACGCGCGCAGCCGGAGTGAGCGTCTGTGACTGCTCGCCGTAAGTTCGCGTTCTTCGGCTGGCGGCTACGGCCGGACCAGGACGGCGATGCCCCGCGGACCACGTACGCGTTCCGGTGTCTCACGCTCCAGGACGATGACACCGAGCGTGCCGCGAAGTCACCCGCGAGCGAAGATCCGACCGAGCCGCAAACGTGGGTCTTTGCCCATATACGAGAGTTTCCCGAGCACACCAGTTACGCCGAAGTGACCGAACGATCGCGTCTGGCGGGCTACTGGGCGGAAGTGCGCGCGGAAGGGCCGGTATACGGCACGGGCGAGAGCGTGCAGTACGTCCTCAGCACCTTCCAGACCATTTCCCCGGTACTCGTGCTCCGCTGGCTGAGCAGCGAGGCCGCGCGCATCGCGAACCGGTTACTGAGGTTTTCGGGTTGGTGTCGGATGGTGACGTGCGGTGATCCCTGCGGTAGGCCGGAAGCATGCGGTATGCGCAGG
>NZ_BAAGSO010000129.1:0-1035 GCF_054782395.1 Streptomyces daliensis | reverse complement strand
CGTCATACGCGTAACGGGTCACGTTCCCCAGCGGGTCCGTCACGGTCAGGGGCAGCCGGTTGCTCTCGTCCCACTCCGTGCGGGTGGTGTTCCCCAGCGGGTCGGTCTGCGCGACGACCTTCCCCGCCCCGTTGAGAACGTAGGTGGTCGTGTGCCCGAGGGAGTCGGTGTAGCGCGTCGTGCGCGCGGCCGTGTCGTAATGGAAACGGCCCGAGTAGATCCCATCCGGACCCACCGTGCGCAGGACACGGCCACGGTGGTCATACACATAGCCGAACGTGATGTTGTTACGGTCCGTCCACGAGGTGATGCGGTGCTGCCCGTCGTAGCGGTAACGCAGCGGCCTGCCCGTCGAGTTGACGACCTCCGTCAGATCACCGGACGCGTCATAGCCGAAGGACACCAGCACCGTCGAGCGCTCATGTGCTGCGCCGTGCAGCAGACGCAGGCCGGTGACCCGGTGCAGCACCGGATCGGTGTCCACCACGACGCGATAACCCCCCGAGTGGCGCACCTCGGTCGGAGTGCCCTTCGCGTCCCGGAGGAACTCGACACGGTCCCCCTCGCCCGACCGGTCGGTGACCGCCTGAAGCACCAGCTCGGGCCCGCTGGCAGGCAGCGCCGCGAAGTGCAGGGCCCGGTTACGCTCCGGAATCACCAGGGTGAAGGTGCCCTCCGGCTTGCCGTCCCAGTACAGCGGCCACCGCGGCCCGGAGGTGGGCATGGTGGGCACATCCGGTTCCGGCACCGGATACGTCAGCACCATGCCGTCGTCCGCGACGTAGACAACACCCCGATCGTCGATCTCAAGGCGCTGGTCGAGCGTCGCCGCCCACGTCGGGCCGAACCAGCCCCCGCACGGATGCCCCGAGACATAGTGCCGCTCCAGCACCAACGGCAACGCCCCCGGCAGGTCCACGTCCGTGGCCGCCATGACCATCTCACCGGTCGCGACATCGACCGGCTCACCGACCTCACACTTGTCATCACGACACGTCGAAGTATCCGTATCGCTGTCCGCCCGCTCCCGCGCGC
>NZ_BAAGSO010000128.1:13009-22087 GCF_054782395.1 Streptomyces daliensis | reverse complement strand
TGGGTGTGGGGGTGGCGAGTGTGGTGCCGTCGTTGCTGGAGGTGTTGGATCCGCAGGATCTGGCGCAGGTCGGGACGTTGTTGGTGGGTGCGGAGGCGGTCAGTGAGAGTGTGGCGCGGCGTTGGTCGGATGGGCGTCGGCTGGTGAACACTTATGGTCCGACTGAGGCGACGGTGATGGTGGCTGCCGAGGCGGTCGATGCCGGCCGTCCGGGTGCGGTGCCCTTCGGCCGCCCGATCGCCAACACCCGAATGTTCGTGCTCGACGACGCCCTCCAGCCAATGCCGGTGGGCGTGGCCGGTGAGCTGTACGTCGCCGGTGCGGGCCTGGCGCGTGGCTATGTGAGCCGTCCGCGGTTGACGGGTGAGCGTTTCGTGGCCTGCCCGTTCGGCTCGGCCGGGGAGCGGATGTACCGGACGGGGGACCTGGCGAAGTGGGCCCAGGATGGCCAGCTGCTCTTCGTCGGCCGGGCGGATGAGCAGGTGAAGGTGCGCGGGTTCCGTATCGAGCCCGGTGAGATCGAGACCGCCCTGCTCACCCACCCGAACGTCACACAGGCCGCGGTGATCGCCCGTGAGGACAGCCCCGGTGATCAGCAGTTGGTGGCCTACGTGGTGCCCAACGGCCGGGAGCCGGAAGGACTCCGGGAACTGGTCGCCTCACGCCTGCCGGACTACATGGTCCCCGCCGCGTTCGTCACGCTTCCCGAGTTGCCGCTGACGGCGAACGGCAAGCTCGACCGCCCCGCGCTGCCCGCCCCCGAGTACGTCACCGGTGCCGGGCGGGCCCCGGCCACGGTGCAGGAGGAGATCCTGTGCGCGGTGTTCGCCGACATTCTCGGGCTCGGGTCGGTCGGGGTCGATGACAACTTCTTCCAGCTCGGCGGGCACTCCCTCCTCGCCGTCCAACTCGTCGAAAAGCTGCGTACCCGGGGGGTGTCGGTGTCGGTGCGGGCGTTGTTCGAGGCGCCCACGCCGGCCCAGTTGGTGGCGTCGACCGGTGCCGGGTCCGTGGAGGTGCCGGAGAACCTGATCCCGGAGGGTGCGGATCGGATCACCCCGGAGATGTTGCCGCTGGTGGAGCTGGACCAGGTGGAGATCGACCGAGTCGTGGCGTCGGTCGAGGGCGGGGCGGTGAACGTCGCCGACATCTATCCGCTGGCACCGTTGCAGGAAGGGCTCCTCTTCCACCACCTCCTGGCGGGCGCGGGCGAAGACGTCTATGTCGCCACCTTCGGCGTGGAGTTCGACTCACGCGCCCGGCTGGACGTGTTCGCGCGAGCGTTGCAGCAGGTGGCGAATCGGCACGACATCTACCGCACGGGCGTGGTGTGGGAAGGGTTGCGCGAGCCCGTGCAGGTGGTGTGGCGGCACGTGGCACTGCCCGTCGTCGAGCACGAGATCGACCGCGACTCCGCACAGCGGGCGGGCTGGGTGGAGTCCCTTGTCGCCCTGGCGGGCTCGGCGATGGACCTGGGCCGTGCCCCGTTGATGGATCTGCACACGGCGCAGGCACCCGAGGGCCGTTGGCTGGCCGTCGTGCGGATGCATCACATGGTGCAGGACCACGTCGGCATGGATGTGCTGTTGGACGAGCTGCGGGCGGTGTTGTCCGGCCAGACCCAGGACCTGGCACCGGCGCTGCCGTTCCGCAACTTCGTCGCGCAGACGCGGGCGGTGCCGCGCGAGGAGCACGGACGTTTCTTTAACGACCTCCTGGGCGACGTGACCGAGCCGACCGCCCCCTACGGCCTGCTGGACGTGCGCGGCGACGGCAGCGGGATCGTCGAGGCGGGCGTGCCGCTGACCGAGGGTCTCACCGACAAGCTGCGGCGGGTGGCGCGCGAGCTGGGTGTCAGCACCGCGACCATCCTGCACGTGGCGTGGGCGCGGGTGCTTGCCACCCTGTCTGGCCGGGACGACGTGGTGTTCGGCACCGTCCTCTTCGGCCGGATGAACGCCGGCGCGGGCGCCGACCGAGTGCTCGGCCCGTTCATCAACATGCTGCCGGTGCGGGTGCGGACAGACGAGGCCGGGGTGCGCGCCGCGGTCGAGGCGATGCGGGACCAACTGGCGGCCCTGCTGGAGCACGAGCACGCCTCGTTGGCGACCGCGCAGCAGGCCAGCGGCATCGCCGACAACACCCCCCTGTTCACGTCGCTCTTCAACTACCGTCACATCACGGGGCCCTCTCAGACCGCAACCGGCGCGCAGCGGGACGAGCGAAGGCCGCTAGAGGGGACCCGCACCGTCTTCGGCGAGGACCGGACGAACTATCCGGTAGGAGTGTCCGTCAACGACCGGGGCGCGGGCGGGCTGAGCCTCAGCGTGGAGACCCCCGACGCCCACGACCCGCAGGCACTGGGGCGCCTGCTGTGCACCGCGACGGAGAACCTCGTCGACGCGCTCACCGATGTCGTGAACGGCGGCCCGGACGTCGCGCTGGGTGCGGTGGATGTGCTCGGCGTGGACGAGCGCGAGTTGTTGGTGTCCGGGTGGAATGACACGGACGCGGATGTGCCGGATGCGTCGCTGGTGGAGCTGTTCGAGGACCGGGTGGCCGCAGATCCGGGCGCGGTGGCGGTGGTGTTCGAGGGCGTGGAGCTGTCGTATGGGGAGTTGGACGCGGCGGCGCATCGACTCGCGCACCACCTGCGGAGCCATGGTGTGGCCCAGGAGTCGGTAGTGGGGGTGTGCCTGCCGCGGGGTGTGGAGATGGTGACCGCGGTCCTCGGGGTGTTGAAGGCCGGTGGGGCGTATCTGCCGGTGGATCCGGAGTACCCGGCCGAGCGGATCGCGCTGCTGCTGCGGGATGCCGCGCCGGTCGTGGTGCTGGACGACCCCGAGGACGTGGCCCGATGGTCGGCCGCAGAGGGGCCCGGCACGGCGCCTTCGACAGCCGGTGTCACACCGCACCCCCACCCCCACCGGCACCCTCACCCGCACCCGCACCCGCGCCCGCACCCCCACCCACCCCCGCACAGCGCGGCCTATGTGATCTATACGTCCGGGTCGACAGGTCGGCCGAAGGGTGTGCTGGTGTCGCACCAGGCCATCGCCAACCACCTGGTGCGGATGCGCGACCGGTTCGGGTTTGGCCCCGGGGACCGGGTGCTGCACAAGACACCGATCGTCTTCGACGTGGCGGTATGGGAGTTGCTGGGCACATTGACCTCCGGGGCGACACTGGTGGTCGCCCGTCCCGGCGGACACCAGGACCCGGACTATCTGGCGGACGTCATCCGCGACGAGTGCGTCACCGTGGTGGACTTCGTGCCCTCGATGCTGGACGCGTTCCTGCTGTCGGACCCGGGGGAGCTGCCGAGTCTGCGGTACGTGGGGACCGGTGGCGAGGCGTTGTCGCTGTCCACACAGCAGCGGCTCTTCGCGGCGATGGACGGGGTGGAGCTGTTCCACCTGTACGGACCGACCGAGACGGCGGTCGACGTCACCGTCTGGGCGTGCGATCCGGCCCAGGAGGAAGGCACGGTGCCCATCGGGGCACCGGCGGCCAACACCCGGGCCTACGTCCTGGACGCCGCGCTGCGGCCGGTGCCGCCGGACGTCAGCGGGGAGTTGTACGTCTCGGGGATCCAGCTCGCCCGCGGCTACGTCGGCCGCCCGTCGCTCACCGGGGAACGCTTCGTGGCCTGCCCCTTCGGCCCGGGGTCCGGGGAGCGCATGTACCGGACCGGGGACCTGGCGAAGTGGACGTCGGACGGGCAATTGGTGTTCGCCGGGCGCGCGGACGAGCAGGTGAAGATCCGCGGGTTCCGTATCGAGCCGGGCGAGATCGAGGCCGCCCTGCTGGACCACCCGGACGTCACGCAGGCCGTGGTGACCGCCCGCGAGGACACCTCCGGGGACAAGCGTCTGGTCGCCTACGTGGTCTCCGGCCGCCACGAACTCGACGTCGAAGCCCTGCGGGTCCTCGTGGCCGGGCGGCTGCCGGAGTACATGGTGCCGACCGCGTTCGTCACGCTCCCGGAGCTGCCGCTCACGGTCAACGGCAAGCTCGACCACAGGGCACTGCCCGCACCGGCGCACTCCACAGGAACGCACTCCGCAGGAGCCCACTCCACAGAGGCGGGGCGCGGTCCTGCCACCGCCCAGGAGGAGATCCTGTGCGCGGCCTTCGCCGACGTCCTCGGTGTGGAGTCCGTGGGCGTCGACGACAACTTCTTCCAGCTCGGCGGCCATTCACTGCTCGCCGTCAGGCTGGTCTCGCGAGTCCGCGCCGTGCTCGACGTCGAACTGCCCCTGCGCGCACTGTTCGACGCGCCGACGGTGGCCGGCCTGGCAGCACACCTTGCAGACGCCACCGGCCAGGCGCGTACCCCGCTGCGTGCCGGGACGCGTCCTGAGCGGGTGCCGTTGTCGTTCGCGCAGCGACGCCTGTGGTTCCTGGACCAGTTGGAAGGGCCGAGCCCCACATACAACATCCCCGTACTGGTCCCGTTGAACGGTGTGGACGCCGGGGTGCTGGAACTGGCCTTCCGGGACGTGCTCGCCCGCCACGAGTCGCTGCGGACGACCTTCCAGGTGGCGGACGGCGAGCCGTACCAGCGCATCCTCGACCCGCGGGACATGGACTGGGAGCTCCAGGTCCTTCAGGCGGAGTCCGGCGAGCTGGCCGGTCTGGTCGAGGAGGCGGAGCGGCACGCATTCGACCTGTCGGCCGAACTGCCCATCAGGGCATGGCTGTTCCAGACCGGCGCGGGCGCAGCGGGCGCAGCGGACGAACAGGTCCTCGTGATCGTCATGCACCACTCCGCCAGCGACGGCTGGTCGACGGTGCCGCTCGCCCGGGACCTGTCGACGGCCTACGCCGCCCGGCTGGAGGGCACCCGCCCCGACTGGGAGCCGCTGCCGGTGCAGTACGCCGACTACGCGCTCTGGCAGCAGGAGTTGCTGGGCGACGAGTCGGACCCGGAGAGCCTCCTGTCGCGGCAGGTGGAGTACTGGCGGCGGACGCTGGCCGGGGCGCCCGAGGAGGTGTCGCTGCCGACCGACCGGCCGCGTCCGGCGGTCGCCAGCCACCAGGGGCACCGGACGCCGGTGCGGATACCGGCCGAGGTGCACCAGCGCATGGCGGACCTCGCCCGGGCCGAGGGCGTGACGACGTTCATGATTCTTCAGGCCGCGCTGGCGGTGACCCTCTCACGGCTCGGCGCGGGCACCGATGTCACGATCGGCTCCGGTGTGGCCGGTCGCACCGACGCGGCGTTGGACGACCTGGTCGGGGCGTTCGTCGACACGCTGGTGATCCGCACCGACCTCTCCGGAGATCCGGACTTCCGGCAGGTGCTGGGCCGGGTGCGGGAAGCGAGCCTGGGTGCACTCGCGCACCAGGACGTACCGTTCGAACGCCTCGTGGAGGCACTGGCACCTGCCCGTTCCCTGGCACGGTACCCCCTGTTCCAGGTGGCCCTGACACTCCAGAACCTGGAGCAGGCGCGGCTGCGTCTGCCCGGCGTGCGGGCGGGAGCGGCAGCCGCGGGCATCGCGGACGCGGTGACCGTGCCCGTCAAGTGCGACGTGGACGTGATGATCGGCGAGACCTACGACGAGCACGGCTGTCCGGCCGGGCTGGTCGGGTCGGTGACCGGGGCGAAGGACCTGTTCGACGCCGCTTCGGTGGAGGCCGTCGCCGAACGGTGGAACCGGGTGCTGACGCTGGTGACGGCGGCCCCGGACACCCGGCTGCTCGCCGTGGACGTGCTCGGCGCCGATGAGCGCGCCCTTCTGCTCAGCGGCTGGAACGACACCGCGGCCCCGGCCCCCGCTCCGACGGCCGTGGGTCTGTTCGCCCGACGGGTCGCTGCGGCTCCGGATGCGGTGGCGGTCGTCGGCGACGGTGTCGAGCTGTCGTACGGGCAGCTCGACGCGGCGGCCAATCGCCTGGCGCGCCATCTGCGCGATCTGGGTATCGGCCGCGAGTCGGTCGTGGCCCTGGGCCTGCCGCGCGGTGCCGAGCTGGTGACGGCGATCCTGGCCGTGTGGAAGGCCGGTGCTGCGTATCTGCCGGTCGACGTGGGGCTGCCCGTCGAGCGGCTGGCCTACCTGCTGGACGACAGCAGTGCCCAGCTCATCGTCGGCACCCAGGACACGCTCGGCGACCTCCCGGTCGGGCGTGTGCGCATGGTCGCGATCGACGACCCGGTGACCACCATGCTCGTGGAGGGCTGCGCGGACACACCGCCATCGCCCGAGGTGGAGCAGGATCCGGCGGGCCTGGCGTACGTCGTCTACACGTCAGGGTCGACGGGGACACCGAAGGGTGTCGCGCTCACCCACCACGGGGCCGTGAACCTGGCGACGGCACAGATCCGGCGGTTCGCGGTGGAACCGGGGTCGCGCGTGTTGCAGTTCGCCTCGATCGGCTTCGACGCGGCGACCTCCGAGGTGCTGATGGCGCTGTGCTCGGGCGCCGCGCTGGTCGTGGCCCCGGCCGAGGAGCTGGTTCCCGGTGCAGGGCTGGCCGAGGTGGTGGCCCGGCATGGTGTGACGCACGCGACGCTGCCGCCCGCCGTTCTCGCCGTGCTGGGTGCCGACGACCTCGGCTCGGTGACCACGCTGGTGTCGGCCGGCGACGCCTTGGACGCGCTGCTGGTGGAGCGCTGGGCTCAGGACCGGCGGCTGATCAACGCGTACGGGCCGACGGAGATCACGGTGTGTGCGTCGATGTCCCAGCCGCTCACGGCCGGTGACGAGCCCGTGATCGGGGCGCCGATGGCCAACACGCGCATGTTCGTGCTCGACGCCGGGCTTCAGCCGGTGCCGGTTGGGGTGGCCGGTGAGCTGTATGTGGCCGGTGCGGGGGTGGCGCGCGGTTACGTGGGTCGTCCGGGGCTGACGGGTGAGCGGTTCGTGGCCTGCCCCTTCGGTCCGGGTTCCGGTGAGCGGATGTACCGGACCGGGGACCTGGTGAAGTGGACGTCGGATGGGCAGTTGGTGTTCGTCGGCCGGGTGGACGAGCAGGTCAAGATACGCGGGTTCCGCATCGAGCCCGGCGAGATCGAGTCCCTGCTGTCGTCCCATCCGAACGTCGCTCGGGCCGCGGTGCTGGCACGTGAGGACGTTCCGGGCGACAAGCGTCTGGTCGCCTACGTGGTGGCGGATTCGGATGTGACAGAGCTGCGGGAGCTGGCCGAGAGCCGGCTGCCGGACTACATGGTCCCCGCCGCGTTCGTCACGCTTCCCGAGTTGCCGCTGACGGCGAACGGCAAGCTCGACCGCCCCGCGCTGCCCGCCCCCGAGTACGTCACCGGTGCCGGGCGGGCCCCGGCCACGGTGCAGGAGGAGATCCTGTGCGCGGTGTTCGCCGACGTTCTCGGGCTCGGGTCGGTCGGGGTCGATGACAACTTCTTCCAGCTCGGCGGGCACTCGCTCCTCGCCGTCCAACTCGTCGAAAGGCTGCGTACCCGGGGTGTGTCGGTGTCGGTGCGGGCGTTGTTCGAGGCGCCCACGCCGGCCCAGTTGGCGGCGTCCACCGGTGCCGGGTCCGTGGAGGTGCCGGAGAACCTGATCCCGGAGGGTGCGGATCGGATCACCCCGGAGATGCTGCCGCTGGTGGAGCTGGACCAGGAGGAGATCGACCGGGTCGTGGCGTCGGTCGAGGGCGGGGTGGCGAATGTCGCCGATATGTATCCGCTGGCACCGTTGCAGGAAGGGCTCCTCTTCCACCACCTCCTGGCGGGCGCGGGCGAAGACGTGTACGTCGCCACCTTCGGCGTGGAGTTCGACTCACGCGCCCGGCTGGACGTGTTCGCGCGAGCGTTGCAGCAGGTGGCGAATCGGCACGACATCTACCGCACGGGCGTGGTGTGGGAAGGGTTGCGCGAGCCCGTGCAGGTGGTGTGGCGGCACGTGGCACTGCCCGTCGTCGAGCACGTCCTCACGGTCCACTCCGCCGAGCCGAGGCGACGGATGGAGCCCCTGGTCGCCGTAGCGGGCTCGGTGATGGATCTGCGTCACGCGCCGTTGATGGACCTGCACGTGGCCGAGGCGACGGAGGGCCGCTGGCTCGGGCTGGTGCGGATGCACCACATGTTGCAGGACCACATGGGCATGGACGTCGTACAGCAGGAGCTCCGCGCGCTGCTGTCCGGCCAGACCCAGGACCTGGCACCGGCGCTGCCGTTCCGCAACTTCGTCGCGCAGACGCGGGCGGTGCCGCGCGAGGAACACGGACGTTTCTTTAACGACCTCCTGGGGGATGTGACCGAGCCGACCGCACCCTACGGGGTGGTGGACGTGCGCGACGTCGGCGGCCGTTTCGTCGACGCGGGCGCGCCCGTTCCCGACGACGTCGTAGACGGCCTGCGGCGAGTGGCGCGGGAACTCGGGGTCAGTCCGGCCACGGTGCTGCACGTGGCCTGGGCCAGGGTGCTGGCGGTGTTGTCCGGACGCGGCGACGTGGTGTTCGGAACAGTGCTGCTGGGGCGCATGAACGCCGGTGCCGGCGCCGACAGGGTGGTGGGTCCGTTCATCAACACCCTCCCGGTGCGCGTACCGACCGGGAGGGTGGGGGTGCGGGCCGCCGTCGAGGAGATGCGGGACCAACTGGCGGCCCTGCTGGAGCACGAGCACGCACCGCTCGCGATCGCGCAGCGCGCCAGCGGCATAGAGCCCAGCACGCCGCTGTTCACCTCCCTGCTCAACTACCGGCAGATTACCGATCCCAACGAGAGCACTGCCGGACGGCAGCAGGTGGAAGGCATCCGGACCGTCTTCGGAGAAGAGCGGTCCCACTATCCGCTGTCGGTGTCGGTCAACGATCGCGGGCCAGGCGGTCTGAGCGTGCTCGCGCAGACCGCCGACGTGTTCGATCCGCACGTGGTCAGCAAGCTGCTGTGCACCACGCTGGAGAAGGTGGTCGACGCGCTCACCGAGGCCCAGAACGGGGGCCCGGACGCAGCCCTGTGCGCAATGAATGTGCTGGATGCGGCTGAACGTGAGCGGGTGGTGGTGGACTGGAACGACACCGCCTCGGACATCGCGGACGTGTCGGTGCCGGAGATGTTCGGACGACGGGTCCAGGCCGCTCCGGACACTACGGCGATCCGGCAGGAAGGCA
>NZ_BAAGSO010000128.1:12159-12999 GCF_054782395.1 Streptomyces daliensis | reverse complement strand
CATCAGGATGTGCCGTTCGAGCGGCTGGTGGAAGAGCTGGCACCGTCCCGCTCGATGGCGCGGCACCCGCTGTTCCAGGTGATGCTGACCGTGCAGAACACCGAGGACACATCGTTGCGACTGGCGGGCGCTGAGCACGGCCTGGCCGGACTGGACGAGTCGAGCATTGCCTCGGTGGCGCGGTTCGACCTCGACGTCACCCTGTGGGAGTCCTTCGACGGACGAGGGCTTCCCGCAGGACTTCACGGCTCGGTGAACGCGTCGTCGGACGTGTTCGACGCCGGCACGGCCGAGGTGATAGGGCAGCGGCTGATGCGGGTGCTCGACCGCGTCACTGCGACCGCGGACGTCCGCGTGCATGAGGTGGACGTGCTGGATGCGGCTGAACGTGAGCGGGTGGTGGTGGAGTGGAACGACACCGCCTCGGACATCGCGGACGCGTCGGTGCCGGAGTTGTTCTGGCGACGGGTCCAGGCCGCTCCGGACGCCACGGCCGTCCGGCAGGAAGACGCCACGCTCACCTACGCCGGGCTGGACGCGCGCGTGGAGCGGTTGGCGGGTGTGCTGGTGGGACTGGGTGTGGGTCGTGGTGCGGTGGTGGGGGTGTGTCTGCCGCGGGGTGTGGATGCGGTGGCGGGTGTGCTGGCTGTGTGGCGGGTGGGGGCGGCGTATCTGCCGATCGATCCGGCCACGCCGGCCGAGCGTGTCGGGTTCGTGCTGTCCGACAGTCGGGCGGTGATGCTGCTCAGCACCGTGAACATTCTCGACTCCCTGCCGGTAGCGGAGATGCCGGTGATCGCGGTCGACGACCTCGGCACGGCGCTCGTGGCCACGGGAGAC
>NZ_BAAGSO010000128.1:5951-12149 GCF_054782395.1 Streptomyces daliensis | reverse complement strand
CGTCCGGTTCGACGGGGAGGCCGAAGGGTGTGGCGGTCACGCACGGCGGGCTGGCCAACTATGTGGCCTGGGCGGCCGAGACATACGACATGGGGTGCGGCGGTGCGGTGCTGTATTCGTCGCTGGCGTTCGACTTGACGGTGACCAGTCTGCTGGTGCCGTTGGTCGCGGGTGCGGCGGTCTCGGTGAGCGAGGACGGTGGCGTCGAAGGGCTGGCGGAGATACTGCGTTCCGGTGGTGGGTTCGATCTGGTGAAGGTTGTACCGGCGCATCTTCCGATGCTGGCCGAGCTGCTGCCGGCCGACCGGCTGCGGAACGCCGCGCGCCGCTGGGTGGTGGGCGGTGAGGCGCTTGCGGGTGGTGAGGTGTCCCGCTGGCTGTCGGTGGCGCCGGAGTCCGTGGTGGTCAATGAGTACGGTCCCACGGAGACGGTGGTGGGCTGCTCCATCTACGAGGTCCGCTCCGGCCAGCCGCTCGGCGATGCGGTGCCGATCGGAAGGCCGATCGCCAACACCTGTCTGTATGTGCTGGATGAGGGGCTGGCGCCGGTACCCGTTGGTTCTCCGGGAGAGCTCTATGTGGCGGGGGCGGGCCTGGCGCGTGGCTATGTGGGCCGCCCGTCGCTGACTGGCGAGCGCTACGTTGCCTGCCCGTTCGGTTCCGGGGAGCGGATGTATCGCACCGGGGACCTGGCCAGGTGGAGCGCCGAGGGTGAGCTGGAGTTCCTGGGACGCGCCGACGAACAGGTCAAGATCCGCGGGTACCGCATCGAACCAGGCGAGGTTGAAGCCGCCCTGCTGGCGCACCCGGACATCGCGCAGGCCGCGGTGATCGCCCGTGAGGACATCCCGGGCGACAAGCAACTCGTCGCCTACGTCGTGCCGGCCGATCCCGGGCGCGACCACGGCAACGGCTCTCACGCGCTACAGGCGTTCGTCGCGGAGCGGTTGCCCGAATACATGGTCCCGGCAGCCTTCGTATCGCTGACCGAACTGCCGCTCACCGTCAACGGCAAGCTCGACCGCAAGGCGCTGCCCGCGCCGGAGTACAGCAGCGGCGGGGGCAGGGCGCCGGCCACCGCCCAGGAAGAGATCCTGTGCGGTGCCTTCGCCCAGGTGCTCGGGAGGGAGTCGGTCGGGGTCGACGACAACTTCTTCGCCCTCGGCGGCCACTCCCTCCTCGCGGTGCGGCTCATCTCGCGTATCCGCGCCGTACTCGACGTCGAACTGCCCCTGCGGGCACTCTTCGAGGCCCCGACCGTCGCCGGGGTGGCCGCGCGCATGGCCGGGCCCGAGACGCATCGGGACCGGGCCCGTACCGCGCTGCGGGCGACGGCGCGTCCTGAGCGGCTGCCGTTGTCGTTCGCGCAGCGGCGGCTGTGGTTCCTGGCCCAGCTGGAGGGCCCCAGCCCCACCTACAACATCCCGGTGTCGGTCCGGCTGACCGGCGACGTCGACGTGGCTGCTCTGGGCGCGGCGCTGCGGGACGTGATCGTGCGGCACGAGTCGCTGCGGACGGTCTTCCCGGAGACGGACGGCGAACCCTGCCAGCAGGTCATCGGCCCGCAGTACCTGGACTGGGAGCTGGAGCTCGTCCAGGTCGCACCCGGGGCGCTCGCCGGTGCCGTGGGCCGGGCGTCGCGCCATGCCTTCGATCTGTCGAGCGAGCTGCCGATCCGGGCGTGGCTGTTCCACGCAGGGCCGGACGAGCGGGTGCTGCACGTCGTCATGCATCACATCGCCTCCGACGGGTGGTCGGAAGGACCGCTGGCACGGGACCTGTCGACCGCGTACGAGGCGCGGCTGCGCGGCGAGGAGCCCGACTGGGAGCCACTGCCGGTGCAGTACGCCGACTACACCCTCTGGCAGCGCGACGTACTGGGCGACGAGACCGACCCCGACAGCCTGCTGTCGGCGCAGGTCGACTACTGGCGGCAGACCCTCGCCGGCGCTCCGGAGGAGCTGACGCTGCCGACCGACCGGCCGCGCCCAGCGGTCGCCACCCAGCGCGCCCACCGGGTGCCCCTCGACGTGCCTGCCGTCGTCCACCGGCGGCTGGTCGAGCTCGCCCGCACCGAGGGCGTGACGACGTTCATGGTGCTGCAAGCCGCCTTGGCCGTGACCCTGTCGCGGCTCGGCGCAGGCAGCGACATCCCCATCGGGTCACCGATCGCGGGACGCACCGACGAGGCGCTGGACGACCTCGTCGGGTTCTTCCTCAACACGCTGGTGATCAGGACCGACCTGTCCGGAGACCCCGAGTTCCGGCAGGTGCTCGGCCGGGTGCGGGAGGCGAGCCTTGGTGCATTGGCGCACCAGGACGTGCCGTTCGAGCGGCTGGTGGAGGAACTGGCACCCACCAGGGCACTGGGACGCCACCCGCTGTTCCAGGTCATGCTGACCTTGCAGAACAACCAGCGCGCGACCCTCGAACTGCCCGGTCTGCACGCAGGCGGCGCAGGATCCCTGCTCGACGAGCCCGCCTCGGCGCCGGGCAGGTACGACTTCTTCGTGTCGGTCGCGGAGGTGCTCGACGAGCACAGCCGCCCCGCCGGGCTGCGCGGCACGGTGACCGTCACGGCCGACCTGTTCGACGAACCGGCAGCGGGCAGGATGGCCGCACGATTCCTGCGGGTCCTGGAGGCGGTCAGCGCGGCACCGGACCTGCCGCTGCACGCGGTGGACATCCTGGACGGGCACGAGCGCGATCTGGTGCTGAACAGATGGAACGGCACCGAGGAGCCCGCTCCCGAGTCGACGGTCATCGACCTGTTCCAGCAGCGGGCGGCCATCGACCCCGACGCCATCGCCGTGGTGGCGGGCGGCACCGAGGTGTCGTACGGCAGGCTCGACGCCGCCGCGAACCGGCTCGCCCACCACCTGCGCACCCTCGGGGCAGGCCCCGAGACCGTGGTGGGCCTGTGCCTGCCGCGCGGTCTCCAGACGATCACGGCGATCCTGGCGGCCTGGAAGGCCGGCGCGGCGTATCTGCCGATCGACGCCAGGCTCCCCGCCGACCGCATCTCCTTCATGCTCGCCGACAGCGGCGCGCGGTTGCTGCTCACCGGCGGCGAGGCCATCGAGACCGCCGAGACTGCCGACGTCGCCGAGACCGGCGAGGCCGCTGAGTCCGCCGGGGCCACGGCACCGGTCGAGGCGCCGCCCGGCGTGGTGACCGTGCGACTGGACGACCCGGACCTGCTGGCCGCATACCCCGAGGACGGGCCGACCGTGACGTCCCATCACGCGCAGCTCGCGTACGTGATCTACACGTCGGGCTCGACGGGCACACCCAAGGGCGTGGCGGTCACCCACGGCGGGCTGGCCGGATATGTGGCGGCGGCGTCGGACCGCCTCGACTGGTCGGAACCCGGGGCGCGGTACGCCGTGCTGCAACCGCAGGTGACGGACCTGGGCAACACGGTCGTGTTCACCAGCCTGGCCACCGGCGGTCGACTCCACGTTCCGGACGAGGCCACCGTCACGGATGCCGAAGCGGTCGCGGACTACCTGGATGCGCAGCGCATCGGCTTCGTCAAGGTGGTGCCCTCGCACCTGGCGGCACTGACCTCCGCCGCCGCCGGGCCCGAGGCGGTGCTGCCCGGCAGATCGCTGGTGCTCGGTGGTGAGCCAGCTCCGGCCGCATGGGTGGGCGAACTGCTGCGAGCGGCAGGTAACCGGCAGGTCCACAACCACTACGGGCCGACCGAGACCACGATCGGGATCGCCACCGCCCGGCTGACCACGGATGCGGCCGACGGCGGTGTGGTGCCGATCGGCACACCGCTCGACGGTACCCGCGTGTTCGTCCTGGACGACGAGCTGGCGCCGGTGCCGGTCGGCGCGGTCGGCGAACTGTACGCCGCCGGTGTCCAGGTCGCCCGTGGCTACGTGGGCCGCCCCGGGCTGACGGGCGAGAGGTTCGTGGCCTGCCCGTACGGTCCCGCGGGGACGCGGATGTACCGGACCGGCGACCTGGTGAAGTGGACGTCAGGCGGGCGGCTGGTGTTCGTCGGCCGGGTGGACGAGCAGGTCAAGGTGCGTGGCTTCCGTATCGAACCCGGCGAGATCGAAGCCGCACTCCGCAGCCATCCCGGCGTGGACCGTGCCGCGGTGATCGCCCGAGAGGACACCCCGGGGAACACCCGCCTGGTCGCCTACGTCATCCCCGCCGACGGACGTGACGGCACCGACGGCACCGACGGCACCGACGGCACCGTCACGTCCGGCGGCCCGGGCGAAGAAGGCGGCGAAGGCGGACTCCGCCAGCACCTGGCCCGGCTGCTGCCGGAGTACATGGTGCCCGCCGCCATCGTCACCCTCCCCGAACTCCCGCTCACCTCGGTCGGAAAACTCGACCGCGAAGCCCTGCCGGCGCCCGGCCATCCGGCGGACCGCGCGACCCGGCGCGAGCCCGCCAACGAGAAGGAAACGCTCCTCTGCGAGGTGTTTGCCGAAGTGCTCCAGCACGAGTCGGTCGGGGTCGACGACAGCTTCTTCGAACTCGGCGGCCATTCCCTGCTCGCCATCAGTCTGCTTTCCCGCATCCGAGCGAGGCTCGGTGTGGAAGTCAAGATCAGAACCCTCTTCGAGGCACCTACCCCGGCGACGCTCGCCGCGAAATTGAGCTCCGAGAAGTCGACGACTCGACCGGCTCTTCGTCCGATGCGTAAGGAGAACCAGTGATGATCCCGTTGTCCTTCGCGCAGCGGCGGCTGTGGTTCCTGGCCCAGCTCGAAGGCCCGAGCCCGACCTACAACGTGCCACTGAGTGTTTCGCTCAGCGGCAGTCTGGACATCGAGGCGCTGGGCGCCGCGCTGCGGGACGTCGTCATCCGGCACGAGTCGCTGCGTACGCTCTGCAAGGTCTCCGACGGCGAGCCCTACCAGCACATCGTGTCCCCCGCGAACCTCGACTGGGAAATGCGGGTGCGGCACGTCGCACCCGCCGACCTGGCGGACGCCGTGGACGAGGCCGCCTGGAACACCTTCGACCTGGCCGTCGACCTGCCGATCCGAGCCTGGTTGTTCCGGACGGACGACCGGCCGGACGACGGCCTCCTGGTCGTCCTGGTCCACCACATCGCCGCCGACGGCTGGTCGATGGCGCCACTCGCCCGCGACGTCTCTCGGGCGTACGCGGCGCGGCGGCGGGGCGAGGCTCCGATGTTCGAGCCGCTGCCGGTGCAGTACGCGGACTACACCCTGTGGCAGCGGGAGCTGCTGGGCGAGGCGTCGGATCCGGAGAGTCTGCTGTCGCAGCAGGTGGAGTACTGGAAGGGCGCGCTGGCCGGTGCGCCCGAGGAGCTTGCGTTGCCGGTGGACCGGCCGCGTCCAGCGGTGATTGGGCATCGTGGGCATCGGGTGCCGGTGCGGGTGTCGGGTGAGGTGCATGAGCGGCTGGTGGAGCTGGCGCGTACGGAGGGTGCTACGCCGTACATGGTGTTGCAGGCGGCGCTGGTAGTGCTGCTGTCGCGACTCGGGGCGGGCGCTGACATTCCCATCGGAACGCCGATCGCGGGTCGTACCGATGAGGCGATGAGCGATCTGGTGGGGTTCTTCGTCAACACGCTGGTCATCCGCACGGATCTGTCGGGCGACCCGGAGTTCCGGCAGGTCCTGGGCCGGGTGCGGGACGCGAGTCTTGGCGCCTTCGAGCATCAGGACGTGCCGTTCGAGCGACTGGTGGAGGAGATCGCGCCCACACGGGTGCAGAGCCGCAACCCGTTGTTCCAGGTGATGTTCACGATGCAGAACATCCGGCGGCCCGGCCTGGATCTGCATGAGGTGAGGGCTGCTTCGGCCGATGAGGTGCTGGGGGCGCAGTCGCCGGTGGATGAGACGGCGACGGTTCCGGTGAGGTTGGATCTGCATTTCGCGATGGGGGAGATGTTCGCTGCGGATGGCCGGCCTGCGGGGGTACGCGGGTCGGTGATGGCGTCGACGGATCTGTTCGACCTGAGCACGGTGAAGGCGATGGCTGATCGCCTGATGCGGGTGCTGGAGACGGTGACCGCAGACCCGGACGTACGCCTGCACGCGGTGGACGTGTTCGACCCGCAGGAGCGGGACCGGGTACTCACCGAGTGGAACGACACGGCGTCGGTGGTGGATGGCTCGTCGGTGGTGGAGTTGTTTGAGCGGCGGGTGGTGGCGGATGCGGGTGCGGTGGCGGTGGTTGCTGGTGGTGAGTCGTTGAC
>NZ_BAAGSO010000128.1:2591-5941 GCF_054782395.1 Streptomyces daliensis | reverse complement strand
CACGCCGGCCGAGCGTGTCGGGTTCGTGCTGTCCGACAGTCGGGCGGTGATGCTGCTCAGCACCGTGAACATTCTCGACTCCTTGCCCGTGACGAGGATGCCGGTGATTGCGGTCGACGATCTCGACGCGGGGTCTGTGGCCGTGGGAGATCTCGTGCCGGTGTCGCCTTGTGCGGCGGAGTTGGCGTATGTGATGTATACGTCCGGTTCGACGGGGAGGCCGAAGGGTGTGGCGGTCACGCACGGCGGGCTGGCCAACTATGTGGCCTGGGCGGCCGAGACGTATGAGGTGGGGCGCGGTGGTGCGGTGCTGTATTCGTCGTTGGCGTTCGACTTGACGGTGACCAGTTTGCTGGTGCCGTTGGTCGCGGGTGCGGCGGTCTCGGTGAGCGAGGACGGTGGCGTCGAGGGGCTGGCGGAGATATTGCGTTCCGGTGGTGGGTTCGACCTGGTGAAGGTTGTACCGGCGCATCTTCCGATGCTGGCCGAGCTGCTGCCGGCCGACTGGCTGCGGAACGCCGCGCGCCGCTGGGTGGTGGGTGGTGAGGCGCTTGCGGGTGGTGAGGTGTCCCGCTGGTTGTCGGTGGCGCCGGAGTCCGTGGTGGTCAATGAGTACGGTCCCACGGAGACGGTGGTGGGCTGCTCGGTCTACGAGGTCCGGGCTGGGCAGCCGCTCGGCGATGCGGTGCCGATCGGAAGGCCGATCGCCAACACTTGTCTGTATGTGCTGGATGAGGGGCTGGCGCCGGTACCCGTTGGTTCTCCGGGAGAGCTCTATGTGGCGGGGGCGGGCCTGGCGCGTGGCTATGTGGGCCGCCCGTCGCTGACTGGCGAGCGCTACGTTGCCTGCCCGTTCGGTTCCGGGGAGCGGATGTATCGCACCGGGGACCTGGCCAGGTGGAGCGCCGAGGGCGAGCTGGAGTTCCTGGGACGCGCCGACGAACAGGTCAAGATCCGCGGGTACCGCATCGAACCGGGTGAGATCGAGGCGGTCCTGCACTCGCATCCCGGCGTGGCCAGGGCGGCGGTCGTCGCGCGCGAGTACGGTGCGGGCGACACCAGGCTGGTGGCCTACGTCGTCCCCTCGGACGGTGACGCCACGTCCGGTGACACCACCTCCGTCGACGGCGACGACCTGCGGGAGTTCGCCGGACGGCAGATGCCGGACTACATGGTGCCGACGGCCGTGGTGCCGCTGCCGGAGTTACCGCTGACGGCCAACGGCAAGCTCGACCGCAAGGCGCTCCCCGCGCCCGACTTCGCGGCCGACGCCGGTGCCGGGCGCCAGGCGGCGACCGTCGAGGAGGAGATTCTCTGCGGCGCCTTCGCAGAGGTGCTGGGGATCGAGACCGTGGGGGTGGACGAGAGCTTCTTCGAGCTCGGCGGGCACTCCCTGCTCGGCGTCCGGCTCATCTCGCGTATCCGCGCCCTGCTGGACCGCGAACTGGCGCTGTCCGTCCTCTTCGAAAGGCCGACGGTCGCCGGGATCGCGGCCTCGTTCGCCGAGGACGGCGCGAACGGCGCGAACGAGGTGCGGCTGCCGCTGACCGTGCGCGCACGTCCGGACCGGGTACCGCTGTCGTTCGCCCAGCGGCGGCTGTGGTTCCTCGGCCAGCTGGAGGGCCCCAACCCCACCTACAACATGCCCACACCGATCCGCCTGAGCGGCAGTGTGGACGCCGAGGCGCTGGACACGGCGCTGCGGGACGTCGTCGCCCGTCACGAATCCCTGCGGACCATGTTCCCGGTCGCGGACGACGAGCCGTACCAGCACATCCTGAGCACCGAGGACCTGGACTGGAGGTTGCAGGCCCGCCAGGTCGAGCACGGCGAACTCGCGGACGCCGTGGACCGGGCGTCGCGGTATCCGTTCGACCTGTCGAGCGAGCTGCCGATCCGGGCGTGGCTGTTCCAGGACGGGCGGGACGAACAGGTGCTCCTGATCGTCGTGCACCACATTGCTGGCGACGGGTGGTCGATGGGGCCGCTGGCGCGGGACCTGTCTGCCGCGTACGCGGCGCGGCTGCGCGGCGAGGCTCCGGTGTTCGAGCCGTTGCCGGTGCAGTACGCCGACTACGCCCTCTGGCAGCGCGAGTTGCTCGGCGACGAGTCGGACCCCGAAAGCCTCCTCTCGGCGCAGGTCGACTACTGGCGGCAGACCCTCGCCGGCGCTCCCGAGGAGCTGACGCTGCCGACCGACCGGCCCCGCCCGGCGGTGTCCGGCCACAGCGGGCATCAGGTGCCGCTGCGCATACCGGCCGAGGTGCATCAGGAACTGGTCGAACTGGCGCGGGCCGAGGGCGTGACAACCTTCATGGTCCTTCAGGCGGCACTGGCCGTGACCCTGTCGCGGCTCGGCGCAGGCAGCGACATCCCCGTCGGGTCGGCGGTCGCGGGACGCACCGACGAGGCGTTGGACGAGCTGGTCGGGTTCTTCGTCAACAGTTTGGTGATCCGCACGGACCTGTCCGGGGATCCCGAGTTCCGACGGGTGCTGGGCCGGGTGCGGGAGGCCGGACTCGGCGGGTTGGCCCACCAGGACGTGCCGTTCGAGCGCTTGGTGGAGGAACTGGCGCCGTCCCGCTCGATGGCACGGCACCCGCTGTTCCAGGTCATGCTGACCTTGCAGAACGTCGAACGTGCCGCGCTGGAGCTGCCCGGGGCCCGCGTCGCGGCGAGCGAGCCGACGGTGGGTGGCGCGGCCACGGTACCGGCGAAGTTCGATCTCGACCTGTCGCTGGCGGAGGTCTTCGACGACGAAGGGCGGCCGTGCGGGCTCCGTGGCGGACTGACCGCGTCTGCGGACTTGTTCGACGAGCTGACAGCCGGGCGCATGGCCGAGTGGTTCGGCCAGGTGCTGGAGCAGGTGGTGGTGGCTCCGGGGGTGCGGTTGTCGGCGGTGGATGTGCTGGGTGTGGGGGAGCGAGCTCGGGTGGTGGTGGGGTGGAACGACACGGCGTCGGTGGTGGGTGGTTCGTCGGTGGTGGAGTTGTTTGAGCGGCGGGTGGTGGCGGATCCGGGTGCGGTGGCGGTGGTGTTTGAGGGTGTGGAGCTGTCTTACGGCGAGTTGGGGGCGGCGGCGAATCGGTTGGCGAGTTGGCTGCGTGGTCGGGGTGTGGGTGGGGAGTCGGTGGTGGGGCTGCGGTTGTCTCGGGGTGTGGAGATGGTGGTGGGGATTTTGGGTGTGTGGAGGGCGGGGGCGGCGTATCTGCCGGTTGATGGTGCGTTGCCGGGCGATCGGGTGGAGTTCATGCTCGCCGACGCCGGGGTGGATGTGGTGGTGGATTCCGGCGACTTGGAGGGGTTGTCGGAGGTCCCGGAGACATCCGTGGGGGTGGCGGTGGAGTCGG
>NZ_BAAGSO010000128.1:0-2581 GCF_054782395.1 Streptomyces daliensis | reverse complement strand
AGGGCGGGGGCGGCGTATCTGCCGGTTGATGGTGCGTTGCCGGGCGATCGGGTGGAGTTCATGCTCGCCGACGCCGGGGTGGGTGTGGTGGTCGGTGCGCAGGAGTTGGCGCAGTCGGCGGATGCTGTGGATGCGTCGCCTGAGGCGGTGGCGGTGGATCCGTCGGGGTTGGCGTATGTGATCTATACGTCGGGTTCGACGGGTGTGCCGAAGGGTGTGGCGGTCACGCACGGGTCGTTGGCGAATTATGTGTGTTCGGTGTCTGAGCGGTTGGGCTGGACCGAGGCGGGGGTGAGGTATGCGTTGTTGCAGGCGCAGGTGACGGATCTGGGTAACACGGTGGTGTTCTCCAGCCTGGCGACCGGCGGTGAGTTGCATGTGCTGGATGAGGAGTCGGTCACTGATCCGGAGGCGGTTGCCGGGTATGTGGCTGAGCAGAACATCGACGCGTTGAAGGTGGTGCCGTCGCATCTGCGGGCGTTGGCGTCCGTGGTGGGTATCGAGCCGTTGTTGCCCGCACGGTCGGTGGTGTTGGGCGGTGAGGCTGCGAGTCCTGGGTGGGTGCGGGAGTTGGTGGAGGCGGCTGTTGCCGGGGGTCGGCGGGTGTTCAACCATTACGGTCCGACGGAGACGACCATCGGTGTTGCCACTGTCGAGCTGACCCCGGAGTTGGTGGCTGGTGGGGTGGTGCCGGTCGGTACCCCGATCGCCAACACCCGCATGTACGTCCTGGACGATGCCCTCCAGCCGATGCCCGTCGGCGTGGCCGGTGAGCTCTACGTCGCCGGTACGGGCCTGGCGCGCGGATATGTGAGCCGTCCGTCACTGACGGGTGAGCGGTTCGTGGCGTGCCCCTTCGGCCCGGGTTCCGGTGAGCGGATGTATCGCACCGGGGACCTGGCCAGGTGGAGCCCGGAGGGGCAGTTGGTGTTCGCCGGGCGTGCGGATGAGCAGGTCAAGATCCGTGGCTTCCGGATCGAGCCGGGCGAGATCGAAGCCGCCTTGCTGACCCACCCGGACGTGACCCAGGCGGCGGTGGTCGCCCGTGAGGACACCCCGAGTGACAAGCGCCTGGTCGCCTACGTCGTCGCGGCGGACGGGGGCGAGCCGGACGGCCTGCGGGAGTTCGTCGCGGCCAGGCTGCCCGACCACATGGTTCCGGCGGCCGTCGTCTCGCTGCCGGAGTTGCCGCTGACGGCCAACGGCAAGCTCGACCGCAAGGCACTGCCCGCCCCCGAGTACGCCACCGGCACGGGGCGCGCCCCGGCCACACCAGTGGAAGTGGCCCTGTGTGCGGCGTTCACCGAGATTCTGGGCCTGGAGTCCGTCGGCGTCGACGACAACTTCTTCGAACTCGGCGGGCACTCCCTGCTGGCCGTCCGCCTGGCGTCCCGTATCCGCGTCGCCCTCGGAGCGGAGCTGTCGCTGCGTTCGCTGTTCGAGGCACCGACCGTCGCCGGGTTGGTCCCCCGCATCACGGGCGCCGGGTCCGAACCGGCGCGGCTGCCCCTGCGGGCCGGGGTACGTCCGGACCGCGTTCCGTTGTCGTTCGCGCAGCGGCGGCTGTGGTTCCTGGCCCAGCTAGAGGGCCCCAGCCCGACGTACAACCTGCCGACGATGATGCGGTTGGACGGCGACGTGGATGCCGCCGCGATCGGAGCAGCGCTTCGGGACGTGATCGTGCGGCACGAGTCCCTGCGGACGATGTTCCCGCAGGCGGATGGCGAGCCGTACCAGCGGATCGTGGACTCGCACGAGCTGGACTGGGAGCTGTCGCTGACACAGGTGACGTCCGAAGGGCTGGCGGAGGCGGTGGACCAGGCGTCGCGGCGCGCCTTCGACCTCACCACCGAACTGCCGATCCGTGCCTGCCTGTACCAGGTTGGGCCGGATGAGCAGGCGCTGCTGATCGTGGTGCATCACATCGCCAGCGATGGCTGGTCGCGTGGTCCATTGGGCCGTGACCTGTCGACGGCGTATGAGGCGCGGCGGCGCGGCCAGGTCCCGGACTGGGAGCCGTTGCCGGTGCAGTACGCCGACTACGCGTTGTGGCAGCGGAAGTTGCTGGGCGAGGAGTCGGACCCGGACAGTCTGCTGTCGCGGCAGGTGGAGCACTGGCGGCAGGCGCTGGCCGGTGCCCCGGAGGAGTTGACGCTGCCGACCGACCGTCCGCGACCGGCCGTGGCGAGCCATGTCGGGTACGAGGCCCCGGTTCGGCTGTCGGCGGCCGTGCATGTGCGGCTGGTGGCGCTGGCGCGTGCCGAGGGTGTGACGACGTTCATGGCGGTGCAGGCCGCGTTGGCGGTGCTGTTGTCGCGGCTCGGTGCCGGTACCGATATCCCGATCGGTTCGGCGGTGGCCGGTCGCACCGATGAGGCGTTGGACGACCTGGTCGGGTTCTTCGTCAACACGCTGGTGATCCGTACCGACCTGTCCGGGGACCCGGAGTTCCGGCAGGTCCTGGCGCGGGTGCGGGAAGCCAGCTTGGACGCCCTGGCCCATCAGGATGTGCCGTTCGAGCGGCTGGTGGAAGAGCTGGCACCGTCCCGCTCGATGGCGCGGCACCCGCTGTTCCAGGTGA
>NZ_BAAGSO010000127.1:0-1179 GCF_054782395.1 Streptomyces daliensis | reverse complement strand
CGGCGGATTCCAGGGATCGTCGCAACACGTGGTCGTGTTGATCAGGCCGTGAGCAGTTTATGCAGGCGCTCGGCTGGGGTTTCCCAGCCGAGCGTTTTGCGTGGTCGGCGGTTGAGCTGGGTGGCGACGGCGTCGAGGTGCTCGCGGGTGTGGACGGACAGATCTGTGCCCTTGGGGAAGTACTGGCGGAGCAGACCGTTGGTGTTTTCGTTCGAGCCGCGCTGCCAGGGGCTGGCCGGGTCGCAGAAGTAGACGGGGATGTCCGTGGCGAGGGTGAAGCTGCGGTGGGCGGCCATCTCTGCGCCCTGGTCCCAGGTCAGGGACCGTTTCAGGTGCTGCGGGAGCTTCTGCGCGGTCTGGGTCAGGGCATCGCGGACGCTGGCTGCGGTGTGGTCGGTGGGCAGGTGCAGAAGCATCACGTAGCGGGTGCTGCGTTCGACGAGGGTACCGATCGCCGAGCCGCTGTCCTTGCCGATGATCAGGTCGCCCTCCCAGTGGCCGGGCACGGCCCGCTCAGCCGCTTCGGCGGGCCGCTCGCTGATCATGACCATGGGATCGGTGAAGCGGGGCTGGCGGCAGTTGGCCTGGCGGTGTGGCCTGCGCCGGGCGCGTCCGCTGCGCAGGGCGCCCGCCAGCTCCCGCCGTAGCTGGCCGCGTCCTTGCACGTAGAGCGTCTGGTAGACCGTTTCGTGGACCACGTGCATCTCCGGCCGGTGGGGGAAGTGTCTGCGCAGAGCGTGACAGATCTGTTCCGGGCTCCACCGCTCGTCCAGGCCCGCCTGGACGGCGTCCCGCAGCTCGGGGTTCTGGCTGATCTTCCGCGGTTTCGGCCGTGGCCTGCGGCCATCGGCGCGGGCCTGCGCGGCGAACGGCCGGTAGTGCCACTGCTTGCGGGTGCCGTTGGTGCGGTTGCGCCGGATCTCCCGGCTGATGGTGGAAGGGCTGCGGTCCAGTTCGGCGGCTATTGACCGGATGGACGCCTTCTCCCGGAGCCGGTCGGCGATGTGGATGCGCTCGCGCTCCGACAGGTAGCGCGAGCGCACTTCCACGGCCAGGGGTACGGCTGCGGGCACCCGGTCCTGGAGAACGGGTGCCCGCTTGATGTAGACGCGCTCCTGATCGGGGCGGCGCGTCGCCTGGGCCGCTGGCGGTCTGAGCCGCTGAGGGTCCCACCGGCCA
>NZ_BAAGSO010000126.1:0-36070 GCF_054782395.1 Streptomyces daliensis | reverse complement strand
GACCCGGAGTGGCAGCGGGCCACCGGCGGGACGGGGACGGGGTGGGGTGTCCCCGCAGGTCGAGAAAGTCACCGGCGGAGAGTCGTAAACGAGACCTTCACGCCGAGGAGACACCCCGGCCCGGCACCGGACACCCCGCACCCACGCGCCCATAACCCCAACAGGCACCCGGAATCACGCGGCGCAAGCCGCAAAGCACCGGTCCATACGCCGCGCCGTAGCCACCGGCCCGCACCCGGCGATGAAACCCCAACGCGCGCCCAGGGACGCCCCGCCTGGCGACGGCGCCAAAACTGTTGTGGGCAAGCGTCCCGCTCGGCGAGGGGGCACCTCCCAGCGGTAGCTGGGGGAGGGTGGGCACAACCCGTGCCACCGGCCCGCAGCACGCGAACGAACCCCCAAAGGGGCACCCACAGCAGGCGCACCCCCACGAGAAACGGGCACCCCGTGCGGGGGTCAACGTCGCGCCCTGTGAGGGAGCGCAACCGGTGAAGGGGTGACCCCCCGTTTCCTTCCGCACCCCGCGAAGGGAGCCGCACCCTGCGGAAGGGTTACGCTGGATGGTCACCTCTGTACGAGCGATCCCTGCCCCGAGGACACCACCCATGCCTGTCGAGTCGGTCTTCCCGCGCCTGGAGGCCCTCCTCCCGCACGTCCAGAAGCCGATCCAGTACGTAGGCGGCGAGCTGAACTCCACCGTCAAGGACTGGGACGAGTGCGACGTCCGCTGGGCGCTGATGTACCCGGATGCCTACGAGGTGGGGCTGCCCAACCAGGGCGTCATGATCCTCTACGAGGTGCTCAACGAGCGCGAGGGCGTCCTCGCCGAGCGCACGTACAGCGTGTGGCCCGACCTGGAGAAGCTGATGCGGGAGAACAACGTCCCGCAGTTCACCGTGGACGGCCACCGCCCCGTCGGCGCCTTCGACGTGCTCGGCGTGTCCTTCTCCACCGAGCTGGGCTACACGAACCTGCTCACCGCGCTGGAGCTGTCCGACGTCCCGCTGGAGTCGAAGGACCGCACCGAGGACCACCCGATCGTCATGGCGGGCGGTCACGCCGCGTTCAACCCGGAGCCCATCGCGGACTTCATCGACGTCGCGGTCATCGGCGACGGCGAGCAGGCGGTGCTGGAGGTCTCGGAGATCATCCGGGCCTGGAAGCAGGAGGGACGCGCCGGTGGCCGGGACGAGCTGCTGCTGCGGCTCGCCAAGACCGGCGGCGTCTATGTGCCCCGCTTCTACGACGTCGAGTACCTGCCGGACGGCCGCATCTCGCGCGTCGTCCCCAACCGTTCCGGCGTCCCGTGGCGTGTCTCCAAGCACACGGTGATGGACCTGGACGAGTGGCCGTACCCGAAGCAGCCGCTGGTGCCGCTGGCCGAGACGGTGCACGAGCGGATGTCCGTGGAGATCTTCCGCGGGTGCACGCGCGGCTGCCGCTTCTGCCAGGCGGGCATGATCACCCGCCCGGTGCGCGAGCGCTCCATTACGGGCATCGGCGAGATGGTCGACAAGGGGCTCAAGAACACGGGCTTCGAGGAGGTCGGCCTGCTCTCCCTCTCCTCGGCGGACCACAGCGAGATCGGCGATGTCGCCAAGGGCCTCGCCGACCGCTACGAGGAGGACAAGATCGGCCTGTCCCTTCCCTCGACCCGTGTCGACGCCTTCAACATCGACCTCGCCAACGAGCTGACCCGCAACGGCCGCCGCTCGGGCCTCACCTTCGCGCCCGAGGGCGGCAGCGAGCGCATCCGCAAGGTCATCAACAAGATGGTCTCGGAGGAGGACCTGATCCGCACCGTCGCCACCGCCTACGGCAACGGCTGGCGGCAGGTGAAGCTCTACTTCATGTGCGGGCTGCCCACCGAGACCGACGAGGATGTCCTCCAGATCGGCGACATGGCGGTCAACGTCATCGCCAAGGGCCGCGAGGTCGCGAAGTCCAACGACATCCGGGCCACCGTCTCCATCGGCGGCTTCGTCCCCAAGCCGCACACGCCCTTCCAGTGGGCGCCGCAGCTCTCGGCCGAGGACACGGACGCGCGGCTCACGAAGCTGCGCGACAAGATCCGCGGCGACAAGAAGTACGGCCGTTCCATCGGCTTCCGCTACCACGACGGCAAGCCCGGCATCGTCGAGGGCCTGCTGTCGCGCGGCGACCGCCGCGTCGGTGCCGTGATCCGCGAGGTGTACGAGCGGGGCGGCAGGTTCGACGGCTGGCGCGAGTACTTCAGCTACGACCTGTGGATGGAGTGCGCTGACAAGGCCCTCCCCGAGTACGGCGTGGACGTCGACTGGTACACGACGCGCGAGCGCACCTACGAGGAGGTCCTGCCCTGGGACCACCTCGACTCGGGTCTCGACAAGGACTGGCTCTGGGAGGACTGGCAGGACGCCCTCGACGAGACCGAGGTCGAGGACTGCCGCTGGACGCCGTGCTTCGACTGCGGCGTGTGCCCGCAGATGGACACGGAGATCCAGGTGGGTCCGACGGGCAAGAAGCTGCTGCCGCTCTCCGTGGTGAAGTAGCGGCTCCGGTTCCGGCCCCCGGTTCCGGCCCGGTTACGGTCTCGGCCCGTCTGACCTGGGAACGAACCGTTCCGGCGACGGCGGCGTCCCCCCTGGTATGAGCCCCTATGAACCCCGGCACGGGTCCCACCGCGCGAGCCCCGCGAAGGTGTCGTTGAGCAAGGACGGCACGGGTGGGGCCGACAGTGCGGTGCGGAAGTCCTCGGCCGTGGGCGACCGGGGACCCGAGGGGTGTCTCGTCGTCGCCGTGCGGATGCCCGTGCGCGTCGTCACCCTCGTCCTCGTGCTCCCCTTCCGGCTGCTGTGGGACGCGCTCGTCGCGTGCGGCAGGGTCCTGCGGCGCACGGTGTGGCGCCCGTTCGCGCGGGGTGCGCAGTGGTGCTGGTACACGCTGATCGCGGGCCCCGCAGGATGGCTGTGGCGGCGGGTGCTGGCGCCGGTGCTGTACGGGGTGCTGGTGTGGCCGTGGGTCGCCCTGTGGGGCTACGTCCTCGCACCGGCGGGCCGCGCCGCGTGGCGGTACGTCCTCGCGCCGACGGGACGCGGGGTGTGGTGGCTCCTCAGCGGTACGGGCCGTGGCCTGTGGTGGCTCGCCCGCACTGTGGGCCATGGGCTGGCCGTCGGCGCTCACGGGACCGGCGCGGGGCTGGCCTGGCTGGGCCGCGTGCTGGTGGCGACCCCGCTGATCTGGCTGTACGCGCGGCTGCTGACCCCCGTCGGACACGGCCTCGGCACGGTGCTCACCGCACTGGGCCATGGACTGGCCTGGCTCGGGCGCTGTCTCGTCGTCGTGCCGGCCATGGCCCTGTGGACCGGGTTCACATGGCTGCTGCGGATGCTGCTGGTCGTCCCCGCGGTGGCGCTGTACCGCCATGTGCTGACGCCCCTCGGACACGGCATCGTCGCCGCCGTACACGGCGCGGGGCGGCTGCTCGGATGGCTCGTCTGGTACGCCGTCGTCGTCCCTGCGGTCGCCGTCTACCGCTGGGTGCTCACGCCCGTGGGGCGCGCCGTCGCCGTCGTCGTACGCGAGACCGTGGAGGGGCTCGGGCACGCCTGGCGTGCGGCCGGATACGTCTCGCGCGCGGTGTTCCGCTTCGCGGGGCGCGTGCTGCGGTGGCTGTTCGTGGATCCGGCGGTCTGGGTGTGGCGGCACGTCGCGGCGCCGGTCGGCCGGGCTGTGCGCGAGCACGTCTGGCGCCCGTCTGCGCGGGCGGTCCGCGCGGCGGGCCGGGCGGCCCGCGAGGTGCTCGCGGCGGCCCGCGCCTCGGTCCGGGAGACCAGGGCCGAGCTGCGGCGCGCCCTCTTCGGTGCGCCACGGGTGGAGGAGCGGGAGGCCCTGCCGCGCGAGGGCCGCGTACCCTAGGAAGAAGGATCATCCGCACAAACGCACAACGCACCGAGGCGCCCCGTGGCGCGGCGCGCCGGGTGGGGCAGTGCGAGGTGCGGAGCTTCCGCCCCCTTTCGGCGGGGCACACCCGCTTCGGCGGGGCATCACCCGCCGTGCCAGACGTCAACGAAGGGCGGCGGCGCCGACGCGCTCCGCCCGGCACCGAGGAGAGAACCACTGGGCAAGCGACAGCCCGAAGGCCCGCCGCCCGCACCCGCGGTGCAGCGCATCCGACTGCGCTACACCAAGCGAGGCCGCCTCCGGTTCACCAGCCATCGAGACTTCCAGCGAGCGTTCGAGCGGGCGCTGCGCCGGGCCCAGGTGCCCATGGCGTACTCCGCAGGGTTCACGCCGCACCCGAAGGTCTCGTACGCCAATGCCGCCCCCACCGGCACGGGCAGCGAGGCCGAGTACCTGGAGATCGCCCTCACGGAGCGGCGCGATCCGGCGGAGCTGCTCGGGCAGCTCGACACTTCCATGCCGACGGGGCTCGACATCATCGACGCCGTCGAGGCCCGCACGTCCGACTTCACCGACCGCCTCCAGGCGTCGGAGTGGGAGCTGCGCCTGACCGGCGTCGAGCCCCAGGAGGCGGAGCGGGCCGTGGCCGCCTTCCTCGCGGCGGAGACGGTGGAGGTGGAGAGGCAGACGAAGAAGGGCCTGCGCACATTCGACGCACGGTCCGCCGTCACCTCCCTGACCTCGGCCGATTCGTCCGCTGACGGGGTGGTATCGGCAAGCCCGCAGGCCGGGGGCGATAGGCCGGGTGACGGTGCCTGTGCGATACTGCGGCTGGTAGTGCGGCACCTGACACCTGCCGTACGACCCGACGACGTCCTGTCCGGCCTCCGAGCTACGGCCGACCTGGCGCCGCCGGTCCCCGCTGCGGTGACCAGGCTGGCGCAGGGGCCGCTCGATGAGGAGACCGGCACGGTGACCGACCCGTTGGCGGCCGACCGCGACGCAACCCTCGTCGCGACGGCGCCGGGCGGCAACGCGTAGTCCGTGGCCTGAAGGTCGTGGACTTCGAGGACCGCCGTCGAAGCGCTGCCGCCGACGCACGCACCAGGGAGCCACCCGGGTACGCGTCCGGCAGGCGAGCGCACTGACCAGGAGACTTTCGCCGTAGCCGGGCCTTCAAGGGCCGGAACCGGCGAGTGAGACAACAGCTCCCGCGCGGCGCCCGCGCCCCGGAGAGCGGCCCCGCACACTGCGCGGGGCCGCCACCGGTACGAACGAGGCGCGGCGCCCGGGAGCGTGACGGGAGAACCGCCCGCATGCTCGAACCGAACGAACCAGCATCGGCCGAGAGCGCCGAGAGCGCCGAGACAGCAGTCAGGACAGATCCCGCTGCCACCGCGAATGAGAGCGCGGCCGAGGGCAGCACCCCGAGCGACACCCTTCCTACGCGTCGCCGCCGCCGTGCCGCGACGCGCCCGGCGGGTCCTCCGTCGGCCACGGCCGAGACGGAGACCGCGGTGACACAGCACGACGCAGCAGGCGTACCGGACGTGGAGGCAGCCGCCTCCGCCGCGCAGGCGCCGCAGGCCCAGGCCCAGGCCCCGCAGAGCGCCCCGGACGCGGGCGCGAGCGCCGCCTCCAGTACCGCCGGTGCCGGTGACGAGGGTGCGGCTCCGGCGCGTACGCGCCGCCGTGCGACCCGCAAGGCCAGCGCACCGGCCGGTGCGCCGAAGATGGCGGAGACGGGCGGTGCGGCCGAGAGCGCCGAGACCGTCGTGGCCGCCGACAGCACTCCGGGCGAGCAGCCCGCCGCGTCCGCCGAGCCCGAGGCGCCCGCTGTCGACGCCGCTCCGGCCCGTACGCGCCGTCGCGCGACCCGCAAGGCCACCGCGCCCGCGGGCGCGCCGCAGACGGCCGAGAACACGGCCGCTGACACGACCGCAGCCGGGACCGAGGACGCCTCCGGCGCGGGAGAGCAGGAGAGCGCCGAGGCAGCGGCTCCGGCGCGCACGCGCCGTCGTGCGACCCGTAAGACCGCCGCAGCGAAGGCGCAGCCCGCCGAGGCGGCACCCGCGAGCGAGGACGGCGAGGCGCCGACGGCCGCCGCCGTGAGCGACGCCGAGCCGGAGACCGCGCCGAAGGCAGCCAAGGCGACGAAGGCCAAGGCGAAGACCAGGACCCGCGCCGCGGCCAAGGCGCAGGCCGAGGGCGAGTCGGCCGAGGCGCCGACGGAGGCCGGTGCCGGGACGGACGCAGAGTCCGGGGCCGAGGCGGAGACGTCCGGCGCTCGTACGCGCCGTCGCAGCACGCGTTCCCGCAAGACGGCGTCGGCCGAGCCGGACGCGCCGCTCGCCGCACCGCAGCAGGACGCGCAGGCGGCCGGGACCGAGGACCTGTCGGCACCGGCTCCGCGCAAGCAGACCATGGCACCGGTGGCCGTCTTCCAGGCGCCGGTCTTCACCGAGCCCGCCTTCCAGACGCCGCAGAGCGCCGCCGCCGCTGCCGCCGCCGAGGCGGAGCAGGCCGAGGACGAGACGGACGAGGAGCCGGAGGAGGTCCAGGCCGCCGGTTCGCGCCGCCGCCGTCGCCGCAGGGCCGACGCGTCCGGCGAGGCGAACGGCAACGCGGGCGGCAGCGGCAGCGGCAACGGTGACGGCACGGGGAGCGGCGAGTCCGGCGCCCGTGCC
The DNA here is from genome assembly GCF_054782395.1 of Streptomyces daliensis. Classification (NCBI taxonomy): domain Bacteria; kingdom Bacillati; phylum Actinomycetota; class Actinomycetes; order Kitasatosporales; family Streptomycetaceae; genus Streptomyces; species Streptomyces daliensis. The sequence goes on along the minus strand of NZ_BAAGSO010000126.1, from coordinate 29,501 downwards.
TCCGACGCGGACACCGACCGGTCGGCGCGGAGCGCAGACGAGGGCGACGACGAGCAGGACGGCGACACCCGGTCCGGCGACTTCGCCGACGACTCCGGCGACCGCCCCGCGCGCCGTCGTCGCAGGGGCGGCCGTCGCCGCCGCCGTGGCGACAGCGCGGACGCGTCCCAGGACGGCCAGGACGGCCAGGACGGCCGCGAGGGCCAGGAGGACGACCAGGAAGCCGACGAAGCGCGCGCCGAGGGCAACGAGGGCAAGGGTTCCCCGAAGCAGTCCAAGCGCTCCGGCGACCAGGGCGGCAACGGCCAGGGCAACAGCAACGGCCAGGGCAACGGCGACAGCGGCTCCGAGACCGGCGCCCAGGGTGCCGGCTCCGGGGACGACGAGGACGAGGGCGACGACGAGCAGGGTTCCGCCGGCTCCTCCAGCAGCTCGCGCCGCCGCCGTCGGCGCCGTCGGCGCAGCGGTGACGGCTCCGACAACAACGGTGGCGGCGGCTCGGCCGCCGACCAGGACGACCCCGAGCGCACGGTCGTCAAGATCCGCGAGCCGCGCAAGAAGAAGGACTCCGAGCCCAGCGACGAGGTCCAGGCCATCAAGGGCTCGACCCGCCTGGAGGCGAAGAAGCAGCGCCGTCGCGAGGGGCGTGAGCAGGGCCGTCGCCGGGTGCCGATCATCACCGAGGCCGAGTTCCTGGCGCGCCGCGAGGCCGTCAAGCGCGAGATGATCGTCCGCCAGAGCGGCGAGCGCACACAGATCGGCATCCTCGAGGACGACGTGCTGGTCGAGCACTTCGTCAACAAGGAGCAGTCGACGTCGTACGTCGGCAACGTCTACCTCGGCAAGGTGCAGAACGTCCTGCCCTCCATGGAGGCCGCCTTCGTCGACATCGGCAAGGGGCGCAACGCCGTCCTGTACGCCGGTGAGGTCAACTTCGAGGCGCTGGGCCTGTCCAACGGGCCGCGCCGCATCGAGACCGCGCTCAAGTCGGGCCAGTCCGTCCTCGTCCAGGTCACCAAGGACCCGATGGGGCACAAGGGCGCGCGTCTGACCAGCCAGGTCTCGCTGCCAGGCCGGTACCTCGTCTACGTGCCCGAGGGCTCGATGACGGGCATCAGCCGCAAGCTCCCCGACACCGAGCGCTCGCGCCTCAAGAGCATCCTCAAGAAGGTCGTCCCCGAGGACGCGGGCGTCATCGTGCGCACGGCGGCCGAGGGCGCGAGCGAGGACGAGCTGCGCCGCGACGTCGAGCGGCTCCAGGCGCAGTGGGAGGAGATCCAGCAGAAGGCGCAGAAGGGCAGCAACGCGCCGACGCTGCTGTACGGCGAGCCGGACATGACCGTCCGCGTCGTGCGCGACATCTTCAACGAGGACTTCTCGAAGGTCATCGTCAGCGGCGAGGAGGCGTGGCAGACCATCCACGGCTACGTCTCGCACGTCGCGCCCGACCTCTCGGACCGGCTCCAGAAGTGGAACTCGGACGTCGACGTCTTCGCCACGTACCGCATCGACGAGCAGTTGATGAAGGCGCTGGACCGCAAGGTCTGGCTGCCGAGCGGCGGCTCGCTGGTCATCGACCGCACTGAGGCGATGATCGTGGTCGACGTCAACACCGGCAAGTTCACGGGCCAGGGCGGCAACCTGGAGGAGACGGTCACCAGGAACAACCTGGAGGCCGCCGAAGAGATCGTCCGCCAGCTCAGGCTGCGCGACCTCGGCGGCATCATCGTGATCGACTTCATCGACATGGTGCTGGAGTCCAACCGGGACCTGGTGCTGCGGCGCCTGCTGGAGTGCCTGGGCCGCGACCGTACGAAGCACCAGGTGGCCGAGGTCACCTCGCTGGGCCTCGTGCAGATGACCCGCAAGCGGGTCGGGCAGGGGCTGCTGGAGTCCTTCTCCGAGCCCTGCGTCCACTGCAACGGGCGCGGCGTCATCGTGCACATGGAGCAGCCGACGTCGGTCGGCGGTGGCGGCAAGAAGAGCAAGAAGAACAAGGCCGAGAAGGCCGCCGACAAGAGCACTGCCGCCGACAAGGGCAGGGACAAGAGCGCCGGGAACGGCCACGCGAACGGCCACGACCACGCGCACGGCGATCACGCGCACGGTGCGGACGAGACGGACTCGGACGCGTCGGGGCACGAGGAGCCGAAGGCGCTGCCCGAGCCGGAGTTCGTGCCGGACGAGGAGCTGTACAGCAGCGCCGCCGAAGCGGAGGCCGCAGCGGCTTCCGGCTCGCGCGGCGGGCGGTCGCGGCGGCGTGCGAGCCGCAAGGCGGGCGCGCCCTCCGCGGGCGGCACGGGTGCCGAGTCGGCGCCCGAGGCGGCCCAGGCCGCCGTGTCCGAGCCTGCCGCTGAGGCCCCCGCCGCTGCCGAGGCGCCCGCCGAGGCTCCGGCGACGAAGCCGGGGCGCAGGCGCCGTCGGGCCGTTTCGGTCCCGGCTGGTTCGCCGAAGGTGTCGGAGTCCTCGGAGGCCGAGGACGCGGGCGTGACGGTGGTCGCCGCCGCGCCGGCCGAGGCCCCTGTCGCCCCGGAGGCACCGGCCGAGGCTCAGGCCGAGGCCGAGCCGACGCCCGCCGAGCCCGTCACGCAGGAGGCCGCAGCGCCGCCCGCGCGGACGCGTACCCGGCGTCGGGCCGTTTCGGTCCCGGCTGGTTCGCCGAAGGTGTCGGAGTCCTCGGAGGACGAGAGCGCGGGCGTGACGGTGGTCGCCGCCGCGCCGGCCGAGGCCCCCGCAGCGCCGGAGGCACCGGCCGAGCCCGAGCCCGTCGCCGAGGCGGCCCCGCCCGCGAGGACGCGTCGCCGCGCCACGCGGCAGGTGTCCGCACCGGGCGCTGACGGCACGGAGAGCGCGGAGTCCCCGGCGGATGCCGCCGGTGACACCGACGAGGCCGACTCCGCTAGCAAGAAGCCCGCGAAGAAGGCCACGGCCAAGAAGGCGGCGGCGAAGAAGACGGCCGCCAAGAAGACCGCCGCGAAGAAGACGACAGCCAAGAAGGCCGCGTCGGGCACCGGCACGAGCACAGGCACGGCCGAGAAGGCCCCTGCCAAGAAGACGGCCGCCAAGAAGTCGACGGCGAAGAAGTCGGCGTCGAAGAAGACGGCGGCGGCCGACAGCACGGAGCAGCAGACGCTGTCCGTCCAGGTCCCGGCCGAGGACTGACACCCCCGGCGCGACCCGCGTGACCCCGCGTGACCTGTGCGCCCGCGCCCTCCCCCGGGAGGACGCGGGCGCACGGGCGTCACAGGGCGCGGGGGCGGCGACCACCCGGTTTGACCTGCGTATCGGGCGCACCGTAGCCTTGACCGTCGGCGTGTCGTCAGACATGCCGCGCTCCTGAGCAACTCCCTCCCGCGGCGTCAGCCCGGGAGAGGCCGCTCAATCCATTCGGATCGCACTGCGGACCCCGGTCCGCGTCGGGCGGCTGGCGTCAGGAGCTTCCGTATCGAGTGAGAGAGAGTTCCGCGTGTACGCGATCGTGCGCACCGGCGGCCGTCAGCAGAAGGTTTCTGTGGGCGACGTCATCGAGGTAGACCGTCTGTCTGAGAGCAAGGTCGGCGACAGCGTCGAGCTCTCCACGCTTCTCGTGGTCGACGGCGAAGCCGTCACCAGCGACCCGTGGGTCCTGGCCGGGGTCAAGGTCGTGGCCGAGGTGGTTGACCACCACAAGGGCGACAAGATCCGGATCCAGAAGTACAAGAACAAGACCGGCTACAAGAAGCGGATCGGTCACCGTCAGCTCCACACGGCGCTGAAGGTCACCGAGATCCCCGCCCCGGCCAAGAAGTAAGGACTGAGGAGAGATGGCACACAAGAAGGGCGCATCGTCCACTCGGAACGGGCGCGACTCGAACCCGCAGTACCTCGGCGTGAAGCGCTTCGGCGGTCAGCTCGTCAACGCCGGTGAGATCCTCGTCCGTCAGCGCGGCACCCACTTCCACCCGGGCAAGGGTGTCGGCCGCGGTGGCGACGACACGCTGTTCGCCCTGGACGCCGGTTCCGTGCAGTTCGGCACCCAGCGTGGCCGCAGGGTCATCAACATCGTCCCCGCCGCCGCTGAGTAATCAGCCGGTTCGGCAGCGACACCTTCCGAGGGCGGACCGCCTTTCCCGTACGTACGTGACCCCGCGTCGCGTCCGTACGGGAAGCGGGTCCGCCCTCGGCGTGTTACGACACAGGTAGGGCGCGCCCGTACGCAGCGGCGTACGGGCGCGCACCAGCAGAGCAGCAAGAGCAGCAGAGCAGAAGCACAGATCACGTCACGCATGCCGGGAGGCACTCCTCATGACCACCTTCGTGGACCGCGTCGAACTGCATATCGCCGCGGGTAACGGGGGTCACGGCTGTGCCTCCGTCCATCGCGAGAAGTTCAAGCCGCTGGGCGGCCCGGACGGCGGCAACGGCGGGCGCGGCGGGGACGTCGTCCTCGTCGTCGACCCGGACGTGACGACGCTGCTCGACTACCACCACAGCCCGCACCGCAAGGCGACCAACGGCCAGCCCGGCCAGGGCGGCCACCGCTCGGGCCCCGAGGGCAAGGACCTGGTCCTGCCCGTCCCGGACGGCACCGTCGTCCAGGACCGCGACGGCAACGTGCTGGCGGACATGGTCGGCAAGGGCACCACCTTCATCGCGGGCCAGGGCGGCCGGGGCGGCCTCGGCAACGCCGCGCTCGCCTCCGCGCGCCGCAAGGCCCCCGGCTTCGCGCTGCTGGGCGAGCCCGGCGAGACCCGCGACGTGGTGCTGGAGCTGAAGACCGTCGCCGACGTGGCCCTCGTCGGCTACCCGAGCGCAGGGAAGTCCTCGCTCATCTCGGTGCTCTCGGCCGCCAAGCCGAAGATCGCCGACTACCCGTTCACCACGCTCGTGCCGAACCTCGGCGTCGTCACCGCGGGCTCGACGGTCTACACCATCGCCGACGTGCCGGGGCTGATCCCCGGCGCGAGCGAGGGCAAGGGCCTGGGCCTGGAGTTCCTGCGCCACGTCGAGCGCTGCGAGGTCCTGGTGCACGTCCTGGACTGCGCGACGCTGGAGTCCGACCGCGACCCGGTCTCGGACCTCGACGTCATCGAGGCGGAGCTGGCCCAGTACGGCCGGGGTCTGGAGGACCGCCCCCGCCTCGTCGTCCTCAACAAGATCGACATCCCCGACGGCCAGGACCTCGCCGACATGATCCGCCCCGATCTGGAGGCCCGCGGCTACCAGGTCTTCGAGGTCTCCGCCGTGTCCCGGCAGGGCCTCAAGGAGATGTCGTACGCGCTGGCCAAGCTCGTGGACGAGGCCCGCGCGGCCCGCCCCGTCGAGGAGAACACGCGCATCGTCATCCGGCCCAAGGCTGTGGACGACGCGGGCTTCACCGTCACCAAGGAGGAGGACGGCCTCTACCGCGTGCGCGGCGAGAAGCCGGAGCGCTGGGTGCGCCAGACCGACTTCAACAACGACGAGGCCGTCGGCTACCTCGCCGACCGCCTCAACCGCCTCGGTGTCGAGGACGCGCTGCTGAAGGAGGGCGCGCGCGAGGGCGACGGCGTCGCCATCGGCGGCGAGGACGACGCGGTCGTCTTCGACTGGGAGCCGACGATGGCGGCGGGCGCGGAGATGCTCGGCCGCCGTGGCGAGGACCACCGCATGGAGGCCCCGCGTCCGGCGGCGCAGCGCCGCCGGGACCACGAGGCGGAGCGGGACGAGGCGCTCGGCGAGTACCGGGACTTCGACCCGTTCGCGTAGCAGCTTCTAGCAGTTTCTGGCAGTTGCTAGTCGTAGCCGGCACCGGAACTGGTGCAGACTGACGTCATGAGTGTCGAGCCGCTTCCTGACTGGGTGATCCCGCCTCCGGGCGGGTTCACCGCGGAAGGCTTCCTGGGGCTCGCCGGCCTGCCCCCGCACACGGAGTTGATCGACGGGAGCCTGGTCTTCGTGAGCCCGCAGGAGAAGTGGCACAGCCGGGTCATCAACCTCCTGGTCGGGGAGCTGGACCGGCAGGCACCCGCCGAGCTGCGCGCGGATCGTGAGATGGCCGTGCGGCTCGGCAAGCGGCAGGTTCCCGAGCCGGACGTGGTCGTGGTGACGGGTGAGGCGTACGTGCGGGACGAGCCGTCCACGTACTACTTCCCGGAGGACGTGGTCATCGCCGTCGAGGCCGTCTCGCCCGACTCCGAGGACCGCGACCGCGACACGAAGCCCCGCAAGTACGCGGCGGCGGGCTTCCCGCACTACTGGCGCGTCGAGAACGACAAGGACCGCGCCGTGGTCTACACGTACGAGCGCGACCCGGCCAGCGGCGGCTACGCCCTCACGGGCATCCACCACGACAGGCTCAAGGTCTCCGTACCGTTCACCCTGGACATCGACCTCACGGCCGTGGGGCGGCGCTCGGCTCAGCCGTGACGCCGCGCTTGCTGCGCCGGGCGTCGTGTGCGGCGTGGCGGAGGAGCCGGGATCTCGCATTGTGCGGCGCGCACCAGGCTCTGTCCGGAATTTGACGACAACGGCCTTCGGATAGCACCCTTCCCTGCTGACCTGCGCACCGAGCGGTTCTGCCGCCCTGCGCGCGTGCGCCCTGTGCCGCGCCCCGCCTCGTGTGCGAACCCCCCTCAGCAAGGAACCTCATGCCGACCTCCCCTGCCCCCGCCGTCGTGCCCACGGACGGCGAGCCCGCAACGGACGACGCCGAGGGGTGCCATACGGCGCCCGCCGCGCCCCGTAGAGACAGCGGACGCACCGACATACCGGTGCTCGCCGTCAGCGGCGGGCTGCTCACCGCGTTCGTCCTGGCCGCGCTGATCGCGCCCACGGCCACGGGCGACGCCGTGAACACCGTCTTCACCTTCGCCGCGCGCTGGTTCGGCCCGCTGTGGCAGGTGCTGCTGCTCGCGACGTTCGGCGTCGCGCTGTGGCTGGGCTTCTCCCGGTACGGGAAGGTGCGGCTCGGGGGCGCCGGGGCGCGCCCGGAGTACGGCAGGTTCCAGTGGATCGCGATGATCATGTCGACGCTGCTCGCGGGCGGCGGCGTCTTCTTCGCGGCGGGCGAGCCCGTACAGCACTACGTCGACACGCCGCCCTTCTACGACGGCGTCAAGAGCGGCACCCAGGAGGCGGCCGACGCGGCGCTCTCCCAGAGCTTCGCGCACTGGGGCTTCCTCGCCTGGGCCGTCCTCGGAACGCTCGCCTCGATCGTGATGATCCGGGGCCAGGAGCGCGGCATGCCGCTGCGCCCGCGGACGCTGCTGTACCCGTTCCTCGGCGAGCGCGTCCGGCACTCCAGGCTGGGGGCCGCCGTCGACGTCGTCTGCGTCATCGCCGTCGTGGCCGGGACCGTCGGCCCGATCGGCTTCCTCGGCCTCCAGGTCTCCTACGGGCTCTCCGAGGTGTTCGGCATCTCCGGCGGCTACCCCGTACAGCTCGGCGTCATCGTCCTGCTGACCGTCGTCGCCGTCCTCTCCGTCGCCAGCGGCGTCGACCGCGGCATCCAGTTCTTCAGCAGGGCCAACATCTGGCTCGCGGTCGCGCTGATGGCCGTCTTCCTGGTGCTGGGCTCCCTCGGCTTCGTCCTCGACTCGTTCCTGGGCGGCTTCGGCCAGTACGCGCGGGACTTCGTGCCGCTGGCCCTCAACCGGGGCGACCACGCGTGGCTCGGCTCCTGGACGGTCTTCTTCTTCGGCTGGTTCCTCGGCTACGGGCCGCTGATGTCCATCTTCGTGGCCCGCATCTCCAAGGGCCGCACCCTGCGCGACCTGGTGGTCTCCACCGCGATCGTCCCTCCGCTGGCCACCATGTTCTGGTTCACGGTGTTCGGCGGCACCGGCATCTTCCTGGAACAGCGCGACCCCGGGACCATCTCGGGCCCGCTCAAGTCGGTCGGCATGGACGCCGCGGTCATCTCCATGGCGCAGCGGCTCCCCATGGGCGCGGTGGTCGCCGTCGCACTGCTCCTGCTGACGATCACGTTCGTGGTGACGACCACCGACTCGATGTCGTACAGCATCGCCGCGGCGGGCACGACGTCAGGTGAACCGACGCGCGCGGTACGGGCGTTCTGGGCCCTGCTGATGGGTTCGGCCGCTGCGGTACTGATCCTGGTCGGTGACGGCGGGATCACGGCGTTGCAGTCGTTCATCGTGGTCACGGCGGTGCCGGTGGGCTTCATCATGCTGCCGACGCTGTGGACGGCGCCCCGGATGGCCCGCGAGATGGCCCAGGAACAGGGCATCACCTCACCGGGCCCGGACCAGGACCGGTCCTCCTCGGAGCCGGAGCCGACGACGAGTCAGCCGAACCAGGTGACCCGGACCACGTAGATCCGCTTCCGGTGCTCGAACTTCTGATACCAGAGGATCAGCCTGTCGGTGCTGAGTGAGCGCAGCTTGCGGGGGTTCTGCTCGTCGTAGTCGTGGCCGGTGTCCATGCGGAGTTCGGCCAAGTCGAGCAGCCCTCGCATGACGCGGTCCACCTCGGCGCGTCCTTCCGCGCGCGAGAGACGGCGCGCCTCATGAGTCGACCTCGCACCACACCGTCTTGCCGGTGGCGTGCGCGGTCACGTCCCACTGGTCGCTGAGCAGCGCGACGAGGGCCAGCCCCCGGCCCGACTCCTCCCACGTCTCCGCCTCGCGCGGCACGGGGAGGACGGGGGAGCGGTCGTACACCTCGATGCGTACGCCGTGCAGCGTGTGCAGGATGGTGACGGTGCACCACTGGTCGGGTACGTGCCGGTGCACGTTGGTCATCAGCTCGGTGAGGGCGAGTTCGACGGTGTCGCCCAACTGCGGTACGTCCCAGAGCCGTACGTAGGCACGTGCGATACGGCGCATGTGGCGCGGCGAGTGGTCGCCGACCGTGAGCGCGATGCGGTACCTGCGGGGCGGGAATTCGGTGGGTTCCTCGATGACGTTCACGGTGCAAGGCTGTAATGCGGCGATTACTGTGGGCTACGGCGTGAATGCAACTCCCCGTGCTGTGGAGGTCCCGATGGCCAACGTCAAGGAACTGGACCCCGGAGCGTCGCCGCTCCACTACTTCGGTGCCGAGCTGCGGCGGTTAAGGGATGAGGCGGGGCTGACACTGGCCCAGTTGGGCTCGGTCCTGTACTGCACGGGCTCGCTGATCGGCCAGATCGAGACGGCTGCGAAGACGCCCACGCTGGATTTCGTGCAGCGCGTCGATGTTGCCTTGGGCGCGGACGGTGCGCTGCTGCGGCTGTGGGACCTGGTGAAACGGAGCCGGTTGCCGTACAAACAGCGCCGGGTCGCGGAGTTCGAGGAGTCGGCGAACCAGATTCTTACGTACCAACCGCAGGTCGTTCATGGCCTGTTGCAGACGAAGGCTTACGCGCGAGAGGTTCTCTGCGCCCTTAGTCACGACGATCTCGATGCAAAGATGGCTGGTCGCCTCGAACGGCAGCGAATCTTGGAGCGTGCGGCGCCGCCGCTGCTTTGGGTGGTCTTGGGTGAAGCCGTGTTGCACCACGAGGTCGGCGGTCAGGAGACCATGCGTACGCAACTCTTGCGCCTGTTGCAATACCGGCATGTGGGGCAGGTGAACATTCAGGTTCTGCCATTTCGCTTGGGGGTTCATGCCGGGTTGAACGGAGCTTTCACGCTTTTCTCTTACGAGGATCAGCCGAATGTTGCCTACGCTGAGAGCTACGAGGGCGTAGAAGCCACCGTAGATCCGCAGGAGTTCCGGGCCCGTTCGCTTCGCTACGATCACTTGCGAGCCGCCGCGCTGTCTCCAGCGGATTCGGCGGAGCTGATCGCCCGTGTGATGGAGGAGCGTTATGAGCGTGGTTCCCGGTCCGCTGAGTGGCCAATGGCGTAAGTCGAGCTACAGCTCGGACAACGGAGAGTGCGTCGAGTGCGCACCCCTTCACGGCGCCGCATGGCGTAAGTCGAGCTACAGCACGAATGAGGGCGGCGAGTGCGTCGAGTGCGCGCCCCTTCACGGCGCCACGTGGCACAAGTCCAGCTACAGCGATGACAAGGGTGGCTCGTGCGTCGAGGTCGGGGTCGATGGGTCGACGCCCGTCGTCGCGATACGGGACAGCAAGCGTCCCGACGGTCCCGCGCTGACGTTCCCCGCGCGGGCCTTCGGCGACTTCGTGCGGGCCGTCGCCCAGTTCCCCGGGTAGGGGCTCGGGCGACGGCCCGGTGGTGCGGGTAGGGGGCGCGGGGGAGGGGTGAGGCCGTCACCGTCTCACCCGGTCATCGGGCCGCCCGTCTGCTCACGGCCTCACAGCAGAGAGTAGAGGAGCCGGTTCGGCGAGCCGGTGCGCGGGTCGATCACCTTGTTGGGTGTCGCGCCGCTCGTGATCGCGGTGCTCACCTGGGCCGGGGTGGCCGTCGGGTTGGCTGCCAGGTACAGCGCCGCGACGCCCGCCGTGTGCGGGGTGGCCATCGACGTGCCGGAGATGGTGTTCGTCGCCGTGTCACTCGTGCGCCAGGCCGAGGTGATGCTCACGCCGGGCGCGAACAAGTCGAGGCAGGTGCCGAAGTTGGACCAGGAGGCGCGGCGGTCCGAGCTGTCCGTCGCGCCGACGGTCAGGGCCTCGGGAACGCGTGCGGGCGAGTAGTTGCAGGCGTTCTGCGGGGTGCCGATGGCGTTGCCGTTGCCCGCCGCGATGGCGTAGGTGATGCCCGCCGCGATGGACCGCTTCACCGCGTTGTCGAGGGAGGTGTTGGCACCGCCGCCCAGGCTCATGTTGGCGACGGCGGGCTTCTTGGCGTTGGCGGTGACCCAGTCCACGCCCGCGATGACGCCCGAAGTGCTGCCGGAGCCGGAGCAGTTGAGGACGCGGACGGCGACGAGCTTGGCTGCCTTGGCGACACCGTAGGTCTTGCCGCCGACCGTGCCCGCGACGTGTGTGCCGTGGCCCTGGCAGTCCTGGCCGTTCTGGCCGTCGCCGATGGTGTCGGTGCCGACGGTGGCGCGTCCGCCGCTGAACTCGCTGTGCGAGGTGCGGATGCCGGTGTCGATGATGTACGCGGTGACGTTGGACGCCGTGGTGTTGTACGTGTACGTCGTGCTCAGCGGCAGGTCACGCTGGTCGATGCGGTCGATGCCCCACGTCGCGTTCGACTGGGTGTCGTTGAGCTTCACCTCCGCGTCCTGCTCGACGTACGCGACGCGCGGGTCCGCCGCCAGCTCGGTGGCCTCGGCCTTGCTCATCTTCGCCGCGAAGCCCTTGATCGTGGAGCCGTACACCTCGGTGATGCGCGCGTCCTGCTCGGCGGCGAGGTCGCGGGCCGTTGCCTTGGTGGCCGCCTTGGAGGCGCTGCCGTCCTTCAGTACGGCGATCCAACTGCCGGAGATGGCCGTGTCGGAGGGCGCGAGGCGCAGATCGCCCGTCGGGGCGCTCTGGGCGCCGGGCGCGGCGGCGAGCTGGATTCCCGCGACGAGAGCGACGGCGGGTAAGAGCGCGCCGAAGCGGCGGATCTTGGACCGGGTCTGGGATCTCATGACGTGCACCTGACCTTTCGTAAACCGGATCTCGGTACGTGCAGGTATGGCGGGTGCCGTGTGGTGCCGTGCGCTGTGCGGAATGAAGGTTTGCGCGTCATGGCCGTTCGCACAAGATGGCCTCAAGTGCGAACAAGTACGAAGTGAGACGAAGAAGCGAGAGGAAGCACGGAGAGTGAGGACGGAGCGTCAGTGCGCGGGCGCGCCCCGGGCGTGTCCGGTGTGCGGGGGCACGCACCCACGCACCGGAAACGCACGCTCCGGAAACGGCGGAGGGCCGGGTCGGGGAAGCCACTCGCTTCCCGGACCTGGCCCTCCGTGCGGGGAACCGGTGAGGCCGCCGCGTCAGGCGGTGACCGCGTCCTCCGGATCCGAGCTGTCGGCCCCGGCGAGGCCGCCCGCCGTGGGCTCCATCTCGGCCTCCTCGGCCGCCTCGCGGGCCTCCGCCTCGCGCTGCCCCGGGATGTCGGTCGTACGGCTCCGGACGCGCTCGTTGCGCTCGTCCGCGTCCTTGCACAGGTCCACGGCCGCCTGGTTGAAGCGGGCCAGCGACGGCGGCTCGGACGGGCCGAGGAGGTGCGTCTTCAGCTCCTTGCGGGCCGTGACGAGGGTGTCCTTCTCGGGGTCCCGCACCGACTCCAGCAGGGCCGGGATCTCCTTCGCCTTGGGGGAGAGGATCGTGGCGGCCCGCACCGTCGGGAAGCCCGCCCTGAAGTCGTCCTCGTCGAGACCGCTGGTGTTGGCGACGGCGTACGGCTTCTCGCTCGTCAGGTAGTCGGAGACCACCGAGGAGACGTCGGAGATCAGCAGGTCGGCCTGGTTGAAGCAGGTGTAGATCGCCGGGCGCGGGCCCGTGATGATCTGGTGCTCCCACTCGGGGAACGAGGCCCAGTACGCGGCCTCCCACGCGGCCGTGGCCGCCTCCACCCGCTCAGCGCGGTTGCCCTCGGGGGTGCCCTGGAGCAGCATCCGCTCGACCTCGTCGGCGCCCGAGCGGAACGCGGTCGTGGTGAGCGCCTCCAGCTCGGCCGTGCGCAGCCCCAGCTCGGCGGCGGCCTCGGGCCCAGGGCGGTCGCCGGAGCGCTTCGCGTTGGCCTCGGCGATCATGGCCTGGATGCGCTGGTTCGCGGCGCCCGCGCGCGGGTCGACGGAGCCGGTCATCGGGTGCGGCTTGTAGAGCAGCCGCACCTTGGGGTCGGCCAGCAGGGCGCGGACGATGTTCTCCCCGGCCAGGATGACCGAGGTGTTGCCCGGGTCGTTGGTCCAGCCCTCCCAGGTGGGGGCGTACAGGACCGTCGTGTAGGTGCCCGTCGGCGCGCCCCGGTAGGGCTCGATCGGGGAGAGCTGGGGGCGGCCGACCTCGACGACGTCCTTGTCCTCGACGCCGATGTCGGCGAGCTGGTAGCGCTCGCGTGCCGCGGGACCGGCGACCCAGATCTCGTCGTACGCCTTCGCGTACGGGTTGCACGAGGAGAGCTTGTCGCTCTCGCCGTGGTTGATGAAGGCGTGCTTGATCGTCGGAATGCGCAGGACCTGCGAGGTCTTGCCCGAGTTCGCGGGGTGGAGCAGCATCTTCAGCGCCGAGTGCTCCAGGTGCATCAGGTGCGCGACCTTCGGGATGCAGATGATCGGGATGTCCGTCGCGTCGATCTTCTGCACCATGAACCGCTCACGGAGCACGATGATCGGGTTCCCGTCCAGCTTCGCGAGCGTGGAGAGCCACATGTTGGCCTGGTAGGCCGAGGTGGTGCCGCCCGAGAAGTACATGCCGACGGTCGGCTGGTACTTCTCCAGCCACTTGTCGAGCCAGGCGAGCGTCTGCTGCTCGTTGGCGTGCCGCTTCTTCGGGAGCAGCCAGGTGGCCAGGTAGACGGCGCTGCCGAAGGACAGCAGGAAGGTGAGGCCGACGCCGAGCAGGCCCCACGTCTCCGTCGAGAGGCTCGCGCAGAGCATCAGGCCGACGGTGCCGGGGATGGAGAACCGCAGCAGACGGCGGCTGGGCTGGCGGGCCAGCAGCCGGGGCGGCGCGTTGTTCAGGCGCAGGGCCGAGGCGTCGATGTTGCGGGTGAGGATCGGCAGCGTACGGCGGCGGCGTACGAGCTGGGCCACGGCCTGGCACAGGAAGTGCGCGGCGTAGGCGATGAGCAGGAGCAGGGTGAGCGGGCGCTCGATGTCCGGGGGGACGTCGGGGATCCGTACCAGGCCGATGACGATCAGCATGTCGCGCAGCAACTGGCGCGTGGTGACGTCGAAGCGGACCTTGCCCAGCAGGGCGAGGAGGCCCGGCTGCTTGTGTGTGAGGTACACGTCAAGGGCGAGGCCCGCCACGGAGGCGGTGAGGAAGACGGGCACGTTCGGCAGCAGCGCGCCCGCGAGCTGGGCGGTGTAGAACACCATCAGCGCGAGCAGCGCCGTGAGCTGGACGGCGCGTCGTGGGGAGAGTCCGGCAGAGGGCACGGGCTGGGCTCCTGGCAGGAGGTCGGGGCGAGCAGAAAATGGGTCGCGGCCTGTGGGGGTGGCCGTGGTCGACCACTGACCGTATGACGGTCGCAGCCCCAGTGACAATCTTCGGTGGGGCGTCTCACGGCATAACAGGGCCAAAGGTCAGTATCTCCGCCGGTCCGCCGAGTGGAACGGAGAAGCGCCGTGCACCCCGGCTGACGTAGATTGCGCTGCGGCGGAACCCCGTCGGCGCGGCCGGGCTCCGGGATCCGGGATCGTGGGCGAGCAGCAGGGACGTACGAGAGTGACAGGGGCAACAGGCACATCGGGGGCGTCGGGGGCGTCTGTGACGCCGGGGACCGGCGAGGCGGCGGGCACGGAGAGTGAGCGCCGGGACGAGCGTCGCGATGAGCACCGCGATGAGCGTCGCGACGTGACCGAGGCGCGACGCATCGTCGTCAAGGTCGGCTCCTCCTCCCTGACGACCGCCTCTGGCGGCCTGGACGCGGACCGCGTGGACGCCCTGGTGGACGCCCTCGCCAAGCACGGCGAACAGGACGACAAGGAGATCGTGCTCGTCTCCTCGGGCGCCATCGCCGCGGGCCTCGCGCCGCTCGGCCTCGCCAAGCGCCCCCGCGACCTCGCCCGCCAGCAGGCCGCTGCCAGCGTCGGCCAGGGCCTCCTCGTCGCCCGCTACACCGCCTCCTTCGCGCGCTACGGGCGCCGCGTGGGCCAGGTGCTGCTCACCTCCGACGACACCAGCCGCCGCGCCCACTACCGCAACGCCTACCGCACCCTGGAGCAGCTTCTCGCCATGGGCGCTGTGCCGGTCGTCAACGAGAACGACACCGTCGCCACCGACGAGATCCGCTTCGGCGACAACGACAGGCTCGCCGCGCTCGTCGCCCACCTCGTACGGGCCGACCTGCTGATCCTCCTCTCCGACGTCGACGGCCTCTACGACGGCAACCCCGCCACCCCCGGCACCTCCCGCATCGAGGAGGTGCGCGGGCCTGGGGACCTCGCGGGCGTCGAGATCGGCAGCGCGGGGCGCGCGGGCGTCGGCACCGGCGGCATGGTCACCAAGGTCGAGGCGGCCCGCATCGCCGCCGCCGCCGGCATCCCCGTGGTGCTCACCTCGGCCATACACGCCGCCGACGCGCTCTCCGGGCGCCGCACCGGCACCCACTTCCACCGCACGGGCCGCCGCACGACGGGCCGCCTGCTGTGGCTCGCGCACGCCTCCACGCCGCGCGGCGCTCTGGTGCTGGACGAGGGCGCGGTACGGGCCGTCGTCGACCGGCGCAGCTCGCTCCTGCCCGCCGGGATCGTCCGGGCCGAGGGCGACTTCACGGCGGGCGACCCCGTCGAGCTGCGGGACGAGGAGGGGCACGCGGTGGCACGCGGGCTGGTCAGCTTCGACGCGAAGGAGATCCCCCAGTTGCTGGGCCGCTCGACCCGCGAACTGGCCCGCGAACTGGGGCCCGCTTACGAGCGGGAAGTCGTGCACCGGGACGATCTCGTGCTGCTGCGGACGTGACGCCCGTCAATCGTGTGCGAGATCGGCAAAAGACCAGCCTTTCAAC
Organism: Streptomyces daliensis; assembly: GCF_054782395.1. Lineage (NCBI taxonomy): Bacteria > Bacillati > Actinomycetota > Actinomycetes > Kitasatosporales > Streptomycetaceae > Streptomyces > Streptomyces daliensis. The sequence continues at coordinate 14,022 of NZ_BAAGSO010000126.1, read as the reverse complement.
GGACACCTTCCGGAAAACGGCCACGCGCCCGTCCCCGGACTGGTCAACTTTGTCTCAGAGGCACGTCCGCTGAAGACGGCCCGTGACACCCGTGACAGCGGCACCCGCACTCGCACGAATCGCACCATCAGGAGGCCACCGGTGAGACGACTGGCCAGCGTCGATATGGGGTCCTCCCAGCAGGACGACGGTGACGGCGCGCCGCGCTCGCGCGGACCCGCCGGGACGGCGGACCCGAGATCGGACGAGAGCGGGGAGCGCCGCGAGCAGTCCCGGCTGTGGCACATCACCCTCAGCGTCGCGGGGCGCGAGGCCCCGCTCAAGGAGGTCAGGCGCGGCCTGGAGCAGCTCGCGCACGACCACCCCTTCCTTCTGACGAGCAGGTACGCGCACGATCACGCGGAGATCCGGTACTGGGAGGAAGCGCGGGATCTGCACGACGCGGCGGCTGTCGCGCTCAGGCTGTGGGGTGAGCACAGGGCGTCGGCGAAGCTGCCGCCGTGGGAGATCGTGGGCCTGGAGGTCATCGGCCGCGAGACCTACCACCAGCGCATAGCAGAAGGCTACGGCCCACCCCCGGCCACACCGGTCGGGGTGCACCCGTTCTGACGGCCCCTGCGCGTGGGGCGGAAGGAAACGGGGGGTTCCCGCTGCACGGGGCGCTGGGCTGGGCTGGGCGCCGTTTTTCGGGTGCGGCGGTGCGGCTGGGTGGGTGGGGCCGACGCGGCACCGGGCACCGTAGAACACGCGCCCAGCCGCACCCGGAAACGGCGAACCGCACCCCACGAAGGGGCCCCGCCCAGGCGTGCAGCGGCACAAAAATCAGCGTGGGACCCTACAGTGCCCACCTCACAGGGCAACCGTCCCGCGCAACCACCCCGAGAAGCGGCAACCCCCCGTTTCCTTAGTCGCTAAGCTGCGAAACATGAGCGCTCCGCAGAACTCGCCCGTCATCGAGACCGCCCACCGCGCGAAGGCCGCCGCCGCGACCCTCGCGCCCCTGCCCCGTACCGCACGGGACACAGCGCTGCTCGCGGTCGCGGACGCGCTCACCGCCCGCACGGAAGAGATCGTCGCCGCGAACGCGAAGGACGTCGCCAAGGCCCGCGCCGCCGGTACGGCGGACGGCATCGTGGACCGCCTCACGCTCACCCCGGAGCGGATCGGGGCGATCGCCTCGGACGTGCGCGACGTCGTCGCGCTGCCCGACCCCGTCGGCGAGGTCGTCCGCGGCTCGACGCTCCCCAACGGCCTGGACCTGCGCCAGATCCGCGTCCCGCTCGGCGTGGTCGGCATCATCTACGAGGCCCGCCCCAACGTCACCGTCGACGCCGCCGCGCTCTGCCTCAAGTCCGGCAACGCGGTGCTGCTGCGCGGCTCGTCGTCCGCTTACGCCTCCAACACGGCGCTGGTCGGCGTGCTGCGCGACGCCGTCGAGGGCGCGGGGCTGCCCGCCGACGCGGTGCAGCTCGTGCCGGGCGAGAGCCGCGAGAGCGTCAAGGAGCTGATGCGGGCGCGCGGCCTCGTCGACGTGCTGATCCCGCGCGGTGGCGCGTCCCTGATCAGGACCGTGGTCGAGGAGTCCACGGTCCCCGTGATCGAGACGGGCGTCGGCAACTGCCATGTGTACGTCGACGAGCTGGCCGACCTCGACACCGCCGTCGACATCCTCGTCAACTCCAAGGCCCAGCGCCCCAGCGTCTGCAACGCGGCCGAGACGGTGCTCGTCCACGAGGGCATCGCGGAGGCGTTCCTGCCGCGCGCCGTCGAGGCCCTGGCCAAGGCCGGGGTGACGGTGCACGGGGACGAGGCGTGGCAGCGGGCGAGCGGGGACGTGGTGCCCGCGACGGAGGAGGACTGGGGCACGGAGTACCTGTCGTACGACATCGCCGCGGCCGTCGTGCCCTCGCTGGACGACGCCGTCGCGCACATCAGGAAGTGGACCTCGGGCCATACGGAGGCGATCGTCACCCGCGACACCGACGCGGCCCGCCGCTTCACCGCGCTCGTGGACTCGACGGCCGTGATGGTGAACGCGTCCACGCGGTTCACGGACGGCAGCCAGTTCGGCTTCGGCGCCGAGATCGGCATCTCGACGCAGAAGCTGCACGCGCGCGGCCCGATGGGGCTGCCCGAGCTGACGTCCACCAAGTACGTGGTGACGGGGGACGGGCACATCCGCGGCTGAATTCCGGTTGTCCCTGCCCAAATTGACCGCATAGGTCTACGCTGGGCAGCGTGCCGGACGACGTGGGGGGCCAGCCGTTCCAGGACGGTGAGGAGCCCGAGTTCCACCATGGGGACGCGGACGAGGAGTTCGCCTCCGTGGTGTTCGACGAGGACTTCGTGCGGGCCGCCGAGGTCCACGAACCCACTGCGGCCGAACGGATATTGGCGGCCGCGCAGTCGCACACCGAGAACGAGCCACCGCGCGGCTTCGAGGACGGCTACGGCTATGGCCGTCGCGGCGCGAAGCGTGAGCCCGGCGCCGAGGCCGACGAGGAGCCGGACGAAGAGGATCTCGACGACGAAGAGGGCCGCTTCGACCGCTCGGACTACGCGGAGTACGCGGACTACGCCGATTTCGGCGACGATCCGGAGGACGACGGCGACGACCCCGAGGGCCGGTACGGCCACCACGGGCACTACGGCCAGTTCGGCCGCCACGGCCGCTTCACCGGGCGCTACGCCCCGTACGCGCACGACTACGGCCCCCACCCCGACCCGGCCTTCGAGCACGGCTCCGACTACGGCTACGCATACGGGGCGGCCGGGGCGCCCGGCAGGTCACCGCGCCCGTACCGAGGGCACGCGCGCTGGCAGCGCCCTGTCGCCTGGGTGCTCGCCGTGATCATGGGGATAGGCATGGTCGCCCTCGCCTTCAGCGCCGTCTACCGCGGCAACGCCCAGCAGCGCCAGGACCCGGCCCCGCCGCCCGCGACGACCGGCGTCGGCACCTCCACGGGCGAGGACCCCGAGACCGGCGCGGACGGCGACGGGAGCGGCGAGGGTGACGGGAGCGGCGAGGGCGGCGTGGCCCCGAAGGCGGAGTTAGAGACGGAGCCGGGCACCGAAGGGCACGGGCACCTCGGTACCGAGACCGGCGCCCCGGCGGCCTCGGCCGAACCACGTTGACGTTCAGCCCCGTCCTCCGGCGTGCCCGCGCCATGAGCAGGGCGTTTACCTGGACGTCCGAGTGTCGAAGAATCAACGAAGTTGTCTCGCACCGGGGCGTTTACCATCGCCCGGCCGGACCTACCCTGTTCTTATGACCGGGCGAGGAGATCCTCCCGAGGGCACACCCGAGGGCGGCGTACCGGGAGGCGACGACGAGTTCCGCGACGAGTACCGTTCCGTCGTCTTTGACGAGACCTTCATCAAAGCTGCGCGGCTCCAGGAGTTCTCCGCGCGGGAGCGCATGGAGGACGAGGAGCACGCCGCCGTGCGCAGCCGCCCGGCGGGGGAGGCGGAGTCCCCGCCGTCGGAGAAGTCCGGCATCGGGGCCTCCAAGCAGGGCATCGTGCTGGTCCTGCTGATCGTCCTGGCCTTCGGCACGGCCATCTACATGGGCATCAGGAACCCGTACCAGACGCCCGCCGCGCCCCCCACCGAACCGATGCGGATCACGCTGCTGCCGCTGGCCCCGCGCGAGAAGGTGCCGGGCGCCAAGCCCGCCGATCTGTACGAGCACAGCCCGGCGGCCCAGTTCCGTACGGGAGCCGACGGGGTGGTCCTGCCACCCGTACGGCGCAGCGCGCACTTCTCGGAGAGCCAGGTGCTCGCGGCGCTGACGCTCGCCAAGGAGTACGTGGTCGAGAGTTCGCTGGACCCTGACGTGCTGACCGGCGGCGCCGTCCGCTCCACGCGGATCATGCTCGACCCCGGGCAGCACGAGCAGTTCGACCAGAGCCTGGAGAACCCGCGCAGCGACGGGCGGCACGAGGCCACCGGCTGGATGATCCGCTTCGACCCGGCGAAGGTCGCCCTCGCCGATCCACACGTACGGGTGAACGGCACCCTCACCATCCGCGAGTCGGGCCCCAACGCGCTGGAGGTCACCGCCGACCACGCCTTCGTCTACGCCCTGCGCCCGGCGGACGCGGGCAAGGGCGACAAGGCGTCGGACGGTGCCTCGCTGTTCACCGTGCGGCGTGAGGTGCGCTTCCACTTCGATCGCGAGGACCTGCGCGACCAGCAGCTCAGCGTCCAGCAGGTGGCCATGCGGGCCGGGCCGCTGCCCTGCTCGGCCGACCCCTCGGACACGCTGAGCCCGCTGCTGGCGGGCGAGCTGGCCAAGGACGACGGCCCCGCGGGGACCGACCCCTACGCACGGGGCCGGTCGACCGCGTCGATGTGCGGGGTGCTGGCGACGAGCGCCCAGCCGAGCCCGGCGAACCCCACCAAGTAGCCGGGGCGGGCCCCGCGCCGTTTACGGGCGTGGCGGCTCGTCGGTGCCGTTAGACGAGCCGTTCGCGGAACCGTCGCCGCCGCTGCCGCTGCCGCTGCCACCGGTTCCGCCGCCCCCTCGGGAGCCGCCGGTGAACGTGTCGCGGAGCCTGCCGCCCAGGTCGCCCGCGCCGCCCGCGATGTCGCGGACGAGGCCCATGAGGGGGTCCTTGCTGTTCTTCACGGACTCCGTGTAGTGGCTCGCGGACTGGCGGAAGGAGTCGGTGACGGAGGTGTCCTTGTCGTCCTCGCGCTTGTCGTAGTGCCCGTCCATGATCCGCTGGTAGTCGCGGCTCCCGGCCCACTTCTTCAGCTCGGCGGCCCGCACCGTGGTGAAGGGGTGGCTGCGCGGCAGCACGTTCAGGATCTTGAGCACGGAGTCGCGCAGATCGCCGCCCGCCTCGTACTCCTCGGCCTGCGCGAGGAACGAGTCCACGTTCATCTCGTGCAGGTGGTTGCCGCCCGCCAGCTTCATCAGCCCGCGCATCGAGGCCCGCAGATCCTGGCCCACCAGCAGCCCGGCGCGGTCCGCCGACAGCTCGGACTTGCGGAACCACTCGCGCAGCGCCGTGACGATCGCCATGATCGCGACGTTGCCGAGCGGGATCCACGCGACCTTGAGGGCGAGGTTGGTGAGGAAGAGCAGGATCGTGCGGTAGACCGCGTGGCCCGAGAGCGCGTGCCCGACCTCGTGGCCGATGACCGCGCGCATCTCCTCCTCGTCCAGCAGCTCCACCAGGCCCGTCGTGAGCACGATGATCGGCTCGTCGAGGCCGATGCACATGGCGTTGGGCTTGGGGTCCTGGTTCACGTACATCGGCGGGACCTTCTCCAGGTCCAGGATGTAGCAGGCGTCCCGCAGCATGGCGTTGAGGTGCGCGAACTGCTCGTCGCTGACCCGTACGGAGTCCGAGAGGAAGAGCAGCCGCAGGCTGCGCTCGGGCAGCAGCCCGCTCAGCGCCTTGAAGACGGTGTCAAAGCCGGTCAGCTTGCGCAGCGCGACGAGCGCGGAGCGGTCGGCGGGATGTTCGTACGCCCGGGAAGATATCCCGGGGAAACGGCGTCGCTCGCGGCCGGGCAGCCGCTCGGCACCGCTGCTGTCGTCGGTCATGGCTTCCCCTCATCACCCGTGTCGGCTCGGTCTCAGCGTAGACGTTCGATTCGGTCCGCTGGTTGCTCCGGAGCGGGCAAGGGGCGGGTGGGGAGCGGGACTTGAGCGCGGGGTGCCTCGACGGACCGCCGGGCCGGAACGTCGGCCCGATCGCCGCGACGGGGGTGTGGCCGAGGGGCGCCGTCCCTATGCTGGACGCCGCCACGGGGGACGGGGGCAGGGGGTAGGGGCAGGGACAGCGGAGCAGCGGGGTGGAGCCGTGAGGCCGTACGTCAGACTCGCCGTCAACTCACGCAACGCGCCGGAGGCGGTCGACTCCGCCACGCACGTGCTGCGCCGCAGGCTCGCCGAGCTGGCCGACCAGGGCGGGACCTGGGAGTGCGTGCGCACCGTGCCGCGGCCGGGGGCGCCGGACGCGCTGGGGCCCGTGTCCGACCTGCTGGTGGAGTTCGTCGTCGACGACGAACTCACCCCGAGCGCCGCCCTCGCCGCCGCGTCCTATCTCGTACGGGCCGTCATCGGCCACTTCCGCGCACAACCCGACCGGAGCCAGTCGGTGACGGTCACGGCGGGTGACGAATCCGTCGAGCTGAGGGCGCAGGGTGTGGCGCCGGAGGAGACCGGACGGCTCGAAGCACTCATCGCCGAACGGCTGACGAGGCCCGGAGCGAGCCGCGAGTGAGGCGGGGGCGAGGCGGGAGCGAGGTGGGGGTGAGCCGGGAGCGGGCCGGAAGTGAGCCGGGAGCGGGGCGGGGAGTGGGAGGGCAATGGCTGAGTCGGCGTGAGCGGTGTCGGTGCGCACGCTTACGATGTGCCTGCACGGTCAACTGTGCTCACTGTCCGATACCCACGTGGATAGGTCCTGCCGACGATGACTCTTCCCAGCTACGCGCACGACGCTCTCGTCACCCTCGCCTCCGGCGGGGAGGGCGGCGGGCACAGCGGCGAGCACGAGAGCCTCAGCCCCTACCTCACCGGCGGCGGCGCCTTCGTGGCCCTGATGCTGCTCCTCTGGATCACCACCCGCTTCAACCGGGACCGCTGAGCCGCGGCCCCGGCCGCGCGCCGTCACGGCGATCGGTAAGGTCGGCACGCATGGGAGAGCACATAGTGCCCGAAACCGGCAAGCGTCGGCTCGGTGTCATGGGTGGGACCTTCGATCCCATCCACCACGGTCACCTGGTCGCCGCGAGCGAGGTGGCCGCGCAGTTCCATCTCGACGAGGTGGTCTTCGTGCCGACCGGGCAACCGTGGCAGAAGAGCCACAAGCGGGTCTCGCCCGCCGAGGACCGCTATCTGATGACGGTCATCGCGACGGCGTCGAACCCGCAGTTCTCGGTGAGCCGCATCGACATCGACCGCGGCGGCAAGACGTACACGATCGACACACTGCGCGATCTGCGGGCCGACAACCCGGAGACCGATCTCTTCTTCATCACCGGCGCGGACGCGCTGGAACAGATCCTGGGCTGGCGTGACGCCGAGGAACTGTTCGCGCTCGCCCACTTCATCGGCGTCACCAGGCCGGGCCACCCGCTGACGGACCCGGGCCTGCCGGACGGCGGCGTCTCGCTGATCGAGGTGCCCGCGCTGGCCATCTCCTCGACCGACTGCCGGGCACGCGTGGAACGCGGCGATCCGGTCTGGTACCTGGTCCCGGACGGCGTCGTCCGCTACATCAGCAAGCGGGAGCTGTACCGCGAGGGGGGACCGCAGGCGTGAGTGAGCGCTACGGATACGACCCGTACGGCCGGCAGCAGCCTGAGCAGCCGCAGATCCTCGGGTACGACGAGTACGGGCAGCCGATCTACCGGCAGGAGCCGGAGAACGGGTATCCGGGCTACGCGCCGCCGCAGCCCCAGCAGCCCCAGCAGCCCCAGCAGCCCCAGCAGGCGCAGCCGCAGGATCCGTACGGAGGCGGCACGGGCACCGGCACAGGTGTCGGCGACGGTTCCGGTTACGGGGCGCCCGTGCAGGGGGCATACGAGCAGGGCGGCGCGTACACGCCTGACCCGTACGGCCAGCAGGGGTACGCGTACGACCCGTACGGGCAGCAGCCCCAGCAGGCGCAGCAGCAGACCTACCCGCAGCAGGACTGGGTGCCGCAGCAGTCGCCCGCGCCGGAGCGGGAGCGCTTGCCCGGCGAGGGCTATCAGGGCGAGGGCTACCAGGCCGACCCCTACGGCGCCCCCCAGCAGGGCGCACCGGGCGCGCGGCTGCCGGGCCAGCGCGACCCCTATGACGCGCCGTACGAGCAGCCCCAGCCGCAGCCCCAGGACCCGTACGCCGAGCAGCCGCAGACGCCGGAGGCACAGGGACAGCCCTCGCGTACCGGGGGCCGGGGCACGGGCGGGGACGACGGTCCTGAGTACCGGACGGAGCAGTTCGCCTTCGTCGAGGAGCAGGCCGAAGAGTCCGAAGACGTCATCGACTGGCTGAAGTTCAGCGAGAGCCGCACCGAGCGCCGCGAGGAGGCCAAGCGCCGCGGACGCAACCGCGTCACGGCCCTGATCGTCGTGGTGGTGCTCGCGGTCGTGGGCGGCGCCGGGTACCTCTGGTACGCGGGCAAGCTCCCCGGTCTCGACAGCGGAAGCGGCGGCGGAGGCACCTCGGCGGGCCAGCAGCGCGACGTCATCGCCGTCCACCTGCGCTCCACGGACGACAGCGGCAGCTCGACGGCCCTCCTCGTCGACAACGCCGACGCCAAGCGCGGCACCACCGTGCTGCTCCCCAACACCCTCGCCGTCTCCACCGAGGACGGCACCACGACCACCCTCGGCAAGTCCGTCGAGGACGAGGGCGCGGCGCCGACCCGCGAGGCGCTGGGCACGCTGCTCGGCGCCGACATCAAGGGCACCTGGCGGCTGGACACCCCGTATCTGGAGAACCTGGTCGAGCAGGTCGGCGGCGTCGCCCTCACCACGGACACCGCCGTGCCGGGCAAGCGCAAGAGCGACAAGCCGCTGGTCGAGCGCGGCGAGAACCAGGATCTGGACGGGCGCGCCGCCGTCGCCTACTCCACCTACCGCGCGCCCGGCGAGCCCGAGGCCAAGCAGCTCAGCCGCTTCGGGCAGGTCATGCGGGCGACGCTGCGCAAGCTCTCCAGCGACCCGAAGTCGGCGACGCGGACCGTCGAGGCCCTGGGTCAGATCCCCGACCCGTCCCTCTCCGAGGGCGAGCTGGGCACGTCGCTGGCCAAGCTGGCCGAGCAGGCGAAGAACGGCGCGTACGAGACCGAGGTGCTCCCCGTCAGGGCGAACGGCACCCTCAGCTCGCAGACCAGCGACGGCCTGGTGAAGCGGGTGCTGGGCGGCACCGTCAAGAACTCGGACCCGGACGCGGCACCCCGCGTCAAGATCACCAACGCCAGCGGCAGCACCACCAAGGACGACGCGGCCTCGGCCGCCATGGTCAACAGCGGCTACACCGTCGTGGACGGCGGCGCCGCCGGAGCCGCCAGGTCCCGCTCGCTGGTCACCTACGGTGACGCGGCACACAAGGCCAAGGCGACGGAGATCGCCGAGACCCTGGGCCTGCCGGGCTCCGCGGTGCGCAAGGGCGAGGCCGCGGCGAACGCGGATGTGACGGTGGTACTGGGCCGGGACTACAAGGGGTGAGGAAGCGGTGAGGGCGGTCGCGTCAGGCGTGAGACCCTTGATTCTGATACGTACACCTGACCGCCGTTGTCACTGATCCGAAAGCCTTGCCTGTGACCGCTACGGACCGTTCCATCGAGCTGATCAACGCCGCCGCCCAGGCCGCGGCCGACAAGCTCGCGCACGACGTCCTCGCCTATGACGTGAGCGACGTCCTCGCCCTCACCGACGCCTTCCTGCTGGCCTCAGCGCCGAACGACCGGCAGGTCAAGGGCATCGTCGACGAGATCGAGGAGCGCCTGCTCAAGGAGCTGGGCGCCAAGCCCGTGCGCCGCGAGGGCGAGCGCGACGGGCGCTGGGTGCTGCTCGACTTCGTCGACATCGTCGTCCACGTCCAGCACAGCGAGGAGCGGGTCTTCTACGCCCTGGAGCGGCTGTGGAAGGACTGCCCCGAGATCGAGCTCCCCGAAGACGCCAAGGCCACCCGTGGCAAGGGCGCCGAGCACGCCGCGCACTCCGGCCTCCCGGTGGACGGCGCGGACGGCGCGGACGGCTCGTACGCCGAGGGCGGCGGCGCCGGGGACGCCGGGGACGCCCGGTGAGCGAGCTGGACAGCCCGGTGACGGTGAACCGCGGCCGCAAGATCGTCCTGTGGCGGCACGGCCAGACGGCGTGGAACCTGGAGCGCCGCTTCCAGGGCTCGACGGACATCGAGCTGACCGAGGAAGGTCTCGGGCAGGCCCGTCGCGCGGCGCGGCTGCTGGCGGCGATGAACCCCGACGCGATCATCGCCTCGGATCTGAAGCGCACCGCCGCCACCGCAGCGGAGCTGGCGGCCCTCACCGGTCTCGACGTCACCCACGACGAGGCGCTGCGCGAGACCTACGCGGGCACGTGGCAGGGGCTCACGCACGAGGAGATCATCGCCCGCTTCGGCGATCAGTACGCGGCGTGGAAGCGCGGTGAGCCCGTGCGCAGGGGCGGCGGCGAGCTGGAGACGGAGGTCGCCGACCGCGCGGCGCCCGTCGTCGAGCGCGCCGCGGACAAGCTGCCCGACGGCGGCACCCTGGTCGTGGCCAGCCACGGCGGCACCATTCGCACCACCATCGGCCGCCTGCTGGGCCTGGAGCCGGGCACCTGGGAGGCGCTCGGCGGGCTCACCAACTGCTGCTGGTCGGTGCTGGGCGAGGGCGCGCGGGGCTGGCGCCTGATGGAGCACAACGCGGGCACCCTCCCCGAGCCCGTCCTCGGCGACGACGACTGAGCGGCCGGTGACCCCGGCCCGGATTTCCCATCCGGCCTGGTCACTGGTTAAGATTCATCTCGTTCCACGGCGCGAAACGCCGGGAATGCGGGGCTATAGCTCAGTTGGTAGAGCGCTTGCATGGCATGCAAGAGGTCAGGAGTTCGATTCTCCTTAGCTCCACTTTCCATACCGAGGTTGTTTCCGGGATCCCGTTCAGTCGAGTCGGCTGGACGGGATCTTCGCGGTTTCCGGGACATTCGGGGGAGTCCTTCAACGCCCCGAAGGCGGGGGCGGGGGCGGAGGCTCAGCTCAGCGAGGGCAGGTCTTGCGGTAGGGGGTTTCGGGAAGATAGCGGGCCCAATCCCCCTTGGAGAGACCGCCTCTGGTGGTGGCGCACAGTTCCCGTACCTTGCGGCGGGGGTCGGTGGTCCACAGCAGCGCGGTGCGGTCGTCGCTGCCGGTGGCCAGGGTCTTCCCGTCGGGGCTGAAGGCGATGGCCCGTATCGGTCCGGTGTGGCCGGTCAGCGAGGCCCGGGGCACGCGCTTTTCCACGTCCCACAGGACCGCCGTCGTGTCGGCGTTCGCCGTGGCCAGCGTTTTGCCGTCCGGGCTGAAGGCGAGGTCGTAGACCGGGCCGCCATGGCCGTTCAGGGTGGCCACGGTCTTGCGCTCGGCCACGTCCCACAGCGTCACCGTGTTCTGGGCGCTGGCGACGGCCAGAACACGGCCGTCGGGGCTGAAGGCGATCGCCGCCGTCGTCAGGGACGCTTTGGCCGGGCTGGACAGGGTGGCCCGACGCACTCGCTCGGTGGTGTCCCACAAGGTTGTGCCGCTGCGCCGTGCCACGGCGAGGGTGCGGCTGTCCGGTGAGAAGGCGATGCCGGAAACGCCTTCGGAGGTGTTGGGGGCCGGAAGCGTGGTCGCCCTCTCGGGCCGCTGGGCATCGCGTAGTTCGATGGTGTTGTCCTGGGCGCGGGCGACGGCCAGAATGCGGCCGTCCGGGCTGAAGGCAATGTCCGAAGAGCCGCCGTGCCCGATCCGCTCGGTCCGGCTCGGGCGGCGGGAGGTTGTGTCCCAGAGGGCGAGGCCGTCCTTGCCTGGCTGCTCCGTGTCACCGCCGGTGGCCAGGGTAGTGCCGTCGGGACTGAAGGCCGCGAAGGCGCCTTGGGCGGCGCCGCTGTCGAGAGCGGCCCGGCGGGTGCGGTCGGCGGGGTTCCACAGCACGGTGGCCCCGTCCCTGCCCGAGGTGGCCAGAGTGCGCCCGTCGGGGCTGAAGTCGATGTCAGTCATCCCGTCGGTGTGTCCGGCCAGGGGGATGCGGGAGGGATCCCACAGGCTGATGGAACCGTCCGCGCCCGCGGCGGCCAGTTGCCTGCCGTCGCGCTGGAAGGCGAGGGCGTAGAGGTCGTCGGTGTGTCCGGTGAGGACGGCCTGCCGGTAGTGCCGACGCGCGTCCCACAGCATGACGGAGTCGTCGGCTCCCACGGTGGCCAGTGTGCGCCCGTCGGGGGCGAAGGCCAGCGCGTTGATCCGCCCTTCGTGACCGGTGAGTGTGGCCCGGCTGCGGTGCTTGCGCACGTTCCACAGCCGCACCGTGCTGTCCGTTCCCCCGCTGGCCAGTGTGCGCCCGTCCGGGGCGAAGGCGAGGGGACCGACAGAGCCGTCGTGCCCGGTGAGAGCGGCTTCCCGCTTGCCGGTCTCCGTCTTCCACAGCCACACCGTGTCGTCCGCTCCGGCACTCGCGAGAGTGCGTCCGTCCGGGCTGAAGGCGACCGTTTGGACGGTGCCGGAGTGTCCTGTGAGCTTCTGTGGCCGGGACTTTCCGCGGACGTCATGGATCTCGATACGGCCGTCCGTACCGGCGACCGCCAGGCTGTGCCCGTCGGGGCTGAAGGCGACACCGCGCACAGGGCCCACGTCGCTGGGCAGCGAGCCCGTCCGCTCGCGGGCTGCCAGATCCCACAGCACCGCCTTCCCGTCGCTTCCGCCGGTGGCCGCCCGGCGCCCGTCCGGGCTGATGTCCACCGTGTGCAGCCGGGAACCGCCCTCCAGCACGGCCTCGCGCTTCTTGTCTTCGGTGTCCCACAGGGCCAGCTTGCCGTCCCGGCCGACGGTGGCCAGGAGGCCGTCGAGACCGAAGACCATGTCGTAGGCCGGACCGGAATGACCGCTGATCCTGGTCCTGTAGTCCTTGTGGGCGTCCATCGACAGCACGGCGCTGCGGGCCTCCTGGGTGGGCGCCGCACGGTACGCCTCCACGCTCAGCAGCATGGCCGTGTGCTGCCGGGTATCGGCCATGCCCAGCGCCTGGGCCGCCAGTTGGCGCGACAGGGCGATCCGCTGGGCCCGCACCGCCTCCGCGCGCTGCTCCTCCGCCTGGCCACGTTGCTGCACGGCGACTGTGCCGATGGCGGTGACGGCCACCAGCAGCCCGGCCAGCGCCGCGGCAAGCACCCGCAGACGGCGTGCCGTGCGCAGCGCCCGGTTCTGCTCCGCGTCCTGCGCGGCGATGCTGGCGTCCGCGAAGGCACGCTCCTGCGAGTTCAGTTCCTCCCGGGCGCTCGGTCGGGCCAGCCACTCGCGCAGCAGCGCCAACTGCGTGCCCCGGTACAGCGCACCCGCGTCGCGCCCCAGCTCCTGCCAGGTACCGGCCGCCTCCGTCATCCTGCGGTGCACCCGCAGCCGCTCGCGGTCCTCCTCGATCCACTCCCGCAGCCGGGGCCACGCGGTGAGCACCGCCTCGTGCGCCAGATCGGCGCGGGTGCCGTCGAGGATGACCAGCCGCGCCCGCACCAGCGCCTCCAGCACCGACTCCGCCTCCGCTTCCCCGTGCCCGCTGGGGAGCAGCTCCGCCCGCTCGGCCGGGCGCCGGGTGTCCGGCGCACCGCTGCCGGGGGTGACCAGCCGCAGCAGCAGCCGCCGCAGCACGACGGCCTGCGCGGGGGCGAGCCGCGCGTACAGCTCCTCGGCTGTCTGCGCGATGGCGCCGTGCAGACCGCCCGCCGCCTCGTACCCGGCCACCGTCAGTGCCTTGCCCGAGCGGCGGCGCCAGGTCTCCAGCAGCGCGTGCGACATCAGCGGCAGCCCGCCCGGCTCGTCCGCCACCTCGTCCACTATGCGCGCGGTCAGCGCCCGCTCGACGATCAGCCCCGCGCTCTGCGCCGGCTTGACCACCGCCTCCCGCAACTCCTCCCGCCCCATCGGCCCCACCAGTACGCTCGCCTCGCGCAGCGCCTCGGCCAGGCCACGGTGCTCCGCACACCGCCCGAAGAAGTCGGCCCGCACCGCGACCACGACCCGTAACCGGCTCCCCGCACTCCGGGCCGCCAGCAGCGCGCCGAAGAACGCGGAGCGCTCGGCCGCGTCCTGGCACAGCGCGAACGCCTCCTCGAACTGATCCACGACCACCACCGTGTCGCCCGTGCCGTCGTTCATCTTCACAGGCGCCAGCAGATGCCCGAACGCGGTGGCGGGGCGTTCTCCCGGAGTCAGGATGCGCACCACCGAGGGACGCCGCTCCGCTACGGGGTCGTCCCGGAGGGCGGGCACCAGCCCGGCACGCAGCAGCGAGGACTTCCCGCTGCCCGAAGCGCCCACCACGGCGGTGAAACGGCTGCGGCGCA
>NZ_BAAGSO010000125.1:150418-203075 GCF_054782395.1 Streptomyces daliensis | reverse complement strand
ACGCAGCTCCAGCCCGGTACGGAGCGAGGCGAGAGGGGTCAGCATGAGGCGGCTCTCCTGGCTCGGCCGTCGGCGGACGGGGGCGCGGGCGGGGGCGCGGGGTGGACGGTGCCGTCGACGGACCCGGACACGGACTCGGACACGGCCGGCGGGTACGGTCGCGCCGCGCCCCACGCGGGGTCCTCGGTCCGGACAGGACGTCGGGCGTGGACGGGGTGCTCGGCGCAGTCGGCGGGGTCAGCGCGGTCGACCGGGCCCGTCAGAGCGGGACGTTCGGCATGCTCGGCGCGCTTCAGGAAGCGGAGCGAGTCGCGTGCGCGGTCGGGGCCCGCGTGGGAGTCGCGGGGCAGCTCGACGGTGACCAGCCCCTCGTACCCCGTCGTGCGCAGCGCGTCCAGCACGGGCGGGAAGTCGATCTCGCCCTCGCCGAAGGGCAGATGCTCGTGCACGCCACGTCGCATGTCCTCGATCTGCACATGCCGCAGCCAGGGCGCGGCGGCGCGCACGCACGCGTCGGGCGGCTCCGGCTCCAGGCACTGGCAGTGGCCGATGTCGAGGGTCAGGCCCAGTTCCTCCGGCTCCCCCAGCGCGGTGCGCAGCCGGTGGAACGCGGCCAGATCGCCGACGAGGTGCCCCGGCTCCGGCTCCACCGCGAGCGGCACGCCAGCGGCGCGGGCGGCGTCGAGCAGCGACTCCATGCCCGCGGTGAGCCGCGCCCAGGCGTCCTGGCCGCTCGTACGGGCCGGGGGCACCCCGCTGAAGCAGTGCACGGCGTGGGCGCCGAGGTCGGCCGCGACCCGTACGGCCTTCAGCAGCAGCCCGAGCCGCGCGCCCCTCGCCTCCGGGTCCGGATCGAGGAGGGTGGGGTGGTGCTTGCGGCGCGGGTCGAGCACGTAGCGCCCGCCGGTCTCCACGGTGACCGTGAGCCCGTGCCGCGCCAGCGCCCGCGCGACGTCCCGTGTGCGGTCGGCGAGGCCGGGGGCCTGGGGGTCGAGGTGCATGTGGTCGAGCGTCAGGCCGACGCCGTCGTAGCCGAGGTCGGCGAGCATCGCCAACGCGTCGCCGAGCCGCAGGTCGGCGAGGCCGTTGGTGCCGTAGGCGTAGCGCAGCGCGGTCATGTCGGGCTGACCTTCCGTGAGACCCGGCGGGCGAGCGGTACGAGCGCGAGCAGGGCGAGCGCGGTACGGGGCGCGCTCGCCTTCGCGGCGAGCGCTGCCTGGAGGGGGATCGTGGCGCCGATGCCCGCGCCGACCGCGCGCTGGAGGAGGGGTGGGGAGGGGTTGAGCGCCGCGTGCGTGAGGGGTCGGGCGTACGCCCCCAGATACGCGGCGACGGCAGCACATGTCGCGGCCACCGCGACGGCGGTACGGGGGTGTGTCCGGTTCGCCAGGGCGGTACGGGTGCGTGTGCCGTTCACGAAGGCGGTGCGGAGGCGTGTCTCGTTCGCGGATGCGGCACGGGCGCGTGTCCGGGTCGCGAAGGCAGTACGGGCGCGGGCGCCGTTCACGGCTGCGGTACGGAGACGTGTCGGGGTGACGTCTGTCGCGTGGGGGTGTGGCGGGTCCGCTGCTGCCGTGCCGGTGAGTGTGCGGCCGACGACCGTGGCGGCGACGGTTGCCGCCGTTGCCAAGCCGCCCAGGGGTACGAGGGGGGCGCCGCCCTGTGCCTCGCGCCGGGACACGGCGGTCACGGCGTACGTGTGCGCGCCGAGCAGCCCGGCGGCGCCCATGACACCTCGCGCCGTGGCAGCGCCGCCGTGGGACGTCCGGGGTTCGCCGGGTGGCGGAGTCGAGCGCGGGCTCGCGGGGAGCACCGTTGCCTCGCCGACGGGCCGGGCAACGGCCGGTTCGGCACCGCCGGAGCGCGCCGTACGACGTCCCGCCGTCGCGGCGGACAAGGGTGGGCCCGCGCCCACCGCAGCCGACACGGGCGAACCCATGTCCGCACGAGGGCCACGCCCCTTCCCGAACAGCGACCCCCACGCCGCACCCACCGGCCGCACGGCCGGACTCGCACCGCCGCTCCGCGCCGTACGACGACTCACCGTCGCGGCGGACAGAAGGGGAACCGTCCCCTTCACCGCGGACGCGGGCGCACACCAGGCCGCAGGCGCCGGGACAGGCGAACCCGCCCCCTTCACTCCCGACACGGGCACACCCCGGGCCGTCGCCGTGGACACCGTGGAGAGCGCGCCCAGGGTGAGGTCCAGGGCGCGGGCCGTGGACATGGTGGCCGGGGCCGCGCGGGTGTGTTTCAGGTGGAGGTCGTACGCCCACACCGTCGCCGCCAGTGCGGCCGAGACACACGCGGGACCCCGCCCCGCCGCCGCGCCCAGCCCGAGCCCCGCCACCGTCAGCCCCGTCGCAGCGGCCAGCGCCGCGTTCGGGGTGAGGCGGCCCGAGGGGAGGGGGCGGTCGGGGCGCTCGACGGCGTCGGTCTCGCGGTCGGCCCAGTCGTTGAGGGCCATGCCCGCCTCGTACAGGCACAGCGAAGCGCCCACCGCCAGCGCCGTGCCCCGGTTCGGACGGCACCCCGTCACGGCCGCGCCCGCCAGCGCGTCACCGGGCACCGTGAACAGGGCCGAGACGCGCAGGAGCTGGAGCCACGCCGCGCCGCGCCCCGTCTTCGGCCGCCCCGTCATCGGCCTGTCCGGAGCCGCGCGGCGAGGGCGAGGAGGTCACCCCACTGCTCGGAGAGCGAACTCGGCCCCGTGTCGGGGTCCTTGAAGTAGAAGCCGAGCCCTTCGACGGGGCCGGAGATGCCCGCTTCGGCGGCGCGTGCCGTGAGGCGGGCGAGGTCGAGGACGAGGGGTGCGGCGAGGGCCGAGTCGCAGCCCTGCCAGATGGTCTGGAGGACCATGCGCGAGCCGAGGAAGCCGTCGAAGGCCACGTGGTCCCAGGCGGTCTTCCAGTCGCCGAGCGCCGGTACGTCGTCGATGTGCAGCTGCCCGTCGGGCAGTACACCGAGCGTGTCGGACAGGACGCGCGCCTTGCCCGCGTTCTTGGCCGCCGCCGCGCGCGGGTCGGCGAGGGCCGCGCCGTCGCCGCCGCCGAGCAGGTTCGTGCCGGACCACGCCCGTACGGCCAAGGCGCGCTGCACGAACATCGGCGCGAGCACGGACCGCAGCAGTGTCTGCCCGGTCTTGCCGTCGCGCCCCGCGTACGGCAGCCCGGAGTCGCGTGCGGCCTCCGCGAGGCGGGGGTGGTGGAGCCCGGTGGAGGGGGTGAAGTTGACGTAGGGGCTGCCCGCGCGCAGCGCAGCCGCCGCGTAGAGGGAGCTGGCGGGCAGGGACGTGTCGCCGGGTTCGGGCGCTGGCTCGGTGCTGGCGACGTTGACGACGACGGTGCGGGCCACTCGGTGTTCCCTGGTGAAGGCGCGGATGTCGTCGGCGAAGGCCGCGATCAGTTCCTCCTCGCCGCGCGGGTCGTCGGGCTGCGGCCCGCCCTGCCGTACGGCGGCGTCGGCCGCTTCGAGTTCCGCGCGCACGGCCGAGGGGAGGCCGTACGGCAGCACGCCCTCCTCCGCGAGGTTCTCCGCGCGCTTGGGGAGGGGGCAGGTGTCGGTGTCGTGGCCGCCGAAGACGAGGGAGTCCAGCGGCGGGAGCCCGCATCCCGCGAACGCCTCGGTCCCGGTCACCATGCCCGTGGCCGGGTGCAGTTCGGCGGCGACGGCGGCGCAGCCCGCGATCGCCGTGGTGGCGACGGAGCCCCGGGCCCCGACGAGCCACACGCCGGTACGGGTCTCCGTGGGTGTCGCGTCGTGTGCCGGGGGCGGGGTTTGCGAGCCCGTCACGGCTTCGCTCCGGTGGGTCCGGTCGGTCCGGTGGGTTCGGTCTTCGGTCACGGCCTGCCTCCCTGGGTTGCCTGGTACGTGGTGCTCGGCTGGTGCTGGAAGGACGGAGGTGAGGGGTGTGGGCGCGGGGACCGGCGACGGCAGGCCGTACGGGCACGGGGCACGGCCTGCCGCCGCCGCGGGCCGGGGCCCGCGGCGGCGGTCGCGGCGGGGAGGGGTCGGCGTTCCCCTCTCCGCCGCACGCCTGGCGTCACGGCCCCCCTCGGGCCGCGGACGTCAGGCCGTCACCCGCGCGAGGTGCACACGCGCGTACGGTCGTACGCCGTGCGTCGCGCTGTACGTCGTGCTGTTCGGGGTGCTGTACGTCGTCGCCGTGTGCGTGGTGCGGTGGGTGGTGCGGTGCCTCGTGCCGTACGTCGTGCCGTGCGCCGTTCCTCCGCCGTCGCCCGCGGCCGTCACTTCAGCTCCTTGAGCCGGACGTCGCGGAAGGCCACCTCGTCCTCGTCGCCGTGATTCTGGAGGCCGATGTGGCCGTCCGCGAGACTCCGTGCGGGATCGGTGTTGGTGAAATCGTTGATCTTGACGCCGTTGAGCCAGACGCGGACGCGCTCGCCCTTGACGCGGATCTCGTAGGTGTTCCACTCCCCCGGCGGGTTGAGGGCGCCGTCCCTCACCTCCAGGTCGGCGGACTGGAACCCGTAGACCGAGCCCGTGGTCTTCTCCGGCGCGTCGGTCGCGTCGATCTGGATCTCGTAGCCGTTGTCCACGGCCGACCACGGGTCGTCGGAGGCGGGGAAGCCGATGAAGACACCGGAGTTGTCGTCCCCTGTCATCCGCCAGTCCAGCTTCAGCGAGTACGAGGACAGCGGCTTTTCCGCGTACCACAGCATCCCCATGCCGCCGACCGTGCGCAGCGTGCCGTCCTCGCCCAGCTCGAAGCTGCCGGGTCCGGCCTGCTTCCACTTCTCCAGGCTGGCCTGCGTACCGTCGAACAGCTTGGTGTAGCCGTTCTCGGGACGGCAGTCGGCCTGGGCAGCGCCTGTGGCGTAGCGGATGCCGCCCAGCAGGTGGGTGAGGAAGGCTTCCTCGGTGTACGACTCCTTGGTGTGGCCGCCCCCGGTGTAGAAGGCGCGGCCTCCCTCGTACTCCTGGCACCAGGCGATGGGGTGGTCCCCCGCCATGGTGCCGCCCTCGTAGGTGCTCTCGTCCAGTGCGGCGAGGACGCGGGCCTGGCCGCGCGGGTTGGAGCGGTAGTTGTACCACTCGTCGGTGCGCTCCCAGCTCTCGCCGAGGTGCGAGGTGGCCGGGTGCGCGTGGTCCTCGACGCTGACGGTGGCGGGCTGGATGTGCGGGTGCGACTGGAAGTAGGCGCCCGCGAGCCCGCCGTACCAGGGCCAGTCGTACTCGGTGTCGGCCGCCGCGTGCACGCCGACGTAGCCGCCGCCCCGTTCCACGTAGCCCTCGAAGGCGCTCTGCTGCTTCGCGTTGAGGACGTCTCCCGTCGTGGAGAGGAAGACGACCGCGTCGAACTTGGCGAGGTTGCGGGCCGTGAAGGCGGCGGCGTCCTCGGTGGCTTCGACGGCGAAGCCGTGCTCGGTGCCGAGCCGCTGGAGCGCGGCGATGCCGTCGGGGATGGAGTCGTGGCGGAATCCGGCGGTCTTGGAGAAGACCAGGACCCGTTCCTCCGCCCCCTTCCCCGGCCGCTTCCCCGCCTGCTCCTGCTCCCCTGCCTGCTCCGCGCCGCCGCCGGACGGGGCCGCGTAGCCGGGCAGGGAGGCGGCGCCGAGGAGCAGGGCCGTCGCGGCGAGCACGGTACCGGCCAGGCGCAGGCGCGGGCGCCGACCCGCACGCGGGCGTCCACATGAACGCTGGTGTGAACGTGGGTGTGTCATGTGCGTCGTCCCTCCCTCAGCTCGTCGTGACGGTGAAGCTGTCCAGGTCGTACAGCTCGCCCGCGCCCCCGGTGAAGACCAGGTACAGGGACGTGGCGTCGGCTGGCGGGTTCTCGATGGCGGTGCTCACGTCCGTCCAGCCGTCAGCCGCTGGGACCTGCGCCGTGCCGAGCAGCGGTCCGTCGGGTGCTCCGGCCCTAACCTCCAGGGCTCCGCCCCCTGCGCCGCCGCCCGCGCCGACGCGCGCGCTCAGCTCGGTCAGCCCGCCGGGCGCGTACGGCTCGAAGGCGATCCACTGGCCGTTCTGGGCCCCGTTGACGGCGCGCG
The DNA here is from genome assembly GCF_054782395.1 of Streptomyces daliensis. Lineage (NCBI taxonomy): Bacteria > Bacillati > Actinomycetota > Actinomycetes > Kitasatosporales > Streptomycetaceae > Streptomyces > Streptomyces daliensis. Next base: position 197,064 of record NZ_BAAGSO010000125.1, on the reverse strand, counting down.
CGCCCTCGGCTCCCTCGGCGGCTCCCGCCGTGACACCGTCGGCGGCCTTGGTGAAGTGCTCGGCCTGCCGGTGCTTGGGCTGGAGGATGCTCTGGCCGTGGCTGGTCAGCGGGGGCTGGCCGCCACCGCCGCCGTCCGTGTACTGCGCGTCGAAGACACCGAAGATGTTGGCGTTCGGGTCGTGTTCGCCGTCGTTGGTGGTCTGGATGGTGCCGGAGCAGCCCTTGGCCGAGCTGATCGGGTGGCCGTGGCTGTCGTGGCCGAGTATGTAGGTGACCTCGACCTTGGAGCAGTCGATCTCCGCGTCCTCCGGGTCGGTGACCTTCACCTCGAAGGGCACCGCGTCACCGAAGGCGAACGGCTGTCCGTCCTTGGGCAGTTGCAGCTCCACCTTGGGCGCGGTGTTGCCGACGGTGATGTGCACGCTGGCGCTGCCCGTGCGCCCGCCCGGGTCCTTCGCGGTCACGGTCGCGGTGTAGGTGCCGTTCTCGGTGTACGTGTGCGTCGGGTTCGCCTCGGTCGAGGTGGCGCCGTCGCCGAAGTCCCAGGCGTAGGTGAGTGTGTCGCCGTCCTCGTCGCTGGTGCCCTCGGAGGAGAAGGCGACCTCCAGCGGTGCCTGTCCGCTGGTCACATCGCTCTTGGCCTGGGCCACGGGCGAGTGGCCGTCCGTGGCGTTCTCGATGCGGTAGACGGCGGAGTTCTCGTCGCCGTTGAAGTAGCCGGTGCCGTAATCGAGCACGTACAGGGCTCCGTCGGGGCCGAACTCCATGTCCATCACCTGGGTGCCCTGCCAGGGGAAGTCGTTGATGGAGGTGACGCCGCCGTTCTGGTCCTGCTCGATGCGCTTGATCCACTGGCGGCCGAACTCCCCGGCGAAGAAGTCACCGTCGTACTCCTCGGGGAACTTCACGTCCGAGTCGAGTTCCGCGTCGTAGCGGTAGACCGGGCCGCCCATCGGGGACTCGGAACCGTCGCCGAACTCGGGCACGGAGGCGCCGTCGTACGGGATCCACGCGGGCTTGGCCTCGGGCAGCTTCGTGAGCCCGGTGTTGCGAGGCGAGTTGTTCACCGGCGCCTTGCAGTCGTAGGCGGCGCCGGAGGTGCCGGTGGCGAAGTCGTACTCCTTGTAGGCGTCGTTGTCGCCCGTGCAGTACGGCCAGCCGTAATTGCCGGGGCCCGTGACCCGGGCGAACTCGACCTGTCCTGCCGGGCCTCGGCCGGGGTTCGCCGCGCCCGCGTCGGGTCCGTAGTCGCCGACGTAGACGATGCCGGTGGGCTTGTCGACGGTCATGCGGAACGGGTTGCGGAAACCCATGGCGTAGATCTCGGGGCGTGTCTTCTTCTTGCCGGGCGCGAAGAGGTTGCCCTTCGGCACGGTGTAGGTGCCATCATTCTTGACCTTGATGCGCAGGATCTTGCCGCGCAGGTCGTTGGTGTTGCCGGAGGAGCGCTGGGCGTCGAAGCCCGGGTTGCGGTCGGCGCGCTCGTCGATGGGCGTGTAGCCGTCCGACTGGAAGGGGTTGGAGTCGTCGCCCGTGGACAGCAGCAGGTTGCCCTTGGCGTCGAAGGCGATGTCACCGCCGACGTGGCAGCACAGGCCGCGGTTGGCGGGCACGTCGAGGACCTTCTTCTCGCTGGCCTTGTCGAGTGTGCCGTCCTTGTTCAACGTGAAGCGGGAGAGGCGGTTGACACCGTCGAAGGGCTTGAAGTCCTCGGCGGTGCCGGTCTCCGGGGCGTCGCCCTCGGGGGTGTTCAGGGGCGGCGCGTAGTAGAGGTAGATGGCCCGGTTCTTCGCAAAGCCGGGATCGACCCCGACGCCCTGGAGCCCTTCCTCGTCGTGGCTGTAGACATCCAGCTTGCCGGAGACCTTGGTGTCTCCCGACTGGCTGGTCAGCCGGAGGGTGCCGTCGCGCGAGGTGTGCAGCACGGAGCTGTCGGGGAGCACGGCGAGGGTCATGGGTTCGCCGGTCTCCGGCTCGCCCTTGGCGAGGGTGACCTGCTGGAAGTCGGCGGCGGCCTGCTTGCCGCCCTGCGCCGGGCCGTCCTGCGACGCGGCGTGCGTGGTGACGGTGCCGAAGGCCAGGCCGCCGCCGACGAGCAGGGCGCTGGTGAGGACCGCGAGCTGCTTGCGGAGCAGGCGGCGTCCGGGTGGCTTCGGTTGGTGTGTGCGGATAGTCCTGTGCACGCGTCTCCTCCAGAGAGGGGTAACGGTGGTTGACGGGGTGAACCGTGAAGCGTTGACCGTCGTTCGTTGCACAGGCGCGCGCCGTCGCGCCGGATGGGGGGTGGATCCGGAGTGTGCGGGGTCCGCCGGAGGCGGGGTGAGGGGGGAGCGGCTCATGTCCGGTACACATCAGGACGGTAGCCATCTTCGTACGATTCGGGAAGACTTTTAACAGCAATGAAGTCGCCTTCATCCACTGCTAGGACAAAGTGAGTCCTCGCGCACCCTTCCCGCCGGAGCGCCGAGGCCACTTGGACCGCTGGGGGCGACGTCAGCTACTGAACGCCGCATCAAAAGAGGACGACGGCGGGTCGTAGTCGAACGCCTTCAGTCGGCGAAGGGCCTCCGGCGCGCCCGTGAGCCGGTCCATGCCCGCGTCCTCCCACTCGACGGAGACGGGCCCCTCGTAGCCGATGGAGCGCAGCATCCGGAACACGTCCTCCCAGGCCACGTCGCCGTGCCCGGCGGAGACGAAGTCCCAGCCCCGGCGCGGGTCGCCCCAGGGCAGGTGGGAGCCCAGGCGGCCGTTGCGCCCGTCGAGGCGCTTGCGTGCCTCCTTGCAGTCGACGTGGTAGATCCGCTCCCGGTAGTCGTAGAGGAAGCCCACGGGGTCGAGGTCCTGCCACACGAAGTGGCTGGGGTCGAAGTTGAGGCCGAAGGCCGGCCGGTTGCCGACCGCGTCCAGCGCGCGCCGCGTCGTCCAGTAGTCGTACGCGATCTCGCTCGGGTGCACCTCGTGCGCGAAGCGCACGCCCTCCGCGTCGAACACGTCGAGGATCGGGTTCCAGCGGTCGGCGAAGTCCTCGTAGCCACGGTCCACCATCCCCTCGGGCACGGGCGGGAACATGGCCACGAGGTGCCAGATGGACGAGCCGGTGAAGCCGACCACCGTGCGCACACCGAGGGCAGCGGCGGCGCGGGCCGTGTCCTTGAGTTCCTCGGCCGCGCGCCGCCGCACACCCTCCGCTTCGCCGTCGCCCCAGATGCGGGCAGGGACGATGGCCTGGTGGCGCTCGTCGATGGGGTGGTCGCACACCGCCTGGCCGACGAGGTGGTTGGAGACGGCCCAGCACTGGAGCCCGTACTTGTCGAGCAGGGCGCGCCGCCCGTCGACGTAGCCGGGCTCCTTCAGCGCCCGGTCCACCTCGAAGTGGTCGCCCCAGCAGGCGAGTTCGAGGCCGTCGTAGCCGAAGTCGCGGGCCAGTCGGCAGACCTCCTCCAGCGGCAGGTCGGCCCACTGACCCGTGAAGAGCGTGAACTGTCGGGACATGCGGTACTCCTCGCGGCTCGGTCGTGCGTGTCGTCTCGTTCGTGTCCCGGTCCCGGGGTGCGCCTCCGTCGGGAAGAGGCGTCCCCCCGCACCGGCACCCATCGCGTAACGCCCCGTCGTGCGGCGCGGCGCCCCGCCCCGTCAGCCCGTGCGCGGTGGCCCCACGGGCGTGAGCACCGCGTTCTTCTCGGCGCTCTCCTCGACCGCCGCGAGCACCCGCTGCACCTGGAGCCCGTCGGCGAAGGACGGTTCCGGCTGGGTGCCGGAGGCGATGGCGTGGAGCAGGTCGCGGGCCTGGTGGACGAAGGTGTGCTCGTAGCCGAGGCCGTGGCCCGGCGGCCACCACGCCTCCAGGTAGGGGTGGCTGTCCTCGGTGACCAGGATGCGGCGGAAGCCGGACTCGGCAGCGTCGTCGGCGTGGTCGTGGAAGTGCAGCTCGTTCAGGCGCTCCAGGTCGAAGGCGAGCGAGCCGCCGGTGCCGTTGACCTCGACGCGCAGCGCGTTCTTGCGGCCCGCCGCCACCCGGCTGACCTCGAAGGACGCCAGCGCGCCCGACGCGAGCCTGCCCGTGAACAGGGCCGCGTCGTCGACGGTGACGGGCCCGCGCCGCCCGTCGGGGCCCTCGCCCGGCAGGGGGCGCTCGCGGACGAACGTCTCCGTCTGCGCCGACACACCCGTCAGCGGCGAACCCGCCACATGCTGGGCAATGTCCACGGCGTGTGCGCCGAGGTCGCCGAGCGCGCCGGAGCCCGCCAGCTCGCGGCGCAGCCGCCAGGCCAGCGGGAAGGCGGGGTCCACCAGCCAGTCCTGGAGGTACGTCACACGCACGTGCCGCACCTCCCCCAGCCGCCCCTCGGCGACCATGCGGCGGGCGAGGGCGAGCGCGGGGGTGCGGCGGTAGTTGAAGCCCACCATCGCCAACTGGCCGCGCTCGCGGGCCGCGCTCGCCGCCGCCTCCATCGCCTCGGCCTCGGCGACGGTGTTGGCGAGCGGCTTCTCGCACAGCACGTGCTTGCCCGCCGCCAGCGCCGCGATGGCGATCTCGGCGTGGCTGTCGCCCGGGGTGCAGATGTCCACGAGCTGCACGTCGGGGCGCTCGACGAGCGCGCGCCAGTCCGTCTCGGCCGCCGCCCAGCCCAGCTTGCCCGCCGCCGCGCGCACGCCCGCCGCGTCGCGCCCGCACACGGCGGCCATGGCCGGGGCGAGCGGCAGGTCGAAGACCCGGCCCACGGTGCGCCAGCCCTGCGAGTGGGCCGCGCCCATGAAGGCGTAGCCGACCATGCCCACCCCGATCGGCGGCGCGGAGCCGCCCGGCGGCGCTCCGGTCCCGTGCTGGGCCCCGGCCTGGTGCTGGGGGCCGGGCTCGGCGGGAGCCGGGGCTGGCTCGGTGGTGTCGTTCGACATGGGGCTCCTCCCTGTCGGGCGCTTCCGGTCGTCGGGGAGACCGGGGCGTGGACGTGCGGTGGCGGCGCTGCCGGCGGTGCTGCCGGGGTCCTGGGCGCCGGACGGACCGGCGGGCACGGTCACGTGAAGCCGATGGGCAGGTACTCCTCGACGTTGTCCTTGGTGACGACGGCCGAGTAGAGGGTGAGGGAGGCGGGGATCTCGAACTCGGCGAGCCCTCCGACACCCTTGCCCTGGCCCAGTGCCCGCGCGAGGTCGATGGCGGAAGCCGCCATGGTCGGCGGGTAGAGGACGGTGGCCTTCATGACGGTGTTGTCGGCCTTGATGGCGGTCATGGCCCGCTTGGAACCCGCGCCGCCCACCATCAGGAACTCGTCCCTGCCCGCCTGCTTGATGGCCCGCTCGGCGCCCACACCCTGGTCGTCGTCGTGGTTCCACAGCGCGTCGAACTTCGGCTCGGCGCGCAGGAGTTGGGCCATCGTCTCCTGCCCTGACTCGACGGTGAACTCGGCGGCCTGTCGCGCCACCTTCTTGATGTTGGGGTAGTTCTTGAGCGCGGCGTCGAAGCCGTCGGTGCGCTGCCGGGTCAGCTCCAGGTTGTCGATACCGGCCAGCTCGACGACGCGCGCGTTCTTCTTGTCCTTGAGCTGTTCGCCGATGTAGTGGCCCGCGTTGAGCCCCATGCCGTAGTTGTCGCCGCCGATCCAGCAGCGGTACGCCTGCTGCGAGGCGAAGACGCGGTCGAGGTTGACGACGGGGATGCCCGCGCGCATCGCCTTGAGGCCGACCTGGGTGAGGGCCTTGCCGTCGGCGGGGAGGATGACGAGGACGTCGACCTTCTTGTTGATGAGGGTCTCGATCTGCCCGATCTGCTGGGCGTTGTCGTTGGAGCCCTCGGTGCTCTCCAGCGTGACGTCCTCGTACTTCTTGGCCCGGTTCCTGGCCTGCTGGTTGATGGCGTTGAGCCAGCCGTGGTCGGCCTGCGGCCCGGCGAAGCCGATGGTCACCTTCTTGCCGGGCTTGTCGTCGGCGATGCCCGCCTGCTCGGCGCCGTTCCCGGCGTCCTCGTTGCTCTCGTTGCTCGTACAGCCCGCCGCGAAGAGCGCGGCTCCGGCGGCTGCCGTGCCGAAGAGCATGTTTCTGCGGGAGGTCATGGAGCGTGGCGGTGTGTGCGGGTCTGAGTGTGCGTGCGGGTGCTCGGTCATGGTGTCTTACGACCCTTCTGGACCAGGACGGCCGCGACGATGATCGCCCCCTTGGCGATCTGCTGGACGTCGCTCTGGAGGTTGTTGAGGACGAACAGGTTGGTGATGGTGGTGAAGACCAGGACGCCGAGCACGGAGCCGGTGATGGTGCCCCGGCCGCCGCTCAGCAGGGTGCCGCCGATGATCGCTGCGGCGATGGCGTCCAGCTCGTAGAGGTTGCCGTTGGTGTTCTGGCCCGACCCGGTGAGGACGACGAGCATGAAGGCGGCGATGCCGCAGCAGAGCCCGGAGAGCAGATAGAGCAGCAGGCGCTGCCGCTTGACGGCGATGCCCGCCAGCCGGGACGCCTCCGCGTTGCCGCCGACGGCGACGGTGCGGCGGCCGAAGGTGGTGCGGTTCAGCAGCAGCCAGCCGAGCACGGCGACGGCCGCGAAGACCAGCACGAGCGGCGGCACCCCGAGCACGTAGGAGCTGGGCACCCCCAGGTCCAGCACCGGCTCGACGGTGACCACCTGCGTCTTGCCGTCGCTGATCTGGAGCGCGAGGCCACGGGCCGAGGCCAGCATGGCGAGGGTGGCGATGAAGGGCACCATCGGCCCGTAGGCGATGAGCACCCCATTCACCAGCCCGCAGCCGACACCCACCAGCACGGCGGTGAACAGGACGCCGCCGAGCCCGTACTCCTGGGTGGCCACCGTCGTCGCCCACACGGAGGCGAGCGCGACGATCGCGCCCACCGACAGGTCGATGCCCCCGCCGATGATCACGAAGGTGACGCCGACGGTGACGACGCCGATCACCGACGCCTGGGTGAGGATGAGCTGAAGGTTGTCGATGCTCAGGAACTGCTCGGGCTTGGTGGCTGCGCCGACCACCACCAGCACCGCCAGGACGCCCAGCAGCGAGAGGTGGAGCGGGTCGAAGGCGCGGAGCGCGGCGGGCCCGCGCCGGGCCCCGCCGTTCCCCTTGCGCGCGTCGCCGCCTCCGCCGGGTGCGGCGGACCCTCCCTGCCGGTCCCCTGCCGCGCCGGGCCGGGGTTCGCCCGGCCCGGCCGGCGGTGCCTGCGGTGTCCCTCCGCTGGGGTTCACCACGACGGGCTCCCTTCCATGACGAGGTCGAGCACCCGGGACTCGTCGAGATCCCGGGCGGGGGCTGTGTGCACGACGCGGCCCTCGCGGAGCACCAGGACGCGGTCGGCGAGTCCGAGGACTTCGGGCAGTTCGCTGGAGACGAGGAGGACGGCGACGCCGGAGTCGGCGAGCGAGCGGATGACGGCGTACAGCTCGGCGCGGGCCCCGACGTCCACGCCGCGCGTGGGCTCGTCGAGCAGCAGCACCCGGCACTCGCGCAGCAGCCAGCGGGCGAGGACGACCTTCTGCTGGTTGCCGCCGGAGAAGGTGCGCACGGCCCTGTCGGGGTCGTCGGGGCTGAGCGCCAGTTCCTTGGTGCGGGCTCGTGCGGCGGCGCGTTCGCCCGTGCGGTCCACCCAGCCGCCCGTGGAGAAGCGCGGCAGGGAGGAGACGGAGACGTTGCGGGTGACGGACTCCAGCATCAGCAGCGCCTGGGACTTGCGCTCCTCGGGCGCCAGGCCGATGCCCGCGCGGACTGCGGCGACGATGCTGCCGGGGCGCAGCGCGCGCCCGTCGACGAGGACGCGTCCGGCGGTGGGGCGACGGGCGCCGTAGAGGGTCTCCAGGATCTCGGAGCGGCCCGAGCCGACGAGCCCGGCGAGGCCGACGATCTCGCCCGGGTTCAGCTCCAGGTCCAGCGGCTCGAACTCCCCCTGGCGGGCGAGCCCTTCGGCGCGCAGCACGGGCGGCGGGGTGGGCGCGACCCGGACGGGACCGTGCGCGCCGGAGGGCACGTCCGACGGTTCCGCGCCGGGCGGTACGGCGTCCGTCGGCGCGACGTCCGTCGGAACGGAGGCGCGGCGGGGGAAGGCGTACTCGACGTCGCGGCCTGTCATCAGGGTGACGAAGTCGTGCGTGGGCGTGGTGCGCGCGGGCAGGTCGCGGGCCGCGACACGGCCGTCCTTGAGCACGGAGACGCGGTCCCCGATGCGGCGGATCTCCTCCAGCCGGTGCGAGATGTAGACGACGGCGACACCCTCGGCTGTGAGCCCTCCGACGATGCGGAAGAGGTTGTCGACCTCGTCCGGGTCGAGCGCGGCCGAGGGTTCGTCCATGACGATGAGGCGCACGTCGTGCGAGAGCGCGCGGGCCATGGAGACGATCTGCTGCCCCGCCGCCGAGAGTGAGCCGACGAGCGTGCCCGGGTCGATCTCGGGGTGGCCGAGGCGTTCCAGCAGCGCGGCGGCCCTGGCCCGCGCGGCGCGGGGCCGGATGAAGCCGCGCGCGGCGACCTCGTGGCCGAGGAACACGTTCTCGGTGACCGAGAGGTGCTCCACCAGGTCGAGTTCCTGGTAGATGGTCGCGATGCCCAGCTTCATGGCGCTCACGGGGGTGGGCAGCTTCACCGTCTCGCCCTGCCAGCCGATCTCGCCCGCGTCGGGCTGGTGCGCGCCGGCGAGCACCTTGATGAGGGTGGACTTCCCGGCGCCGTTCTGGCCGAGGAGACAGTGCACCTCTCCGGCCTCGACGTCGAGATCGACGCCGTCGAGCGCCCGTACTCCGGGGAAGGACTTGGTGATACCGGACATGGTGAGCAGGGGTGGGGGTGCCAAGGCGGACCTCCGTGCGTGCGGGCAGAGCGGAGCCGTTCGGGGCGCACGCGAGCGGCCGTGCGGGGCCGCCGCGTGGTACGGGGCGGTGCGGGGCGGTGCGGGGTGCGCGTGGTGCGGGGTACAGGGTGCGGGGCGGGTGGCGCCGTTCCTGTGGTGCGGGGCCGCTGGGCGCTGTGCTACGGGCCGTGCCCGGCGGTGCGTGATCGTGCCGTCATGCGGTCGAGCCGTCGTACGGGCGAGCCGTCATGCGCTCGTGCCGTGCGTCGTGCCGTGTCTACCGTGCGTGCCGTACGTACATGCCGTGCGTGCCGTGCGTGTGTGTCGCGCTCGTGCCGTCGGGGCCCCGCGCGCCCGTGAGGGTGCGTCAGGCCGGAGAGAACAGGTGGTCGCTGATGAGCCGGGCCGCGCCGGTCACACCGGCGGCCTGCCCCAACTCGCCCAGCACGATGGGGAGGTTGCCGGTCGCGAGGGGCAGCGACTGGCGGTAGACCTGGGTGCGGATGCTGGCGAGGAGGGTGTGGCCGAGGCCCGTCACCCCGCCGCCGATCACCACCAGGCCGGGGTTGAAGAAGCTGACGAGTCCGGCGATGACCTGCCCCACGCGGGCACCGCCCTCGCGGATGAGGTCCAGCGACGCGCCGTCGCCCGCCGCCGCCGCGGCTGCCACGTCGGCCGCTGTGAGACGGCCCGCGCTCTCCAGCTGTGCGGCCAGTTCCCGCGAACGCCCCTCCTCCGCCGCCGACTTGGCGTCCCTGGCGAGCGCGGCGCCGCCGAAGTACGCCTCCAGACAGCCTCGGTTGCCGCACGCGCACTGGCGCCCGTCGGGCACGACCTGGATGTGCCCGATGTCGCCCGCGCTGCCCGTCGTACCACGGTGGACCTCGCCGCCGACGACCACACCGCAGCCGATGCCGGTGCCGATCTTGACGCAGAAGAAGTCGCGCACGGGGCGCGCCACCCCCGCCTGCATCTCGCCCATCGCCATGAGGTTCACGTCGTTGTCGACCATGACGGGGCAGCCCAGCTCCTGGCTGAGCGCCTCCCGCACGGGGAAGCCGTCCCAGCCGGGCATGATCGGGGGCGCCACGGGGACGCCCTCGGGGAAGCGGACCGGGCCTGGGACGCCGATGCCCGCGCCGTCGAAGCCCTCGGCGACGCCGGAGTCGCGCAGCTTGGCGACCATGGCGAGCGCCTGATCGAAGACCGCGACGGGCCCCTCGCGCACGTCCATGGGTTCGGTGAGGTGCCCCAGCACCTCCAGTTCGGGGTTGGTCACCGCCACGTCGACGGAGGTGGCACCGATGTCGATGCCGAGGAAGCGGAGCTGGGGCGCGAGCCGCACGTTGTGGGAGCGGCGCCCGCCGCGCGAGGCGGCGAGGCCGTCGGCGACCACGAGCCCGGTCTCCAGCAGCCGGTCGATCTCGACGGCGAGCTTGGAGCGGGAGAGATCGACCTGGTCCCCCAGTTCGGCGCGGGAGTTCGGGCCGCCGTCACGCAGCAGGCGGAGCAGACGCGCCTGGTGCGCGTTCGCGGGCCGAGCTGTCATCCGCCTCACCGCTACCCCTCCCGCCGTCTCTCGGCATCGGCCCCGGCGGGACGCCAGCCGGGATTAACGGGGAACGTAGCAGCGGTCACCGCCACGGGGAAGAAGTTACGCAGAAAACCTCACGACTTTTTCCCGGTTGAGGACAAAGCTGTGCCCGAAGGGGCGCGAAGCGGAAGGGTGACGGGGCTACCAGGGCAGCGGCCCCTCCGCGTCAACGTAGGCGCCCGTCGGCCCTTCGGGGGCCACCAGTGCCATGCGGACGATGATCTCGGCGCCCTCGGCGACGGTCTGGGTGCCGGTGTGTCCGTTCAGGTCCGTCGCCGTGTAGCCGGGCTCCACCGCGTTGATCCGCATGGCGGGGAACGCCTTCGCGTACTGCACGGTGATCATGTTGACGGCCGTCTTCGACGCCGGGTACGCGACGCCCGGGTAGGCGTGCGTCGGCGTGCCCGGCGCGGAGACCCGGGCCAGCGAGGCCAGCCCGCTGCTCACGTTGACCACGACCGGCGCGGCGGAGCAGCGCAGCAGCGGCAGGAACGCGTGGATGACGCGCACCAGGCCGAACACGTTCGTCTCGAACAGCGCGCGCATCGCGTCCGCCGTCACATCGGCCGGGCCGACGACCCCGCCGTCCGGGGCCCGTCCCTCGACCCCGGCGTTGTTGATCAGCACATCGAGTCCGCCGTCGGCCTCGACGGCCCGCGCGGCCTCCGCGACGGACGCGTCGTCCGTCACGTCGAGGAGGAGGGGCCGGGCCCGCGCGCCCAGCTTCCCGGCGGCCCGGCGTCCGCGCCCGGCGTCCCGGCTGCCGACGTAGACGGTGTGCCCCTCGGCGACGAGCCTGCGCGCCGTCTCGAAGCCGAGGCCCTTGTTCGCTCCGGTGATCAGTGTGGTGGTCATGCCCCCCACGTTCCGCCCACGCCGGACGGCCTGCCAGTCGTCCCCGCTTCCTGGGACCACCGGTACCAGGCAGGCCGACGGCGCGCGGTGCACACTGAGGGGCATGGCGAGAGCGGAGTTCGGGCGGGCCGTGCGCCGCTGGCGCGACCGGATACCGCCCGAGGCCGCGGGGCTGCCCGCGGGCGGACAGCGGCGGGCTGCCGGGCTGCGCCGCGAGGAGCTGGCGCTGCTGGCCGGGATCTCCGTCGACTACGTCACCCGGCTCGAACAGGGCCGCGCCTCCCACCCGTCGACGCAGATCGTCGAGGCGCTGGCCAGGGCACTGCGGCTGACGGGTACGGAGCGCGCGCACCTCTTCCAGTTGGCCGGACTGGCGCCGCCGGGCCCGGAGACCGTCCCCGCGCACCTCACGCCGGGCGTGCAGCGGCTGCTGGACCGGCTGACGGGCACACCCGTCGCGGTCTACGACGCCGCCTGGACGCTGCTCGTGGCCAACCCGCCCTACGTGGCCCTGATGGGCGACACGTCGGGGCAGCGCGGCAACGAGCGCAACGGCGTGTGGCGCAATTTCGTCGGCCAGGGCTCCCGGGTCCGGCACACCCCGGAGGACCGGCGCGCGTTCGAGGCCAAGCTGGTCGCGGACCTGCGCACCGCCGCAGCCCGCTATCCGGCCGACCAGCGGCTGCGCCGCCTGATCGCGGATCTGCGGGCGCACAGCGAACGGTTCGCCGAGCTGTGGGACTCCGGCGCCGTCGGCCACCACGAGGCCACGCGCAAGACCGTCGACCATCCGCGGGTGGGCGCGGTGACGCTGGACTGCGACGTGCTCACCGTGACGGGCAGCGATCTGCGCATCATGGTCTACACCGCCGAGCCCGGTACCGAGGATGCCTCACGCCTCGCGCTGCTGACGGTGCTCGGTACACAGACGCTCGCGGGGTAGCCGGGCGCCCACCGGGGGCCGCGGTTTCAGTCGCCCCAGTCACCCGCCTCGCGCAGGAGGGTGCGCGCCCGCGCCGTGGCGGTGTAGTGGACGAGGCGCCCGGTGCGCGCACGTCGTACCAGGTCGGCGGCCAGCAGGCGGGCGAGGTGGAAGGACACCGTGCCCGGCGTGAGGTGGTGGCGGGCGGCGAGCTCCGTGGTGGTCCGTGGCCGCGTGAGGCTCTCCAGGATCGCCAGACGGGTCACGCCGAGCACCGGCGCTACATGAACCCGCCGCGCGTCCCGTGGAGCGGACACCGGAACGACGAGCTGCCCGCCCTGCCGCAGCAGCGGAGAGTGCAGGGCGATGCGGCGCAGGAACTGTGACGGGATCAGCGTGAGGGGAGACGCACCGCCGACCTCCCCCACGTGCGGGGACGCGATCTCCAGCGCCCCGCCACGCCACGCCATCGACGAGTGCAGCGCCGCGAGGCTGTCCCCGAGTCCGTGGCGCGCCGTCGTACGAGCCTGCCGCTCGACGAACTCCTCGTACCCGGCGACGAACCCGGCCCAGTGCCCGGCCAGCAGCTCCGACCACAGCAGATGGAGTTCTCCGGCCAGGCGTTCCCGCAGCCCCGACTCGCTCGTCTCGATGCGGGCGCGCACCTGGTCGTCGGCGCCGTCGAGGTCCGTGCCCTTCAGCCACGGGCAGCGTCGGCGACGCGCGGTCCCCCCTGCCAGGAAGGCCGTGAACTGCGTCCCGACCTGGCTGGTCCGCGCCGTCGCGACGGCGTGCAACTGCTCTTCGACGCCGGGGAGGAAGCCGCGTGCCGGTGGCGTCAGCAGCTCCGGCAGATACACCGTGAAGCCGTGCGCGACGGCCGCGAGTGTCGGCAGCCTCCCGGAGCCCAGCAGCGCGCGGACCCGCGCCACCGACGGGTCCCCGGGAGGCGCCTCGGAGGCCGCGACCAGCGCGGCGGCGAGTTCGCCCACCGGGGACACCGCCCAGCGCAGACGGGCGAGCCGCTCGGCCGGCATGTGCACGCGTATCAAGGGACCCCCACATGTGCGTGGTGCGTGTGGTGCGTGTCGTGAGGTTTTGATTCTGATCGAATGCCGGGCTTCGGCAAGTGCCAGCGGCCTACGATCCGACCGTCTTGACCGGGGCGCCCAAGGCAGGGCGCCCCATCACCACGACAACGACAGGGAGTTCCGATGCCTTTACGGTCACGGGGTCGCGTGCTTGCCACGCTGGGAGCGTCCGTCCTCATCGCGACGATGCCCGCGATGAGCGCTCGGGCCGACGATCAGTCGGCGCAGGCTTACGTACAGGAATGCACGAACATCGGCAACGGAACGCTGTGCATCGACATCAACGGCTCGGTCGGCACGAACGGCGTCATCGGAGTCGGTTACTGGAAGCACGCGGGCTCGCCCGTGGAGGTGCGGCTCGGCTGGCAGAACACCACGGGCGGCGGTGCCAACATGTTCTCGCCCCACTACTACGTTGAGGCAGGAGGAGGCACACCCACGCGCGTCTCCCACACATACCTGGCCGCGGGGTGCGTCTTCCCGATCCTGGAAGTGAACGGAAGCCAGGTGATCCACGGCGAGAAGGCCTGCGTGCCGAGCTGAGCCACGGCACGGCACGGCACGCAGCTAGGAGCACCGCCTAGGAGCGGTCCCGCTCGTGGTACGACTGCCTGGTGTGCTCCGTGTGGGTGCGCATGACCCGCGTCGCCTCCTGCTCGTCGCGGGCCGCGATGGCGGCGATCAGCTCGCGGTGCTCGATCCAGGACTGGAGGCCGCGCTGCCGCGCTATCGGCGTGTAGTACCACCGCACCCGGCGGTCCACCTGCGCGGCCAGCTCGGACAGCACCGCGTTCCGCGCGAGGTCCATGACCTTCGCGTGGAACGCGGCGTTGGCCTCGACGACCGCCTCCACATCGTCCTCGGCCACCGCCGCCTCGCCCCGTACGCACAGCTCTTCCAGCGCGGTGATGCCCGCCTTGTCCGCGTTGGCCGCCGCCAGGCGCGCGGCCTCGGCCTCCAGCAGGGTGCGTACGGTCAGCAGCTGGTCGGCCTCCTCCTCTGTGGGCTCGTGCACGAACGCGCCCTGCGCCGGGCGCAGATCGACCCAGCCGTCGGTGTTGAGGCGCTGCAACGCCTCCCGCACGGGCTGCCGTGACACCCCGAGGTGCTGGGCGAGTTCGCTCTCCACGAGGTGCTGGCCCGGCTTCAGCGCGCGGGTGGTGATCAGCTCCAACAACGCGTCGTAGACCCGCTCGCGCAGCGGCCCAGGACGCTCCAGCTTGGGCACGGCGCCTTGCGGCAGTCCCGCTGACAGCATGGACGACTCCCTGACGACTCGACAGCGTGGCTATTGTCTACAGTCTACGGAGTGCACTGAGAAGCGCCCTTCACGCCTCCGTGACCCGCTTCACAGCCGGGCGGCGCAGCGCTCACCCCGTCGCGAAGCGGGTGAGGACGGCCTGCGGACGTACGCCGGGAAGCGCGCGGCAGAAGGCACGGTAGTACGCCAGCTCCTCCTTGCCGCGCAGTTCGGGCGCGCCCTCCGCGTCGCGCGCAGCGGCGAACTCCGCGTCGCTGATCCGCTCCTCCCAGCCCGCGCCCAGCACGTCCCGCGCGCCGCTCCCGGTGCCGAACTCCTCCTTGCGCCGCCACAGCAGCTTCTCCGGCAGCCACCCGGCGAACGCGCGCCGCAGGTGCCCCTTCTCCATGCCGTCCGGCTCCAGGGACTTGGCCTCGGCCGGCAGGGACATGGCGTGCCCGATCACCTCCGTGTCGAGGAACGGCACCCGTGCCTCCAGGCCGTGCGCCATGGTGACGCGGTCGCAGCGCTGGAGGTTGAGGCCGTGCAACGCGCCCACCGTGCGGCGCAGTTCGCGCTCCAGGGCCGCGGGCTCCGGGTGCGCCTCGTGGTAGTAGCCGTACCCGGCGAACAGCTCGTCGGCGCCCTCTCCCGTCAGCACGGCCTTGACGTGGCGCGCGGCGAGGCGCGCCAGGAACCAGTTGGGCACGGCGCTGCGGATCAGGCCGGCGTCGAAGGACTCGACGCACGCGATCACGGTCTCCAGCGCGGCGACCGCCTCCGCCGGGTCGAGCACCGCCTCGTGGTGCTCGGTGCCCAGGAAGGCGGCGGCCTCCCGCGCGGCCAGCAGATCGGCCGAGCCGGGGGTGCCCACGGCGAAGGTCTTCAGCCGCCGCCCCTCGCGCGCATACGTCTCGGCCGCGACGGCGGCGACGAGGCCGGAGTCGAGCCCGCCGGAGAGGAAGACGCCGACCTCCACGTCCGCCATCAGATGGCGCCGCACGGAGTCGGCGACGACCTCGCGCGTGGCCTTCTCCACGGCCCGCTCCGGCAGGCCCGCCCAGTCCGCACGGTCCGCCGCCGACGTCCGGCTCCCGCGCGGCGGCACCGGACCGGCGAACCGGCGCAGCCCCTCCCCCGGCGTCCAGGAGCAGCCGGGCGGGAACGCCTCGGCCGCGTGGCGCACGTCGGGGTCGAATGCGCGCAGTTCGGAGGCGAAGTGGACGGCGCCCGGCGTACGGGCCCAGTACAGCGGCTTGATCCCGACCCGGTCGCGTGCCGCGACGAACCGCCCGTCGGGCGCCGCCGCGCACAGCGCCCACATCCCGCTCAGCCGGTCCAGCTCCTCCGGGCCCCGCTCGCGGAGCAGGACGAGGGCCGCCTCGGAGTCAGAGGCGGAGGTGAAGCGGTCCTCGCCGAGGGCGGCGCGCAGTTCGGAGTGGCCGTAGATCTCGCCGTTGCAGACGAGGGACCAGCCGTCGTACGGGGGCGAGGACAGGGACAGAGACGGGGCGGTCGCGGGCAGCGGCTGGCGGCCCCCGTCGAGGTCGACGATCGACAGCCGACGGTGCCCGAGCCAGGAGCGCGTCCCGCACACGCGCGTACCGCTGTCGTCCGGGCCCCGGTGCGCTAGCCGGTCGAGCATGCGCTCGCCCAGGGCCTCGTCGGGCGTCCCGTGAGCTGCCTCATCGGTCACATGTATCGCGGCGATTCCACACATGGTGCCGACCCTAGGCAGGCGTGATGCCGATCGAGCATCGCGAGTTGCTGCATACGCACGCACCGGGCAGGGTGTGCGCCATGGCGAACGAGAGTCTGAGCAGCGTGCACCGGGCGCTGGACGTGCTGCGCGCCCTGCGTGCGGGGCCGCTGCGGGTGCAGTCCGTCGCAGAGGCGCTGGGCAAGGAGAAGTCGCAGGTCAGCAGGACGTTGAAGGTCCTGGCCGAGGCGGGTTTCGTGGAGCGCGACGCGCGGACGCTGGAGTACCGGATCGGCTGGGAGGTGCTGGCGCTCGCCGCCTCGGCGAGCGGCGACCGCCTGCCACGCGAGGCACCCGGCGTGCTGCGCGGACTCGTCCACGCCCTGGGCGAGCCCGCCTATCTGACGGTCCTCTCCGCGCGCAGCGCCGTCACGGTGCTCACCGAACGGCCCGCGCGCGGCCTTCAGGCGCACGAGTGGATCGGCCGCGCCTCGCCGCTCAACTGCACCTCCGCCGGGCGCGCGCTGCTGCTGGGCCTGCCAGAGGCAGAGGTGACGGCACTGCTCGGCGCCGACGGACGGGGCGCCGACGGGCCGGGCGGCGACGGGGACGGTACGGGCCCGCTGCCCGGTACGGAACACGCCCCGCGCTCGGTGGGCGCTGTGCTGGAACGGCTGCGTGCGGAGCGGGCGCTGGGGCATGTGGTGGCCGCCGAGGAGTACGAGCCGGGCCTTGTCGCCGTCGCCGCGCCCGTGCACGACCACCGGGGTGCCGTGGCGGCGGCCGTCAACGTCTCGGCCCCCGTCTTCCGGCTGCCCGCCGAGGCGCTGCCCCGGGTGACCGAGGCGGTCACGGAGGCGGCCCGCGGCCTGTCCGCCGCACTGAACGGGGCCCAGCCGTGACGGGGCGCGGCGACGCGTGACGGTTGCGGTCACGAGTGGGGCCGCTGCGAGTGGCGGGGCGCCGGGCGCGGGATGACGGGCGCAGGCAGCGGGATGCGGGACGCCGGGCGGCGAGGTGCGGGGTACAGGCGGCCAAGTGCAAGGCCGGGCGACCGGATGCGGGACGCCGGACAGCCAGGTACGCGGCGCAGGCGGCCAAGTGCAGGGCACGGGCGACGGAATGCGGGACGCCCCGGACGGCCAGGTGCAAGACTCGCGACAAGATGCCGGGCGCAGGGCGCGGGCGACGGATGCCCGGATGCGGGCCAGGGGGGCGTCAGGTGCGGCCCGACTCCTCCTGCGCCGCTTCGAGCGTCGGCGAGTCCGCCATCCAGTCCGCCTCGACGACGTGGAAACCCTCAGCGCGGTACGCCTCGCAGACCCGCACGTCGTCGTCCACGACCACGGCGACCGTACGCTCGGCGGCGAGCCGTCGCAGCAGCGCGGGCTTCGCGACGCGGGCCGGGCGACGGTCGGCGTTGTCGCGCATCCACAGCTCGCCCGTCGGCAGACCCTGCGCGGCGAGCCAGCGCACGGTGTCGCGGCGGCAGCGTTCGGGGCGGCCCGTCACATAGCCGAGGTCGCACTCGCGCGCCCACTCCTGGGCGAGCGCGATGCCCGCGGGGAGCGGCGCATCGTCGAGGGCGGCGCGGAAGAAGGCGTTCCAGTCGCGCTTCGGCCCCTCCACGAAGTGCAGCCGGTGCCGGGTGTCCGAGAGGGTGCCGTCCAGATCGAAGACCGCGAGCGCCCTCGCCTCCCCGCCCCGGGTACGCGAACCCTTCTCACTCGCCACTCCACACCTCCCGGCATCTCCCGACGTCTCCGGACGCGCCCGGACCTGCGCCGTCGCGTACGGGCCAGCCTATGCGCACCCCCGCCGGGCCGCCCGGCGCGGTCCCCGCCCCCGCCTCCCCGACCCCCTCATCTCCCCTTTTCTCCCCCCTCGTCACCCGTCCGCACCCCTCCCCACCTCATTGTTCAGCTCTGAACCACTAGCCATGGCGGCCCTCATCTCCTTAGCCTTGCGAACCATGACGTCGCCTCCCCCCAACCTCAGCAAGGGCGTGCTCAGCCGCTCTCGCAGTGTCGCCCCAGCAGGCTGGAGCCGCTGGCTGGTACCGCCCGCCGCGCTCTCCGTGCATCTCTCCATCGGGCAGGCGTACGCGTGGAGTGTCTTCAAGCCGGCTCTTGAGTCGGCCCTCCACCTCTCTGGCACGGCCAGTGCGCTGCCCTTCCAGCTCGGCATCGTGATGCTCGGGCTCTCCGCCGCGTTCGGCGGCACCCTCGTCGAACGCAACGGCCCGCGCTGGGCGATGACCGTCTCGCTCATCTGCTTCTCCTCCGGTTTCCTCCTCGCCGCACTCGGCGCGGCCACCCACCAGTTCTGGCTGGTGGTCTTCGGCTACGGCTTCGTCGGCGGCATCGGACTCGGCATCGGCTACATATCGCCCGTCTCCACCCTCATCAAGTGGTTCCCCGACCGCCCCGGCATGGCGACCGGCATCGCCATCATGGGCTTCGGCGGCGGGGCGCTGATCGCCTCGCCCTGGTCGTCGCAGATGCTGGAGGGCTTCGGCTCCGACAGCGGCGGCATAGCCACCGCGTTCCTCGTGCACGGGATCGTCTACGCCGTGTTCATGTCGCTGGGCGTCCTGCTCGTGCGGGTGCCGCCGGAGGGGTGGCAGCCGCCGAACCGGAAGCCGCAGGAACAGCGCGAGAGCCGCGCGATGGTGACCACGGCACAGGTCTCGGCGCGCAGTGCCGTGCGGACGCCGCAGTTCTGGTGCCTGTGGGTCGTGCTGTGCATGAACGTGACGGCCGGCATAGGCATCCTGGAGAAGGCCGCGCCGATGATCACCGACTTCTTCTCCGGCACCTCCACGCCCGTCTCCGCCTCGGCGGCGGCGGGCTTCGTCGCGCTGCTCTCGCTCGCCAACATGGGTGGCCGCCTCCTGTGGTCCTCCACGTCGGACCTCATCGGGCGCAAGAACATGTACCGGATCTACCTCGGCGTCGGCGCGCTGATGTACCTGGGCATCGAGCGGCTCGGCGACTCCTCCAAGCCGCTGTTCATCGTCTGCGCGCTGGTCATCCTCTCCTTCTACGGCGGCGGGTTCGCCACGATCCCGGCCTACCTGAAGGACCTGTTCGGCACGTACGAGGTCGGCGCGATCCACGGGCGGCTGCTCACCGCCTGGTCGACGGCGGGCGTGCTCGGGCCGCTCATCGTCAACCGCGTCGCGGACGCGCAGGAGGAGACGGGGCACAGCGGTCCGGGGCTCTACGGGCTCTCGCTCGCCATCATGATCGGGCTGCTGATCGTCGGCTTCGTCGCCAACGAGCTGGTGCGGCCCGTGCACTCCAAACACCATGTGCGCGACGAGGCACCAGCGCCGGCTCCCGCGCCCAGCGCCACCAAGGAGGCATCCCGATGACGGACGACACCAGCGGCGGCGACAGCGCGCCCAGGTCCAGGACACCACTGGCGGTCGGCGCCTGGCTCTGGGTGGGCGCCCCCCTCGCCTACGGCCTCTACGAACTCATCCGCAAGGCGACCCAGTTGTTCACCGGCTAGGAACCGAGAACCGAGAACGAGAAACAGCGGCGCGGTGGCCGGGACCCCCAGGGTCCCGGCCACCGCGCCGTCAGGAACCCGCCGCACGCCCCTTGCCCGCTCTCACCCTGAATCTGTATACAGTATTCTGTCGCCTATTTGGCGCCTGAGCTCAACCCTCGGTCGGTCCCCCTCAACCGAACGGAGAGCTACACGTGAGAGTCGCAGTCGTCGGCGCCGGTGCGATCGGCGCTTACGTCGGGGCCGCGCTGCACCGCGCGGGAGCCGACGTCCATCTCATCGCCCGTGGACCGCACTTGGCGGCCATGAGGCAGCACGGTGTCCAGGTGCTCAGCCCGCGCGGAGACTTCACCGCACGGGTGCACGCCACCGACGACCCGGCCGCGATCGGCCCCGTCGACTATGTGTTCCTGGGCCTGAAAGCCAACTCGTACGCGGCGTGCGGGCCGCTCGTACACCCCCTTCTCCACGCGCACACGGCCGTCGTCGCGGCCCAGAACGGCATCCCCTGGTGGTACTTCCACGGCCTGCGCGGCCCGTACGAGGGCCGCCGCATCGAGAGCGTCGACCCGGACGGCGCGGTCAGCGCCGTCCTGCCGCCGCACCGGGCCATCGGCTGCGTCGTCTACGCGGCCACCGAACTGCAAGGGCCCGGCGTCGTACGCCACTTGGAGGGCACCCGCTTCTCCATCGGCGAACCGGATCCCTCGGGCCCCGGCGCCGACGGCTCAAAGCGCTGCCAGGAGTTCAGCGAGGCCATGCGGGCCGGAGGGCTCAAGTGCCCCGTCGAGCCCGACGTGCGCAACGACATCTGGATCAAGCTGCTCGGCAACATCGCCTTCAACCCGCTCAGCGCGCTGTCCCGCGCGACGATGGCCCAGATCTGCCGCCACGACGACACCAGGGCACTGGTGACCACGATGATGCGCGAGACGCTCGCGGTCGCCGAGGCAGTGGGCTGCCGCCCGGACGTCTCCGTCGAGCGGCGGCTGGCGGGGGCCGAGCGGGTCGGCGAGCACAAGACCTCCACCCTCCAGGACCTGGAGCGGGGCAAGCCGCTGGAGCTGGACGTGCTGCTCGCCGCCGTGGTCGAACTCGCCGCGCTGACCGGCACCCGGGTGCCGAAGCTCTGCGCGATCCACGCCGTCACCGACCTGCTCGCCCGGACCCTCCGGAGCGCAGCGTGAGGAGCGCACCATGAGGAAACGCGACCGCACCCCCGGGGCCTCCAGGGACCCCAGGGGCCCCCGGCAGTACACCCGGCTCACCACACCCCTCGTACGCGACACCAAGGACGGCGAGTTCCGCCGCGCGAGCTGGGAGGAGGCGCTGACGCGCGCGGCCGACGGCTTCCGCGCCGTACGGGACACGTACGGGCCGGACGCCTTCGGGATGTTCTCGTGCGCGCGGGCCACGAACGAGATGAACTACGTCGCGCAGAAGTTCACCCGCGTCGTCATGGGCACCAACAACGTGGACTCCTGCAACCGCACCTGTCACGCACCCAGCGTCGCGGGGCTCACCGCAGCGCTGGGCTCGGGCGGCGGCACCTCCTCCTACCAGGAGGTGGAGACGACGGACCTCATCGTCATGTGGGGTTCCAACGCCCGCTTCGCGCACCCGATCTTCTTCCAGCACGTGCTGCGCGGCATCCGCAACGGCGCCCGCATGTACGCGGTGGACCCGCGCCGCACCTCGACCGCCGAGTGGGCCGAGAGCTGGCTCGGCCCGAACGTCGGCACCGACATCCCCCTCGCGCACGCCGTGGGACGCGAGATCATCCACTCCGGTCTTGCCAACCGCGCGTTCATCGAGCGCGCGACCACCGGCTTCGACGCGTACGCCGCCGAGGTCGAGCCCTGGACGCTCAGCGCCGCCGAGCAGGTGACCGGGGTTCCGGCGGAGGCCATCCGCGATCTGGCGCACGCCTACGCCACCGCCGAGCGGGCCCAGTTGTGCTGGACCCTGGGCATCACCGAGCACCACAACGGCACCGACAACGTCCGCGCCCTCATCAACCTCGCCCTGCTCACCGGGCACGTGGGCCGCCACGGTTCGGGCCTCCAGCCGCTGCGGGGGCAGAACAACGTGCAGGGCGGCGGCGACATGGGCGCCATCCCCAACCGCTTCCCCGGCTTCCAGGACATCCTCGACCCGGCCACACGCGAGAAGTTCGAGACGTTCTGGGACACCACCATCCAGCCCCGCTACGGGCTCAACCTCACCGACATGTTCGAGGCCATGGAGTCGCGGGAGCTGCGCGCCGTCTACTGCATCGGCGAGAACCCGGCGCAGTCCGAGGCCGACAGCGAGCAGGCGGTGGAGCGGCTGCGGCGCCTGGACCACCTGGTGGTGCAGGACATCTTCCTGACGAAGACCGCCGAGCTGGCCGACGTCGTACTGCCCGCCACCGCCGCCTGGTGCGAGACGGACGGCACGACGACGAACAGCGAGCGCCGCGTCCAGCGCGTACGCAAGGCGGTCAGCCCGCCCGGCGAGGCCCGCGAGGACATCGACATCATCTGCGAGCTGGCCGGACTGCTGGGCCACGACTGGAAGTTCACCGACGCGGAGGCCGTCTGGGACGAGCTGCGCTCCGTCTCGCCCGACCACTTCGGGATGACGTACGAGCGGCTCGCCGAGCACCAGGGCATCCAGTGGCCCTGCCCCAGCACCGAGCGGATCGAGCCCAGCTTCCTGCACGGGCGGCTGTGGGAGCGGGAACCGGCGCGGCACGGCCCGCTCGCCGCGTTCGGGATCGTCCACCACGACCCGCCGGTCGACCTGACCGACGAGGAGTTCCCACTGCGGCTGACGACGGGGCGCAGGCTGGACTCGTACAACACCGGTGTGCAGAGCGGGAGTTTCGCCTCCCCGCTGCGGCGCGGCGAGTACGTCGAGCTGAGCCCGGAGGACGCGGCGCGCTTTGACGTCGCCCCGGAGGAAAAGGTGCGGGTGGCCTCGCGGCGGGGCGAGGTGGTCGCGCCCGTGTGGATCGACCCGGGGCTGCGCCCGGGGCTGGCGTTCATGACCATGCACTTTCCGGACGAGGTCGACACCAACGCGCTGACGATCGAGGCCAACTGTCCCATCGCGGGCACGGCCGAGTTCAAGGCGTCGGCGATCCGGATCGAGAAGCTGCCCGTCCCGGCCGTGAGGAGCTGAGGCACGCGATGGATCTGCACTTCGGTGACAGCAAGCCGACGGACGAGGAACGGGAGGCCGTCGACGCGCTGCTCGGCCCGCCCGAGTCCGCTTGGGAGGGCGCGGACGATCGCAGCGACGCGGATCTGCGCTGGGCGCGCGGCGGCAGGGAGGCACGCGAGCGCCGCGATCTGCTGCTGCCGGGGCTGCACGCGCTCAACGACCGCGTCGGCTGGATCAGCGAGGGCGGACTCGACTACCTGTGCCGCCGTCTGACGGTGCCCCCGGCCGAGGCGTACGGGGTGGCCACGTTCTACGCGATGTTCTCGCTGAAGCCGCGCCCCGCGACGGTGCTGCATGTGTGCACGGACCTCGCGTGCACCGGGAGCGGTTCGGCCGCGCTCTGCGCCGACCTGGAGCGGCGTCTCGCCCCCGCGGGCACCCCGGCCGGGGGTGCGGTCTGGCAGCCCAGCCCCTGCCTGGGCCTGTGCGAGCGTGCCCCGGCGGCGCTGGCGGTGCGGGCGGGGGCGGGTGCGCCATCGGCGGGGGCCGGTGCACTGGCGGTGCGGGCGGAGGCCGGTACGCCATCAGCGAGGGCCGGTGCGCTGGCGGTGCGGGCGGAGGCCGGTACGCCATCAGCGGGGGCCGGTGCGCTGGCGGTGCGGGCGGAGGCCGGTACGCCATCAGCGGGGGCCGGTGCACTGGCGGTGCGGGCGGAGGCCGGTACGCCATCAGCGGGGGCCGGTGCACTGGCGGTGCGGGCGGAGGCCGGTACGCCATCAGCGAGGGCCGGTGCGCTGGCGGTGCGGGCGGAGGCCGGTACGCCATCAGCGGGGGCCGGTGCGCTGGCGCTGTCGCCGGAGCGCGCGGACGCCGCCACACCGGCCGGGGGCACCCCCACGCGTGACGCCGCGCAGGTCCGGGGCGTCGCGGCACAGCACGCCGGAGGTGACGCCTCGCCGGGCGCGGACCCCGCCGCCACGGCCGGGACTGACACCGCACCGGGCGCGGAGGGAGGCACCCCGGCCCTGAGCGGCACCGCACCCGCCCCGAGCAGCACCGCACCGGACGCGGACGGTGCCGTACCGGTGGCCGGGCGCGGTGACGGCGCCGCCGCCGTCGCGCCCGTCCTGGCCGGGGACGGCGCCGTACCGGTGACGGCCGGGCCCCGGTACGCCACCGCCGTCCTCGCGCCCGCCACGGCCGAGGCCGTCGCCGACGCCGCGCGGGACCCGGGCGCGGCCCCCGTCGAGCCCCCGCCGGGCTCGGCCGTCCCGCAAGCGGGCGACCCCGGGCTGACCCTCCTGCGCCGGATCGGCGTCGCCGATCCGGCCTCGCTCGACGACTACCGCGCACACGGCGGCTACCAGGCGCTGCGCCGCGCCTTCGCGCTCGGCCCGGCCGGGGTCATCAGGGAGGTGACCGACTCCGGGCTGCTCGGCAGGGGCGGGGCCGCCTTCCCGACGGGCCGCAAGTGGCAGGCCACGGCGTCCCAGCCGGACCGCCCGCACTACGTGGTGTGCAATGCCGACGAGAGCGAGCCGGGCACGTTCAAGGACCGGGTGCTGATGGAGGGCGACCCGTACGCGCTGGTCGAGGCGATGACCGTCGCCGGGTACGCGACGGGAGCCCACCTCGGCTACATCTATCTGCGCGGCGAGTACCCGCGCGCCCTGCGCCGCCTGGAGCACGCACTTGCGCAGGCCCGCGCCCGAGGGCTGCTGGGCCCCGACGTGCTGGGCCAGGGCTACGCCTTCGACATCGAGATCCGGCGCGGCGCGGGCGCGTACATCTGCGGCGAGGAGACCGCGCTGTTCAACTCCATCGAGGGCCACCGCGGCGAGCCCCGCAGCAAGCCGCCGTTCCCCGTCGAGAAGGGCCTGTTCGGGAAGCCGACGGCGGCCAACAACGTCGAGACCCTCGTCAACGTCCTCACCGTGCTGGAGCTGGGTGCCGAGGCGTACGCCGCGATCGGCACGGGCACGTCCACGGGCCCGAAGCTGTTCTGCGTGTCGGGGAGCGTGGCCAGGGCCGGGGTCTACGAGCTGCCGTTCGGCGCCACGCTGCGCGAGCTGCTGGAGCTGGCGGGCGTGCGCGAGGGGCTGCGGGCCGTGCTGCTCGGCGGCGCGGCTGGCGGCTTCGTCGGCCCGGACGAGCTGGATGTGCCGCTCACCTTCGAGGGCACCCGCGAGGCGGGCACCACGCTCGGCTCGGGCGTCGTACTGGCCATGGACGACACGGTGCCGCTGCCGCGCATCCTGCTGCGCATCGCGGAGTTCTTCCGCGACGAGTCCTGCGGCCAGTGTGTGCCCTGCCGCGTCGGCACCGTACGCCAGGAGGAGGCGCTGCACCGGCTGCTGGAGCGCAGGGGCGCCGAGGCGGCCGACGACATCGCGCTGCTGCGCGAGGTGGGCACCGCCATGCGGGACGCCTCGATCTGCGGCCTGGGCCAGACCGCGTGGAACGCCGTGGAGTCCGCCATCGACCGTTTGGGAGCCTACGCATGACCGCCGTACCGCTTCAGCCCCCGCGCCGCCTCGTCGAGTTCTCGCTGGACGGGGAGAGCGTGCGCGTGCCCGAGGGCGCGACGATCCTGGACGCGTGCCGTGCCGAGGGCAAGGACGTGCCGACACTGTGCCAGGGCGACACACTGACGCCGAAGAACGCCTGCCGGGTGTGCGTGGTGGAGGTCGAGGGTGCCAGGACACTGGCGCCCGCGTGCTCGCGCCGCGCCGAGGAGGGCATGGACGTCCGCACGGACACCGAGCGGGCCCGGCACAGCCGCAAGGTGGTGCTGGAACTGCTCGCGTCCTCGACCGACCTGTCCACGACGCCGAGGGCCGCCGAGTGGATCGAGGAGTACGGCGCCGAGCCGGATCGCTTCGGCCCGGAGGCCGCCACCCTCGCCGAGGAACCGAAGATCGACAACGATCTGTATGTGCGCGACTACGACAAGTGCATCCTCTGCTACAAGTGCGTCGACGCCTGCGGTGACCAGTGGCAGAACACCTTCGCCATCGCCGTCGCCGGGCGCGGCTTCGACGCACGCATCTCCACCGAGCACGACGCGCCCCTCACCGACTCCGCCTGTGTCTACTGCGGCAACTGCATCGAGGTGTGCCCGACGGGAGCACTGAGCTTCAAGAGCGAGTTCGACATGCGTGCGGCGGGTACATGGGACGAGGAACGGCAGACGGAGACGACGACCGTATGTGCTTACTGCGGTGTGGGCTGCAACCTCACGCTCCACGTGCAGGACAATGACATAGTCAAGGTCACCTCACCGCACGACAACCCGGTGACCCACGGCAACCTCTGCATCAAGGGCCGTTTCGGCTATCAGCACGTACAGACTCGGGAGTGAACGCGCATGGGACGGGTCACCGAGCGACGGCGGGTCACCCGCGTACGCGACGGGGTGGTCAGCAGCCGCCCCGACACCCTCGTCGCCGAGGAGCCCCTGGAGATCCGGCTGAACGGGAAACCGCTCGCGATCACCATGCGCACTCCGGGCGACGACTTCGCGCTGGCGGCCGGCTTCCTGGTCAGTGAAGGTGTGCTCGGCTCGGCGGACGAGCTGCGCAACATCGTCTACTGCGCGGGCGCGACGGAGGACGGGCACAACACGTACAACGTCGTCGACGTCCAGCTCGCGCCCGGTGTCCCGCTCCCGGACATCGCGCTGGAGCGCAACGTCTACACCACCTCGTCCTGCGGCCTGTGCGGCAAGGCCAGCCTGGACGCGGTGCGGACCACCGCGCGCTGGGCCATCGAGGACCTGCCCGAAGCCCCGGTCCGGCTGGAGCCCGACGTCCTGTCCCGCCTCCCCGACCGGCTCAGGGCGGCGCAGCGGGTCTTCGACCGGACCGGGGGCCTGCACGCGGCGGCGCTGTTCTCGCCCGAGGGGGAACTGCTCGACATAAGGGAGGACGTGGGCCGCCACAACGCCGTCGACAAGCTGGTGGGCCGGGCGCTCCAGCAGGGCCGCCTCCCGCTGCGGGACGTGGTGCTGATGGTCTCGGGCCGCGCCTCATTCGAGCTGGCCCAGAAGGCGGTGATGGCCGGCATCCCGGCGCTCACCGCGGTCTCAGCGCCCTCCTCGCTCGCGGTGGACCTGGCGGCCGAGACGGGGCTGACGCTGGTCGGCTTCCTGCGGGGCACCTCCATGAACGTGTACGCGGGCGAGCACCGGCTAGCCCTGCGCACAGCGGCCGGCCGGGCTTGACGGTCCGCCCGCTGCACGGGATACGGGTCCGGCCGGCGGGGTGCGCCCCCTGCGCCGGCCGGGCCCTTCCGTGAGCACGTCACTCCTGAAGGGTCCGAGGGGTCACATCTGACCCGTGCGTGCCTTCTTGTCGGGTTCAGGCCCCCCAAGTACCTTCTGCGACACCGGACATGGGACGTCCGACGTCCGGTTGTCGCGTGAAGGGGCGGAAAGATGACGTCAGTTGTCGGCTCACGCACCACATCCCGCACCAGAGCCCGGGGCGCCGCGCGCCGCACCGCACTGACGGCCGTGCTCTTCCTCGCCGTCGTGACGGGGCTGCTCGCGGCGCCCGCGCACGCCGACCCCGGCACCGAGCCGGACTTCTCCCAGCAGGTGGTGTTCAAGGCGTCGCAGGAGCAGGGCTACGCGTGTTTCCGGATACCGGCCGTCGTCCGCACCACCGACGGCACACTGCTCGCCTTTGCCGAGGGCCGGGTGCGGGACTGCTCCGACGCCGGGGACATCGACCTCGTGCTCAAGCGCTCCACCGACGGAGGACGCACCTGGGGCCCCCTCCAGGTCGTCAGCGAGGGCGACGGCGACACCCACGGCAACCCCGCACCCGTCGTCGACGAGCGCACCGGGCGCGTCCTGCTCGCGGAGACCTGGAACACGGGCCGCACCGACGGCCGGAACTGCGACACGCCCTGCGACCGCACACCGCACCTCCAGTACAGCGACGACGACGGCGAGACCTGGTCGCGGCCCCGTGACCTGAGCGACCAGATCCTCCCCCGCGACTGGAACTCCTGGTACGCCACGGGCCCCGTCCACGGCATCCAGCTCCAGCGCGGCAGGCACGCGGGACGGCTCGTCCTCGGCGTCAACGCGGAGACGTGGAGCGGCGGCGGCGAGACCCACAACCACGCGGCACTCGTCCACAGCGACGACGGCGGTGACACCTGGCGGCGCGGGGCCACCGACACCTGGCCGTACGAGGCCGACGGCACCTTCCGGCAGAAGCCGCAGGAGATGACGCTCGTCGAGCGCCGGGACGGCTCCGTCTACGTCAACGGCAGGGAGACCGAGGGCACCGACCTCGGGCACCGGACGGCGGCCGTCAGCCGGGACGGCGGGCGCACCTTCACGGGCCCCTTCCGCGCGCTGCCCGGCCTCTACACCCCGCAGGTCCAGGGCTCGGTGCTGCGCTTCGGCGACAGCGGACGGCTGCTGTTCGCCGCACCGGCCGACCCCGACCGCCGCCGGACGATGATGATCCGCTCCTCCTACGACGAGGGCGCCACCTGGGAGGGCGTGGACCGGGGCAGGACGGTGACCACGGACTGGTCCGGCTACTCCGACATGGTGCAGGCCACGCCCGAGCGGGTGGGGCTGCTGTACGAGGGCGGCGCCGTCGACGCGCGCGACGAGATCCGCTTCGCCCGCTTCACCGAGGGCTGGCTCGGGGAGCGGCGCGGCCCCGACCCCGTCACGCCCGACCACGCGCCGGGCGCCCGCGACGCACTGGTGCTGGGCGGCGCGGCCCGCACGGAGGACAGGCACGGGCACGGGCGCGCCCTGTCCTTCGACGGTCGCGACGACGCCGTCCGGCTGCCCTTCCGACGCCAACTCCCGCTCGGGACACGGGAGTTCACGGCGAGCCTGTGGTTCCGCTACGAGGCGACGGGCGGTGAGCAGCCGATGCTGTGGATGGGCGGCGTCGGGCCCAACCAGCCGCAGGTGCGCCTCGTCGGCGATCCGGCGCGCTCGCGTCTCACCGCCGCGATCACCACCCGCAGCGGCACGTCGCCCACCACCACTGCCGAGGTCGCCACGGACCGCGCGTACAACGACGGCCGCTGGCACCGCGCCGAACTGCGCCGCGCGGACGGCGAACTGCGGCTGACCGTGGACGACAGCACGGTGACGGCACCCGACGTGCCGGGCACGGTGAGCCGCACCTCCCCCTTCGGCGTCCACCTGGGCCAGAAGCCCGACAGCCGCTCCCACTTCACCGGAGCGCTGGACGACGTCCGGGTCCGCGCGGACGAGGGCGCGGGGCGTGGGACGACGGTGCTGTGGCTGCCGCTGGACCGGGTGCGGGGGCGCTGAACCGTGCCGGTTCAGCGGGTCGGTTCCGGGCTCCGGGGGTCGGGCTCCGAGGTCCGGGCCCGGCACCGTGGCCGGGCTCGGGGCGCCCCGGGACGCGGGCGGGGACAGAGTGGCCGGAATCCGACAGATATTCCCCTCACGACCGGGGAATCACCCTGATTTCCGGTTTCATGTCAAGACCGGTCGCACAAGCGGGGGGTCGCTGTGCGGGGGCGAGCGATGATCGGAGACACGGTGTCCGAGTGGTTGACGACCGCACAAGCCATTGTTCCGTACGCCGGCGCGGCGGCGGCGACCTTCGCGGCCTCGGTCGCGCAGGCCGCGCAGGACCGCGCCGCTGACAGCCTGCTGGACCACGGCGGGGAACTGCTGCGGCGCATGCGACGCCGCGAGCCCGGGGACCCCCCGGCCACGCCGGAGGAGGAAGCGGCGCTGGCGGCCGTCGACCGGCTCCCCGAGGACGAACGGCTGCTGCTCGACGAGACGCTCGGCCAGTGGCTCGCGGGCCGCGACCTGAGCGACGCGGCGCTCCACCGTCACCTCGCCCTCGTACACCGGGAGCACCGCTCCTCCGGGAGCAGCCACGCGACGGCGTACGGCCCCTGGTCGACCGTCATCGGGCGGGTGGACGGAGACCTGCACATCGGGTACGGGCAGCAGCCCGGCCCCGCGGGGCGGCGGGACCGGCAGGAGGAGAGGGAGTGAGCGCTCCCCACGACGCGCCCGGAGGAACCCGCCGCGACGGGGAACACCGCGCCCAGACGTTCGGCGCGCACTCCACCGCGATAGGCCGGGCCGGGAAGGTGGTTCTCAGCCTTTTCGCCGGGGACGTGAACGAGCTGTACGGGCGGGCCAAGCACTGGAGCGGCTGGAACTGGCCGCCGTTCCTCCTCGTCGTGACGCTGACCACGATCGCGCTGGTCACCGCGCCGGACGGCCCAGCGCGGCAGCTCGGCTGGGTGTACGCCGTGCTCGGTGTGGCCGTCGTCGTCTCGTTCGCGCGCGTCGTGGGCGTGCCGGAGGGGGTGCCGGAGGACCGCTCCGGGGTCCGGCGCGGGCTGATGACGGGCGGCTCCCTGCTGCTGGCCGTCCTCGGGCTCATCGGCATGGACCACTACGCCGACCACGGCGAGGTGGCCGTCACCGGCACGGCTCAACTCATACCCAACGTACCGGCAGGGAACGGCGCGGAGGTCGAGTTGTTCGTCGACAACACGCCGCGGCGGTCCATGCTGCGGCTGGCGCTGACGGTCGAGGACTCCGCTCCCGGAGCCCAGACGTGCACCCCGGAGACGGAGTTCACCGCCTCGCTCGTGGGAGGCGGCGCCCCCGCCAGTACCGAGGGCATCCGGCCAGGCGAGGCCGTCGAGTTCCCCCTGGGCGGACAGCAAGGGAACGTGCGGGTCCGCTTCACCGTGACGACGGACGAGGGGTGCCTCATGCGCGTCTCCGTGGCCGAGGCCACCCTCCACGACTGACACACCGACGCCGCAGGGAGACACCGTGCACCGCAGAACAGCGCCGGGGGACGGCGCCTCGTCAGGACAGCGCTCAAGGCGGCCGTTACGGCAATCGTTACGGCGGCGGGGACGGGGACGGGGGTGGGGGCGGAGGCGGGCGCTGCGGCGTATCCGCGCCGACGCGCCCGCCGTCGCGCTCCCTCTCGTCCTCGTCCTGGGCCTCGCCCCGGTGGCCTCCTGCTCCTCCGGCGAGAGCGGTCAGTTCCTCGGCACCAGCAGGGTCACGGTGGCCATGCACAACGACCTCCCCGGCATCTCCTACTCCGAGAACTACGACCGCTCCGGCTTCGACCATCTGCTCCACGAGCGGATCGAGAAGGCCATGGGCGTCTCGTTCAGCGAACCGGTGGATGTGTCGTCGGCGGACCGCATCTCGCAGCTGGAGCACGGGGACGCCGACATGGTCATCGCCTCCTTCTCGATCACCCCGGACCGGATGCGCAGGATCGACTTCGCGGGCCCGTACCTCAAGACCCGCCAGGGCTTCCTGGTCGACGAGGACCGGCCGAGGAGCGGCGGCATCGAGGAGCTGAGGGACCTGCGCGGCAAGACCGTCTGCACCTGGGACGGCACCACGTCGGAGACGGCCCTCGCCGAGGTCAGGACCGCCACGGGTGTGACCCCGCAGGTGCTGGACGACGCGTCGGACTGCATCGAGGAGCTGAAGAAGGGCACCGTCGACGCCGTCACCACCGACCAGCTCATCCTCTACGGCTTCGCCCGCCACCACGCGAAGGACGGCCTGCGTGTGGTGGCGGACCTCACCATAGGCGCGCCCCAGCACTACGGCATCGGGCTGCGCAAAGGGTTCCGGGAGGACTGCCGGAAGCTGGCCGACTGGCTCAAGGAGTACGTCGGCACGAGCGAGTGGATACGCGACGTCGAGACCTCGCTGCCCCAACTGCCCGCGCAGGACCCCGGCTGGATCAGCACCCACAAGCCGAGCACCGCCGCCATCGACTCCCGGTCCTGCCGCGACAGGCCCAGCCCGTGACGCCCGCACCCCGGCGCACCTTCGGCTCCGCACGGAGGGTGTTTCGATCCCGCGCACGAATATGCGGGGAGTGTCACGGCCCTGGGGATCTCCACTTCCACGCGCTCTGCATTCGCGGTGGCAGAGCGGCATAGCGTCGGAGGCATGATCGGTCTGGTAGCGCATGACGCGCGGAAAGCGGAGCTGATGCGGTGGGTGCGGGCCCATCGGCTCGCGTTGCAGTACGAGACGGTCGTCGCCACGGCTGCGACCGCGCGTGGGCTGCGGGAGGAGGTGGGACTACCCGCTGCGGCGGTGCGAGCGGTGGCCTCAGGGCCTGTGGGCGGGGATCAGCAGATCGGCGCACTGATCGCGCAAGGGGAACTCGCGGGGCTGGTGTTCTTCTGGGATCCGCTGTGGGCGGCGCCGCATGCCAGTGATGTGTTCGCGCTGCTCCGGCTGGCGACGCTGCACAATGTGCCGACAGCGGTGAACCTGGCCAGCGCGGAGGCGATAGTGGCTGCCGGGCTCGACCGGTTGCGGCGAGTGCGCGGTGCGGGACCGCCTCTTCATCGCGTGCCAGGTGGCGGCTGAGGCCGGTCCGCCGTTTCGCCGAGGCGTCTCCGCGACACTGTTCCGTGCCGCCTGCCGCCTGCCGCCTGCCGCCTGCCGACAGGCCCGTACCGCCAGCCCTTCAGGACGCGCCCGCCTCGTACCCCCACGCCCCGGCGATCTCCCGCAGCCGGGGCGGCAGGCCCGCGCAGTCCGCCCCGCGGGCACCGCGCGCGGCCTGGACGCGGCCCGACTTGATGTTCTCGCTCCAGTCGCCCATCTGCGGGCGGAACGTGCCGTGGTCCTGCTCGCCGTACGCGAGCATGCCCGGCTCCCACTCCAGGTCGAGGTAGGCGCAGATCTCGCGGGTGGCCTTCTCCGGTTCGGCGGTGAGGTCCTCGTACGTCAGCGTGTGCCCGTTCAGCGCGGCGCGGGCCTCCTCCAGGCGCTCCG
Source organism: Streptomyces daliensis (assembly GCF_054782395.1). Taxonomy (NCBI): domain Bacteria; kingdom Bacillati; phylum Actinomycetota; class Actinomycetes; order Kitasatosporales; family Streptomycetaceae; genus Streptomyces; species Streptomyces daliensis. Next base: position 164,403 of record NZ_BAAGSO010000125.1, on the reverse strand, counting down.
CGTACTCCAGCACCTCCTCGTGGATGAGCGCGACGTCCGGCTTGTCCCTGCGGTTGACGAGGGAGGTGACGATGGCGCCGGGGTGGCGCAGCAGGAAGAGGTAGCGCGCCCGGGGCCAGGCGCGGTGGAGGCGCGGCCACATCAGGGTGTTGGGCGGGGTCTTGTCGACGATGACGTCCTTGCCGCTGCGCTCCAGCTCCAGGTCGAGGACGCGGTCCCAGAGCAGGTGCTCCAGCTCCTCCTTGTCCAGCCTCAGCTCGCGCATGGCCTCGGCCGTGAACTCGCGGTCCATGCGCACGTGCAGGGTGCGCAGGTGCATCTCGTGCGGGGCGCGGACGCGCGAGTGGCTGTTGAGCAGCACGCGCAGGAGGGTGGAGCCGGAACGTACGGGCGAGAGGATGAAGACGGGCGACTCCACGAGGCGGCCCGCCACGGGCGCGACGAAGGAGCCGTCGGCGCGGAAGCCCTCGTCGGGCCCCGTTCCCGGGCCGCCGCGCGCCGCCGCGCTGTCAACGCCGGGCGGTCGCAGCGCCTCCGCCAGCAGCCTGCCCCTCCGCCTGAGCCCCTTGCGCACGGTCCCCATGCCACCCACTCTCCACTCGCGGCTCGTCCCTCGGCGCCGTCGGGGCACCATCCCAAGGGACGTCGGCAAACTCGGGGTGAAGTGCGGGCGACGACCAGCGCTTGGCCAGAAACGCGCACACCATGAGCTGCATCTGGTGGAAGAGCATCAGCGGCAGCACGGCGAGGCTGGCCTGCGCCCCGAACAGCACGCTGGCCATGGGCAGCCCGGCCGCCAGCGACTTCTTGGACCCCGCGAAGGTGATCACGACGCGGTCGGCGCGGACGAAGCCGAGCTTGCGTGCCCCGTACCAGGTGAGCGTCAGCATCAGGGCGAGCAGCACCGCCTCGACGCCGAGCAGCGCCAGCAGCCGCAGCGGGGTGACCTGGCCCCAGATGCCCTCGTTCATGCCCTGGCTGAAGGCGGTGTAGACGACGAGCAGGACCGAGCCTCGGTCGACGAGGCCGAGGACGCGCTTGTTGCGGGTGAGGAAGCCGCCGATCCAGCGGCGCAGCAGCTGCCCCGCGACGAAGGGCGCGAGGAGCTGGCAGGCGATGCCGACGAGTCCGTCGGCGCTCAGGCTCGCGTGGCCGCCGATGAGCCAGGCCACCAGGAGCGGGGTGGCGATCATGCCGATGAGGCTGGAGTACGTGCCCGCGCAGATGGCCGCAGGCACGTTGCCGCGGGCTATGGAGGTGAAGGCGATCGAGGACTGGATGGTGGAGGGGACCAGGCAGAGGAAGAGCAGCCCGGACTGCAACTCGGGGGTGAGCAGCCAGGGCACGAGCCCCTGGGAGGCGAGGCCGAGCAGCGGGAAGACCGCGAAGGTGCACAGGACGACGGCCAGGTGCAGCTTCCAGTGGCGCAGCCCGTCCACGGCCTCGCGGGTGGAGAGCCGCGCTCCGTAGAGGAAGAAGAGCAGCCCCACGGCGATCTTGGTGGCCCAGCCGAAGCCGGAGGCGACGGCGCCGCCCGCGGGCAGCAGCACGGCGAGCAGCACCGTGCCCAGGAGCAGGACGATGTACGGATCGACCAGACGTGCTAGGCGGCGCATGAGCTCCCTCGGTACCGTGCGGCGACCCCGGCGGTGTTTCACCGGACGGGTACCACAGTACGGAAGGACCTTTCCGGCCTTTTCCCCGGAACCCCGGCCCCGCGCCACCGGAGCCCCGCCCCCCGCATCCGGGCCGGGCCCGATTCGCTCCGCGCGGCGCCCGTTCCCTGTCCGGCCGCGCGCCGATTCGGGGAGGTTCGGTGCAGATACGTCGATCGATCTGCAACGGCCTGGGCCCGCACGTACCGAAGTGACCCCAATTGACCGACTGACCAGCACGGACGCCCCTCCCCAGCGCGCTCCGTATCCGATACGGTCGCTCGCGCTGTGTCATACAGCGGTGCCCTGCACGTCGAGGAGCAGACCCATTGCACGAGTTCACCGTCCCGGCTGTGGCGACGGCGCCCCAGGTAGGAGGGCTGGCTGACGCCGTCTTCGACCATGCCGCCGAGGATCCGGACCGGGCGGCGCTCGCCCGCAAGGACGCGGGCGGCACCTGGCGCGATGTGACCTCGGGCGAGTTCCGCGACCAGGTGCTGGCGCTGGCGAAGGGGCTGCTCGCCGAGGGCATCCGCTTCGGGGACCGGGTCGCGATCATGTCCCGTACCCGCTACGAGTGGACGCTCTTCGACTTCGCGCTGTGGGCCATCGGCGCCCAGGTCGTCCCGGTCTATCCCACGTCCTCCGCCGAGCAGGTCTTCTGGATGCTGCACGACGCGGACGTCTCGGCCGCGATCGTCGAGCACGAGGACCACGCGATGACGATCGGCTCCGTCATCGGCAGGCTGCCGGGGCTCAAGCGGCTGTGGCAGCTCAACGAGAACGCGGAGGCCGAGCTGTCGCGGGCCGGTACGCACATCGACGACGACGTCGTGCACCGGCACCGGCTCGCGCTGACCCCTGACTCGACGGCCACCGTCATCTACACCTCCGGCACCACGGGCCGCCCCAAGGGCTGCGTGATCAGCCACGCCAACTTCATGGCGGAGGCCGACAACGTCGTGGGCAAGTATGAGCGGGTCTTCCGCTCCCGTACCGGCGAGCAGGCCTCGCTGCTGCTCTTCCTGCCGCTGGCCCACGTCTTCGGGCGGATGGTGGAGGTCGCGGCGATCCGCGGCCGGGTCAAGCTCGGCCACCAGCCGTCGATGACGGCCTCGGCACTGCTGCCCGACCTGGCCGCCTTCCGGCCGACGTTCATCCAGGCCGTGCCGCACCTCTTCGAGAAGATCTTCCAGGCGTCGCGCCGCAAGGCGGAACTGGAGGGCAGGCTCGGCCCGTTCGAGAAGGCCGTGGACATCGCGGTGCGCTACGCGGAGGCCGTCGAGCAGAAGTCCTTCGGCACGGGCCCGGGGCCCGGGGCCGCGCTGCGGCTCCAGCACCAGGTCTTCGACAAGCTGGTCTACTCGAAGGTGCGTGACGCGATGGGCGGCCGGTGCCGCCACGCGATGTCGGGCGGCTCGGCGATGGAGCGGCGCCTCGGCCTCTTCTTCGACGGCGCGGGCATGCGCATCTTCGAGGGGTACGGGCTGACGGAGTCGACGGCGGCGGCCATCGCGAACCCGCCCGAGCAGACCCGCTTCGGCACCGTCGGCGTCCCGATCCCCGGCACGACCGTGCACATCGCGGACGACGGCGAGATCTGGCTGTACGGCGGGCAGGTCTTCCAGGGCTACCTCAACAACCCCAAGGCCACGCACGAGTCCCTGCACGACGGCTGGCTCGCCACCGGCGACCTCGGCTCGCTGGACGAGGACGGCTATCTGACGATCACGGGCCGCAAGAAGGAGATCCTGGTCACCTCGGGCGGCAAGAGCGTCTCGCCGGGGGTGCTGGAGGAGCGGGTACGGGCCCATCCGCTGGTGGCGCAGTGCATCGTCGTCGGCAACGACCGCCCGTACATCTCCGCGCTGGTGACCCTCGACCCCGAGGCCGTCGCGCACTGGCTGGCGATGCGCGAGAAGCCCGAGCTGAAGGCCGCCGACCTGGTGCGCGACCCGGATCTGGAGACCGAGATCCGGCGCGCCGTGGTGGCCGCCAACACGCAGGTCTCGCAGGCCGAGTCGATCCGCACCTTCCGGATACTGGCCGCCCAGTTCACCGAGGAGCAGGGCATGGTCACGCCCTCGCTGAAGCTGAAGCGCCAGAAGATCGAGAACGCGTACGCCGTCGAGATCGAGGCGCTCTACCACAACTGAGCCGCTCGCGCCGCTCACGTCACCCCTCGCACCGCACCGCTCTGACCTGGGCAAACGCGCCGGGAATGCGCGCAGCGCGGCGATCGTTGACCCTGGTGTCAACCGGAACCAATGATTCAACGTGAGGACCGATCGCTCGTGAGCAACGTTCCCACCATCACTCTTCACAACGGCGTCGCCATGCCCCAGCTCGGTTTCGGCGTCTGGCAGGTCCCGGACGACGAGGCGGCGGACGCCGTGGGCACCGCGCTCCAGGCGGGTTACCGCAGCATCGACACCGCTGCGATCTACGAGAACGAGAAGGGCACCGGGCAGGCCATCGCGGCGTCCGGTCTGCCCCGCGAGGACCTGTTCGTCACCACGAAGCTGTGGAACAGGGAACAGGGCTACGACTCCACCCTGCGTGCCTTCGACGCCTCCCTGGAGCGGCTCGGCCTCGACTACGTGGACCTGTACCTCATCCACTGGCCGGTCCCCGAACAGGACAAGTACGTGGACACCTGGAAGGCGTTCCAGAAGATCGCCGCAGACGGCCGCGCCAAGGCCGTCGGTGTCTCCAACTTCCAGCCCGCGCACCTCCAGCGGCTGATCGACGAGACGGGCGCCGTCCCGGCCGTCAACCAGATCGAGCTGCACCCCCACCTCCAGCAGCCCCTGCCGCGCGCCTTCCACGCGGACCACGGCATCGCGACCGAGGCGTGGTCCCCGCTGGGCCAGGGCAAGGACCTGCTGAAGGAGCCCACGCTGGCCGCCATCGCGGACAAGCACGGGAAGACCCCGGCGCAGGTCGTGCTGCGCTGGCACCTCCAGATCGGTAACGTCGTGATCCCGAAGTCCGTGACGCCCTCCCGGATCAAGGAGAACATCGACGTCTTCGGCTTTGAACTGGACGCCGGTGACCTGGAGCGGATCGCGTCACTGAACACGGACACCCGGCTGGGTGCCGACCCGGACGAGATGAACGGACTGGACTGAGCCCCGCCGCGCGACCGCGCACGACGAAGGCCGTCGCCTCCCCCGCCGGAGGTGGCGGCCTTCGTCGTTCCCTCGCCGCGTGGCCGTTCCCTTGCCGCGTGGCCGTTCCCTTGCCGCGCGGCGCGCCCCGTCGTAATTTCCGGACATGGAGCTGGAATTGCGCCATCTGAAGATCATTCGCGCGATAGCCGACGCGGGCAGCCTCACCCGCGCCGCCACGGCGCTCGGCCTCGCCCAGTCGGCGCTCAGCGGCCAGCTCAAGCGCATCGAGCGCTCACTCGGCGGGCCCCTCTTCGACCGCGACCGCGGGGGCGCGCGGCCCACCCCGCTCGGCGAACTGGTCCTGGACCGGGCGCGGGTGCTGCTGCCCGCCATCCACGAACTCCAGGACGACGCCGTCCGGTTCGCCAACGCCTGGGAGGGCATCCCCCGCTTCCGGCTCGGCGGCACCCACGGCCCCCTGCTGGGCGGGCTGGTGGACCGCATCGCCGCCGTGCATCCGTCGGCGCCGCTGAGCACGTACACCGCCTGGTCCGTCGCCGAGATCAGCGACCTGGTGACCGAGGGGCGGCTCGACTACGCCCTGGTGGGCTGCTGCGGCGACAGCCCGCCGCCCGCGACGGAGCGGCTGACGTGGCGCACGGTCGGCCGTGACCCGGTCTTCGTGATGCTGCCCGAGGGGCACCGCCTCGCGGGCGAACGGGAGCTGAGCCTGCGGGAGCTGGGCGGGGAGAGCTGGGCCTGCGTGCCGGGCGACGGCTGCTTCGGCGACTGCTTCTCCGCCGCCTGCGCGCGCGCTGGCTTCACCCCGCAGACGGTGTACGAGACGGACACCGCCTCCTTGGTCCACCTGGTGGAGGTGGGGCGGGCGATCGGACTGTGCAGGGCCACGTTCGCGCCCGCGCCGGGCATCGTGACGGTGCCGTTGCGCGGGACGCCGCTGCGGTGGCGGCACCTGCTGGGCTGGCACCCGGGGTCCCCGGCCGCGGGAACGGCGCCCGCCGTGCTGCTGCACGCCCGCCAGGCGCACGACGAGGCGGCGCACCGCAATCCGCGCTACGCGGAGTGGCTCGCGCGAGAGGCCCAACCGGGCCGAGCCGAGGCCCACGGCTGACGCACCACGCGGCGCCCTCACCACGCGGGCGCCCCGTCGGACCGCTGACGACGGCGCCGAACGCACCACCGATGCGCACCATGGACGCGCCGCCCAGCGCACCACCGACGCACGGCCACCACACCGCTGACGCGGGGCCGAACGCACCACCGCCGCACCGTGCACGCGCCGCCCAGCGCACCACCGACACACGGCCACCACACCGCTGACGCGGCGCCGAACGCACCACCGCCGCACCGTGCACGCGCCGCCCAGCGCACCACCGACACACGGCCACCACACCGCTGACGCGGCGCCGAACGCACCACCGCCGCACCGTGCACGCGCCGCCCAGCGCACCACCGATGCACCGCCGCCGCACCACTGACGGCGGGCCGAACGCCCCGTCGACGCACCATGGACGCGCCGCCCAGCGCACCACCGACACACGGCCACGACACCGCTGACGCGGGGCCGAACACACCACCGCCGCACCGTGCACGCGCCGCCCAGCGCACCACCGACAGCGGAGCCGAACGCCCCGTCGACGCACCATGGACGCGCCGCCCAGCGCACCACCGACGCACGGCCACCGCACCGCTGACGCGGGGCCGAACGCACCACCGCCGCACCACCAATGCGCACCACCGCCGCACCGCTGGCGGCGGGCCAGGCGCACCGTCGACGCACCACCAATGCGCACCGCTGACGACGGGACCGAGCGCACCACCGCCGCGCCGCCGCACCACCGATTCGCACCGTCACCGCCCGCCGACGCACCACCGCCGCACCGCCGACAGCGGGGCCAGGGCGTGGTCACCGGGCGAGCCGGGCTTCCCACCCCCGCGGCGTCAGGCCGTGCCCGGACCGCGAGGGCGTCAGCGGGCAAGCGGCCCAGAAGTGGCCCCCGGCCGACGACGGGGCGCGGCGAGCATCCCCGCACCCCCTCAGCGCGCCGATGCGCGCTGAGGCATCGCACGGCGAGAGGGGTGAAATGGCAGGTACACGCCGCCCGGGCGTGCGGCTACGTTGATCCGCACCCCCCGACACGAGGAGAGACCCCCATGCTCCGCAACGTCGGCGTGGTCACCGGAGCGGCTCTGGCCGCCGGTGCCCTCGCGCTCACCGCCATGCCCGCCACAGCGGGCGAACCCGCGCCCCCGCCCTCGTCGTACGCCGCTGCCGCGGCGAAGGCGGCCGAAGCCCGTCCGGCGCCCCCGGTCCCCGGAGCGATGCTCGACGCCATGCGCCGTGACCTCGGCCTCACCCCCGCCGAGGTCAGAACCAGAGTGGCCAGCGAACACCGTGCCCCGACGGTGGAGAAGGCCCTCAGCATGGAGCTGGGCACCCGCTACGGGGGCGCCTGGACGACGGGCCCCACGTCGAAGCTGGTGGTGGGCACCACCAGCGCGGCCGAGGCGGACACCATCGCCGCGGCCGGTGCCACCCCGAAGGTCGTCGACCACGGCCTCGCCGAACTGGACGCCGCCAAGGCGGCGCTCGACCGCGCCGCCGAGCGACGCACCCCGGACGGCGTCCCCGCCTGGTCCGTCGACGTCCGGCACAACACGGTGACCGTCTTCGCCGCACGGCCCGCCGAGGCACGGCGGTTCGTGGACCGCAGCGGAGCGGACGCCTCGGCCGTGCGCGTGGTGAAGTCGGCGGAGAAGCCGCGCCCGTACTACGACCTGCGCGGCGGCGACGCCTACTACATGGGCGGGGGCCGCTGTTCCGTCGGCTTCCCCGTCACCAAGGGCACCCAGCAGGGCTTCGTCACCGCCGGGCACTGCGGCAGGGCGGGCACCAGCACGACGGGCTACAACCAGGTGGCCCAGGGCACGTTCCAGGGCTCGTCCTTCCCCGGCAACGACTACGCGTGGGTCGCGGCCAACAGCAACTGGACCGCCACCCCGTACGTGAAGGGGCAGGGCGGCGCCAACGTCACCGTCGCCGGATCCCAGCAGGCGCCGGTCGGCTCGTCGATCTGCCGCTCCGGGTCCACGACGGGCTGGCACTGCGGCACCATCCAGCAGCACAACACCAGCGTCACCTATCCGCAGGGCACCGTGAGCGGGGTGACCAGGACCTCGGTGTGCGCCGAGCCCGGCGACTCCGGCGGCTCCTTCATCTCCGGCAGCCAGGCACAGGGCATGACGTCGGGCGGCTCGGGCAACTGCTCCAGCGGCGGGACCACGTACTACCAGCCCGTCACCGAGGCGCTGTCCGTCTACGGCCTGACGCTCAGGACCAGCGGCGGTGAGGAACCCCCGCCCACCGGCTGCGCCAAGCCCTCCGCCTCCTACGCCGGTTCGCTGACCAGCGGCGAACAGCGGATCGAGCCCAACGGCACGTCGTACGAGTCGACGGCCTCCGGCCCGCACACCGGCTGCCTCAAGGGCCCGTCGAGCGCCGACTTCGACCTGTACCTCCAGAAGCTGAACGGTTCGACGTGGACGACCGTGGCCAGCGGCACGAGCCCAGGCCCCGACGAGACCGTCACCTACGACGGCACGGCGGGCACCTACCGCTTCCTCGTCCACGCCTACAGCGGCTCCGGCTCCTACGCACTGGACTCGGTCAGGCCCTGACCCCTCCCCCTCCTCCCGCGCACATCTCCGCACACGCCTTCCCCCGCGTGTCCCGGCCCCTGGCTCCGGCCGCGACACCGGCGAGTGGCAAAGCCGCCCCGTGAAGTGGGAGGGGAGGGCGGCTAGCTCGCGCCGTGGCCCGCCGCGATCTCCTCGATCCGGCGGGCCAGCGCGATGTCCAGCTCCGTGATCCGGCCGCCCGCGCTGTGCGTGTTCACGGCGACCGTCAGCCTGTTGTAGCCCAGGCCCAGCTCGGAGTGGTGCCCCAGCTCCTCCTGGATGGCGGCGATGTGGACGACCATCGCGGCGGCGGGCAGGTGCTTGTCGAACGCGTAGGCGCGGGTGATCCGGCCGTCTTCGACGCTCCAGCCGGGCAGTCCGGCCAGCGCCTCGTCCGTCTGCTCCGGGGTCAGCGGCTCGGGGGACATGGAATGGTCCTCGCTTCCAGTGGACGCTTCGGGCACTGCCTCCCAGCGTAGGGGGAGTCTTCAACGTCCCGCCTGGGCTGCCGGGGGCACCTCCCAGCGGTAGCTGGGGGAGTCTGGCACGCACGCTCGCGACGTTGTCGGTCGTCAGCGCAGCCCTCCCCCAGGCCCTCCGGGCGGGAGGTACCCTCCCCCAGGCCCTGCGGGCGGGAGGTACCCTCCCCCAGGCCCTGCGGGCGGGAGGTACCCTCCCCCAGGCCCTCCGGGCTGGGAGGTACCCCCTGCGCTCTCCTCCCTCCGCCTTGCGATTGCACGCACCAGACTCCCCCAGCTACCGCTGGGAGGTGCCCCCGGCAGCCCCCGGCCTGGCGGCCGGACGACGCTACGTCGAAGACACCCCCTAGGACCGCCGTACGACAACCGCCGCCGCGGCGCTCCCACCTGGGCCCCCGCCTCGGATGGTGTACCTGGCTACACCCCCCGTCGGCGGTGAGCCCCCGTCCGGGAGGCGTGCTGCGCGGCTGTCGGGCGCGGTCCGCGCCCGCGAGGCTCGACCGCATGACGACAGCACTTGAGACACCGGAGACACGGGCTCCCTCCGAGAGCGGCAGAGCCGGCCAGGGCAAGGCGGCCGGGGGCGGGAGCGGGACCGGGGGCGGGAGCGACTTCGCGGGGCTCTCGCGGCGCGTGGCGGAGGCCGGGCTGATGGAGCGCAGGCCCGGCTACTACGCGCTGCGCCTGACCCTCGTCGGACTCGCCTTCGTGGCGGGCTGGGTGGCGTTCTTCGCCGTCGGCGCGAGCTGGTGGCAACTGGCCGTCGCCGGGTATCTCGGGCTGGTCTTCGGCCAGTTGGCGCTGATCGCGCACGACCTCGCGCACCGCCAGGTGTTCCGCGGACGCAGGGCGAGCGAGACGGGCGGCAGGCTCGTGGGCAACGTCGGCATCGGCATGTCCTACGGCTGGTGGATGAACAAGCACACCCGCCACCACGCCAACCCCAACCACGAGGAGCTGGACCCCGACGTCGCGCCCGACATCCTCGTCTGGTCCCAGGACCAGGCCCGCGAGGCGAAGGGGCTGCCCCGGTTCATCGGGCGCCACCAGGCGGCACTGTTCTTCCCGCTGCTGACGCTGGAGGGCTTCAACCTGCACGTCTCCAGCATCCGCGCCCTGCGCCAGCCGCACATGAAGCGCCCCGTGCTGGAGGGCACGCTGCTCTTCGGACACCTCGCCGTGTATCTGGCCGCACTGTTCCTGGTCCTCCCGCCGGGCATGGCAGTGGCCTTCCTGCTGCTGCACCAGGCCGTCTTCGGCGTCTACCTCGGCTCGATCTTCGCCCCCAACCACAAGGGCATGCCGATGTTCTCGGGCGACGAGCGCCCCGACTTCCTGCGCCGGCAGGTGCTGACCTCGCGCAACGTGCGGGGCGGCGCGCTCACCGACATCGCGCTCGGCGGGCTCAACTACCAGATCGAGCACCACCTGTTCCCGAACATGCCCAGCCCCCATCTGCGCCGCGCCCGGCCGATCGTCCGCGGCTACTGCGTCGAGCTGGGCATCCCGTACCACGAGACGAGCCTCATGGCCTCGTGGCGGGAGGCACTGCGGCACCTGCGCGAAGCGGGCGCCCCGATCCGCGACTCCGCGACCCGCGACGCCTCCCCGGGCGATTCTTGACCGACCATTCTTGACCGGTCATTCTCGTTTGGCCTAGTGTTTCCGGCATGGCGAGAACGAAGGAATTCGACCCGGACGCCGCGCTCCGCTCAGCCCTGGAGCTGTTCTGGGAGCGCGGCTACGAGGCGACGTCGCTCGCCGATCTCGTCGCACACCTGGGCATCGCCCGCGCCAGCCTGTACGCCACCTTCGGCGGCAAGCAGGAGCTGTACGCGAAGGCACTGGAGCGCTACGGCGAGGAGCACGGCACCTGCCTCGTCGAGGAGCTGTCGCAGCCGGGACCCGCACTGCCGGCGGTGCGGGCCATGGTGCGGCGCTTCGCGGCGGAGTCGACGGACGAGGAGCGCCGCCGCAAGGGCTGTTTCGTGGTCAACACGGCCGTGGAGCTGGCCTCGCGTGACCCGGCGGCGGCACGCAACGTCGAGGTGAGCTGGGAGACGCTGGAGACCGCGCTGACCTCGGCGCTGATCCGGGCCAGGGCACAGGGGGAACTCCCCGAGGGCCGCGAGCCCCGCGCGCTGGCGCGCATGCTGCTGGTCCTGATGCAGGGCATGCGCGTGGTCGGCATGGGCTCACACTCCCCAGCGCGGCTGCGCGACGCGACGGAGCAGGCGCTGTCCCTCCTGGACTGACCTCCGCCCGTCTCCACCCGCACACAGCACCCTCAACCGAGGGTGCTCTCTTCGCCCAAAATTCAAGACCGATCGTTCTCGAAAACCACCCGTACCGAGCCACACCGAGCCACACCGAGGAGACCCGTCATGACCGCTCACGCACGCTTCGCAGGCCGCACCGCACTCGTCACCGGAGGCGGCACCGGCATCGGCCGCGAGATCGCGCTCGCCTTCGCCAGGGAGGGCGCTCGCGTCGTCGTCTCCGGGCGCACCGCCGCACCCCTCAAGGAGACCGTGGCCCTGATCGAGACGGAGGGCGGCGAGGCGGCAGCCGTCACCGCCGATGTCACCAGCTCCGAGGACACGGCGGCCCTCGTCCGCGAGACCGTGGACCGCTTCGGCGGACTCGACGTCGCCGTCAACAACGCGGGCGTCTTCGTGCCCCCGGCGCCCGCGGCCGACATCCCCGAGGAGGACTGGCGGCGCGCCCTCGACGTCAACCTGACCGGCACCTGGCTGGCACTGAAGCACCAGGTCGCCCGCATGCGCGTCCAGGAGGGCGGGGGCGCCATCGTGAACGTGTCCTCGAATCTCGGCGTCCACAGCAGGCAGCCGGGTCTCGCGGCCTACGTCGCCAGCAAGGCGGCGCTCGGGGCGCTGACCCGCAACGCCGCGCTCGACCACATCGGCGAGGGCGTCCGCATCAACACCGTCAGCCCCGGGAAGGTCGACGCGCCCATGTCCACGCTGCCCGGCGAGACCCCGGAGGAGAAGGCCGCGCGGATGCGCACCTCGATCCCGAGGGGGCGCGCCGCGCACACCGCCGAGATCGCGGCGGCTGTGCTCTACCTCGCCTCGGACGAGGCGGGCTCCACAGTCGGCGCGGACCTCGTCGTCGACGGCGCCAGCACGGCCTGACCCCCGTCGGCGGACCCCGGCTCCTGGCCGGGCTCCGCCTCCCGGCCGTCCCGCGCCCGCTCGCGCCGCGCTGCCAGCCACACATAGACCAGCACCCCGGCGAAGAGGAACAGCACACCCTGGTAGACGGCCGCGTAACCGGCGCCCGCGACCAGCCACAGCGAGAACCCGAACGCGGCCAGCGCCAGCACCGCGTCCCGCACCAGCCGCCCGGAACGGACCCGGGCGCCGCTGCCCGAGAAGAGGAAGTAGAGCTGGGCCGCCGTCGAGAGGAGGTAGGGGACGGTGGCGGTGAAGGTGGTGATGAGCACCAGGCTGTTGAAGGCGCCGCTCGCGCCCCCGCTGAAGTTGGCGACGGTCAGCAGCGAGGCCAGCACGGCGCCGACGAGCACACCGACCGTGGGCACACCCCGGCGCCTGCGCTCGAAGACCTTCGGGAAGAGGCCGTCCTTGGCCGCTGCGTAGGGGGCCTGGGCGCTCAGCAGCGTCCAGCCGTTGAGCGCGCCGACCATGGAGACCAGCGCGGCGCAGGCAATGGCCGTACCGCCCCAGGAGCCGCCGAACATGGCGTTGACCGCGTCCGAGAACGGCGCCGTGGAGCCGACCAGCTTGTCGTGCGCGACGAGCCCGAACACGGAGACCGTGCCCAGCAGATAGACGGCGGCGGCGCCGACGGTGCCCAGCACGCTGGCGCGCCCGACGTTACGGCGCGGGTCACGGACCTCGCCCGCGCTCATCGCCGCCGACTCCACGCCCAGATAGCTGAACAGCAGGATCGCCGCCGCCGCAGTGACGCTGCCCAGGGCGCCGTCGCCGCTCGCCTCGAAGGGCCCGAGGTTGTCCGCGTCGAAGAAGAACAGGCCGCCGACCGCGACGAGCAGCAGCGGGACGAACTTGAGCACGGTGGCGACGACCTGGACGGCGCCGACGTAGCGGGTGCCCGCGAGGTTGGCGAGCGCGGGGAGCCAGATGATCACGAGTGCGGCGAAGACGGTCTGCCACGTCGAGCCCTGTACGGGGAGCAGCACGTCCAGGTAGCCGACGGCGGCCACCGCGAGCGCGGCGTTGCTCACCCACGTGGTGATCCAGTACGACCACGCGCCGAGGAACCCGGCGAAGTCGCCGAACGCATCGCGCGCGTACACGTAGGGTCCGCCCGTGCGGGGGTTGCGCTCGGCCAGCCGCCCGAAGACGAGCGCGAGCGCGACGGCGCCCACCGTCAGCACGCCGAAGGCGACCAGGCTGACCGTGCCGTACGGGGCGACGGAGGCGGGCAGCATGAAGATGCCGCCGCCGATGATGTTGCCCATGACCAGCGCCGTCGCGGTCGGGAGGCCGAATCGCCGCGCGTGCGGAGAGCCCTCCCCGGGCGGGGCAGGGGGTGTGGTCGCCATGGGGCCGAGCCTTTCGGTGCGGAGGCGTGTGGCCTGGCCCTCGTGGGGTGGCGGCACGCCGAGGGCGGGCGCGCTCGGGGGTGCGCCCGCCGATTGTCCGGTTGGGGGGCTTCCATGTTCGGATGCCGAACAGCCTCCGCAAAATCGTCCGGCATTTTCTTTGCACCGGGGCACCCCTCTGCAAATGTTGCGGCGGAACCGGACCAAGGCCGCGTTTCCTTCACAGGGGTGTTGCGGGTCCCCTTCGCGGGGTGCGGAAGGAAACGGGGGGTTTCCGCTTCACGGGGGTGTTGCGCGGGACGGTTGGCCTGTGCGATGCGCACTGTAGGGTCCCGCGCTGATTTTTGTGCCGCTGCACGGGGCGCTGCGCTGGGCGGGGCGCCGTGTTCGGGTGCGGCTGTGTGGCTACGGCGCGGCCTATGGACCGGTACGACGCGGCTGACGCCGCGTGATTCTGGGTTCCCGTTGGGGTTATGGGTGCGTGGGTGCG